>DIUC01000066.1 GCA_002435785.1 Saprospiraceae bacterium UBA6168 | reverse complement strand
CCATCGCACCGAGCGAGCCCATACCCCTGTAAACCTTGAACTTGCGGCCTTCGTAAAGCACTGTTTCGCCGGGGGCTTCCTCCACGCCAGCGAACAAGCCGCCAGCCATGATGGTGCTGGCACCTGCGGCCAATGCCTTCACGATGTCGCCGGAATAGCGTATGCCGCCGTCACCGATGATGGGTACGCCAGTGCCTTTCAGCGCCGTTGCAGCCTCATGGATGGCGCTCAATTGCGGAACGCCAACGCCCGCCACGATGCGGGTGGTGCAGATGCTGCCGGGCCCAACGCCCACTTTTACGGCATCAACGCCCGCATCGGCCAATGCTTTCGCACCAGCACCGGTGGCCACGTTGCCACCTACCACCTGGAGGTTCGGATAAGTTTTCTTGACCAATTTCACGGCATCGAGTACCCCTTTGGAGTGGCCGTGGGCGGTGTCAATGCAGATGGCGTCCACGCTGACTTGCACGAGAGCGGCCACCCGCTCCATCATGTCAGCGGTGACGCCGACGGCGGCACCAACCACGAGGCGGCCAAATGTATCTTTGCAGGAATGCGGGTAGTCCTCGACCTTCATCAAGTCCTTGTAGGTGATAAGGCCCATCAGTATTTTGTTGCTGTCAACGACGGGCAGTTTTTCAATCTTGAATTGCTGGAGGATGTCCTTTGCCCGCTCCAGGTCAGTGCCGACGGGGGCGGTGATGAGGTTGCGGGTGGTCATCACGTCCTTCACGAGGCGGGTCACATCCTTCTCGAATCGAAGGTCACGGTTGGTGAGTATGCCGACGAGCTTGCCCTTTTTGTCAATAATGGGTATGCCGCCGATGCGGTGGTGCCGCATCATCTGGAGAGCATCGCCGACGGTGGCCTCCGCCGACATGGTGACGGGGTCGAGTATCATACCGCTCTCAGAGCGCTTCACCCGCCGCACCTGCTCGGCTTGGGCCGCTATACTCATGTTCTTGTGGATGATGCCTATGCCGCCCTGTCGGGCAATGGCGATGGCGAGCTTTTCCTCGGTCACCGTGTCCATCGCCGACGAGACAACGGGTACCTGCAACCGTATGCCTTTGGTGAATTGGGAGGAAATATCAACTTCACGGGGGAGGACTTCGGAGTAGCAAGGGACGAGCAGAACGTCGTCGAAGGTGAGGGCTTCGCCCAAAAATTTGCTGGATGCTTCCAGTTCACCATTTCTGGATTTTACTGAACTTAATTTTACGTTTTCCATCCGCAAAGGTAAAATTTTTGATTGGTTGAGGATTATGGAATTTAAATTTGCCCTTGATAAAAATTTCGTCACGGCTAAACACAGCTTGGGAATGAGCATAAACGGGCATTTTCAAGCTGTTGCCGCCTATATTTTTCCACCATGAAAATAACCAACCGTACCATTGCGCTCGTTGTCAGCCTTGTTTTGATGGCCGCCTTGTTTTGGTATTTGTCGGACATCGTCATGTACGCCGTACTTGCTTGGTTGGTGTCCATGCTGGGGCAGCCGTTGATGCGTTTTTTCCAAAAGCTGAAAATCTGGAAGTTCCAGATAGGCCCCAACTTGGCGGCAGGCCTGACCTTGATTACCTTTTTCTTGAGCCTTGCGCTGTTGGTCATGATTTTTGTGCCCTCCATCATCGAACAGGTGAACAATGTTGCCAACGTGGACTACCCGGCCCTTGCAAAGTCGTTGGAGCAGCCCCTTGCCAATCTCCAAGCCCAATTGTCAAGCTATGGCCTCATGGATTCCAAGATGCCCATCGAGCAGCAATTGCAGCAGCGGCTATCCAATTCCTTTGAGCCGTCATCCATTAAGAACTATGTTACGTCGTTTTTTGCGGCGGCAGGCAACTTTGGCGTCACGATAGGCGCAGTGGGTTTCATCAGCTTCTTTTTCTTGCAGGAACAGGGGCTTTTCGTCAACTTCTTGTCCTCGCTCATGCCCAGCCAATACGACGAACAGGTGAAACGTGCCCTATCGGACATCGCCAGAAACCTCCACCTCTACTTCCGTGGGCTGATGCTCCAAATGTTGTGCTTTTCGGTGATGGTCACGTTGGCGCTATGGGCATTGGGAGTAAAAAATGCGCTGCTCATCGGCGTTTTCGCTGGATTAATGAACATCATCCCCTACATCGGCCCTATCATCGGGATGGTATTTGGGGCAATATTCACACTGTCGTCCAACCTTGACCAAGATTTTTATGACCAGACCTTACCGATGCTGATAAAAGTAATGGGTGTGTTTTTCGTCAGCCAATTGATTGACAACAATTTCACCCAACCCTATATCTTCTCCAGTACCCTGAAGACGCACCCGCTCGAAATCTTTTTCGTGGTGCTGATTGGTGCCAAAATCGGCGGGATTGCAGGCATGGTATTGGCCATTCCAGCCTACATGGTGATTCGGGTAATCGCATCGGTGTTCCTCAGCGAGTTCCATATCGTGCAGAATTTCCGGGAAAGGATGAAGGTGCGGGTGGAGGAAAGTGAGGCGTCAGGGAGTTGAGGGGATGTATCGTCCGCCATTTTCAATTGCGAAATTTCAACTCAATTTGTTCAATAAACAAACTTGTCCGCCCTCAAACGCCACTCCGCAAACGCCTTCAGACCCTCCTCCCGCAGCAGCGGGATCGCAGGTATCTTTCGCTCCGCAAAGGGCAGTTTCAACTCATCGTAAATGAACTGGTCGTCGAAGTCAATGACCGCCGCATCAGCCTTGGTGCAGGCAAAGTAGAACGCCTTGGGCCTTGCCCAATAGATGGCACCGAGGCACATGGGGCATGGCTCGCAGGAGGTGTACAACACGCAATCGTCTAATTGAAAATGCCCCAAGTGCTGGCAGGCATCCCGAATGGCGACCACCTCTGCATGGGCCGTCGGGTCGAGCATGAGGGCCACCCGGTTGTTGCCCCGCCCGATGATTTCGCTGTTTTTCACCACCACCGCCCCGAAGGGCCCACCCTGTCCGCTGCGCATCCCCTCGAAAGCAAGTTGGATGGCAGATTGCATGAAAAAATTATGGTTGTATGGTTGCATGTGGTAATCCTAAAATTGTTGATTGCTGCACCTGTTGAAATAGCCCTCTCAACTCCTTACACCTCCTTCACTTGGTCGAACTCCAGCCCACTCGACCCCTCTCCCTTGCCCGTCAGCTTCCGTTTTCCAATCCAGACGAAGGTTTTGCCGCCATACCAGCGGGTGCGCTGGTAGCTGCGGGTCACCAATGCGCCCGCCCTTGGCACCTCCTCCTCGTGTATGAAAAACGGCGCAGGTTGGTCCAAAATCTTTCCCTTGAACCGCTTCACGCCCGGCATTTTCGACCGTTGCAGCCGGATTTGGCGGTTGCTGCCGGGGTTGTGTACTGGCGCAAACGGAATCCAGTTGTACGGCACTTCCGTGCCAAGCACGTAACGAATCTTTGCCTCCGTGTCATGGAAAACGGGCGGAACGGGATGCTCCTCCTCCCGCAACTTGGCAGCGGTTTCATGGCCACTGATGCCCTCGCCCATTGCCGAAGGCAAAATGGACTCCACGCCCCACACCATATTGGCCATCTCGTCCCGCAGGAAGTTGACTTTTTCGAGTGGGGGGCTTTCCATCAACTTATCCACCGTCGGCGGGATGAACAGGCGATGGTCGCTCAGGTCGCCCTCGGCGGTGGTGTGCAGGTTGAACAGCGTCCAGCGTTGCCAGTCCTCGTCCGTGCCCTGACCTGCCGCACGAACCAGCAGGCGTTCGCCAAAAACATCGGTCACCACGATGCCCAATACATCCGTCAAGCTGCCCACTTCCAAGTTGAACGGCACGATGCACCAATCGTTCGAATAAATCAGGGCAAACTCGGTGAGCAGCAGCTTCGCCACGTCCGTCGTGTTGGCGGTCACATCGGCGAACTCGGTCTTGTAGTTTTCCATCTCCCAGTAGCGGGGCAGCGGCATACCCCCGAACGATACGGGCGCTGGGATGAAGGAGAGTCTCGTTTTCACTTCTTTGGCCGCTGGGATGGCAGCCCCCGGTTGGTCGTTCAGCGTAGCGCCGGGCAGGTTGTCAATGTCGAAGGCGTACCAATCCAAATGGCCTTGGGCATATTGCTCGGCATAGAGCAAGGTCTTTTTGTTCGCCTCGTCCTCCGCTGCGGCGGTGAACTGGTACTCCATGTACGAAGGTTTCCAAGCATCGTCGGCGGCGCTTTCAGGCTGGCTGAACAGGCTGTTGAAATACCCTGTCAGTTGGGTGGCCGCCGTTTTCAGTTCTGCTTTCACGTTGGCGGAAAGTGCAGCGGCATCCACTTTGCCATCAAAATTGCCGTTGTTGGCCTCCCGCCCCACCTCATACCCGTCGAAGGCCCGGTCCGTCGCCAAGTCGTGCATTTGCTCCGACTCCCGGTGCAGCAGCGTTTCCACGTTCGCAGCGACGGCATACTCCGCCCGCAACCAAGCCTTGGCATCGGCCAATTCGCCGGGCGAAAGGCTTTTTTTCAACAACTTCAACAGGTAGCGGGACAACAGGATTTGCGTACCGAGGCCGTCGGGCACCCGCTCCCTTTCCACCTGCGCCTCCAACGGCAAATCATCGGAGTAGCCCGTGGCAGCAGTCCGGTCAAGAGCATAGCGGTTGAGGAAACAATGCTTCGTCAGCACGTCGGCGCTAATGGGCGAGCCAGCATCCTCCCCCGCAAATTCGCCAAACTGCCATTGGCGGCTCAAGAACCAAAGCGGGTCACGCACCTCCGCCCGGAGGCTTCGGCTAAAATCATCCTTCCGGGGGTTGCCCTCTAATCGGTTCCAGCCCCGGATGAGGGGGCGGGGTTTCGGGCGAATCGCCGCTGAAATCAAACTGGAAATGTCATCAAAGAAGCCCATGTCTTTTTGTTTTAAATTTCATATTGGGGAATTGGTAGCATGGCCTTTAGGCCGTCCCGTCCAAGCCCTTTAGGGCGCTGGCGGCGTAAACGCCGTTGGGCTACCTCCCCTTCAAGCCGTCCCCACAAACTCCGGGTCAATCCCCGCCCGCACAATCACGTTGTGCGCCCAAATTGTCCTGAAATTGAAGTTCGTAAACTCCGTCATCACGGTGGGCAAAGTTTGGAAGGTCGGCCCCGCCAGCAGTTGGTTGGGGTCAACGGCCCGCATTTTCGAGCGGTCAAGCGTGTCGTTCAGGATGGCCATGAGGTCGTCCCATGTCCAATGTCCCTTGATTTGCGACGGAACGGCAAGCAGCAACGCTTGCGGCGGCATGGCGTTCGGGCGGTTGAAATGGAAGCTGATGCCAGCGTTCACCTCCCGCTCCGGCACCACTTCCGTCCAGTCGTCCAGCACTAATCCGCAGCAGTTGGCGGCAGGCTGAAATGGCTCGGCACTGTGCAGCATGATGGAGGTGGTGTCGTTCCGCAGGGCGTAATCCTCCCCAAATTCCTTCCCAATCCAGCGGCCAGCCGCATCGAACGGCAACTGGATGGGCGACAAGGCGAAACTGCCGTCCGTCAACAAATCATGGGTGGTGGCGAGGGTGGTCAGGTTGCCCATTTTTTCCCGCACCTTGCCGATGCCTTGCAGCCAGGTCTCCACCGCCAGTTCGTCCGGCTCGATGTTTTGCGCAAGGCAGGCTTGCAGTTCGATGACATTGTGGTTGTTAAAAAACGGCAGCGCCACGAAGCTCTGGTTGAGCAGTATTTTCGCTGCTTGGCCATAGTTGGCGATGGCGTTGTCAATGGCGTTCGCACGCTCGGTGGGCTTCCAGTTTGGGTCAAAAACGACGGCCTCCAGCAGCTTGCCGTCCTCGACTTCCTTCCTTCTTTTTTGCAAAATTTTCAAAACAGCCTGCACCTGCCCGACCAGCGATTCCAGTGGGATTTTGTCAAAACCGCTCACCGAACCGGGCAGCGCCTCCGGCAAGGCCAATGGCACGAGCGCCAACAACCGCTGCCGAATGGCATCCAACCGTGCCTCCCAAGCCGCTTCGATGACGTGGTCTGGGTCGTCCCAATACGCTTGGTACAGCGCTTTGATTTGCGCAGCGTAAAAATTGGCCAGCCCAGCCCCTGCCTCGTTGGTTTCCGCTTCCAATCGGTTGGCAATCGCCAGCACCCGCTGGCGGAAAGCCTCCAAATCGGCGAAATGCCCCCGTGGGTTGTCCGCCGGTGCCTTTTGCCCTTCTATGCCCGTCATCAAGTCCAGGGCGTGCAGTGGGCGTGATTCGGTGATGACCCGCCGCAGCGAACGCAGCAATGGCTGGACGTGGTGGAGTGGCGTTTTACCAGCCCCAGCCTTCTTGAAATCAATTTTCAGCTCGTCGCCATCGGCCAGGTTTTCCAGAATTTTAATCCGGTGAACGAGATAGCGCTCCAGTTCCGAGGACTGGTCGCCGAGGTGGTTGCCCGCCATCAGCACCAAGTCAATCGGCTGTAAATCAAATATTTGCGCCAGCGTCCTTTCTTCCTTTAAGCCAGCTACTTTTTCTATTTCAAATGCCACGCTAACTGGCGGCGGCAGCATTCCGCCAAGCCAATCATTGACGGGAGCATTGGCGGTGGAGCGCACGGTGGCATTCGCCCAACCTGCGGCAATGGACGTGGCACTCGGCCTAAAGATCATGGCCACCCGCTGGGTGATGTTCTTGCCGTTGCGGGGCGTGTTCACGAAGTCCGGTTCGGGCGGTGTTTTTCCTTCGGAAATGGCCTGCACCATGCCGCCCGCCCGCTCGTAGTTGCCCTGCACCACTTGGTACACGCTCTCCGTCAGGGCGAGGTCGCCAATGGCATCGAGAGAGGCGGCAAGGCGGTCAATTTCCTTCACCACAGCGGTCGCCTTTGGGGTGCCGGGCGCTGGCAATCCGTTCGCATTTGCAGGTTGTACGGGCAATCCGTAAGGGTAGGTTTTGCCCCTGACGAAATGCAGCAGGTCGTAGCCGTTCACCACGTTGTTGGCCTCAACGGCCTCCGCGGGCGTCCCGTCGGGCTTCTCGGATATTTTGCCAGAAATGAACGGGAACTTGTCCCGAAGGGCATAGATGTACTCGTCAAGCTCCAGGCCGCCGGGGTTGTCGTGAAGCCCCCGTTCGAGCTGGTAGCCCAAGAGGGCGGCGAGGTTCTGGCCATTTCGCATCCCTTCCAGCAGGCCGAGGGCGGTGCGTACCCGGCGGCTCGATAGGTTCACCGAAAACGGCGAATTGTTCGTCCGGTTGGCATGGCTGAGGTAGGCATTGCGCAGCACGGCAGCCGTCACGGCATGGCTCATGGAGGGGGCAAGGATATAGCCGCCGTTGGCAGGGTCCTCTACCACGGGTGGTTTTTCTGGCGACTGAAATTCCGTAGGAAAAGTAGCGGGCGACACCGGCCTTGGCGGTGCGGTACGAGGCCGGAGGTTTTCCACCCAACCATAAGCGCCGAGGTAGGTGCCCCGGTTGTAGTTGGGCAGCCCTTCCACCAAATTTTCCCTGCGTTGAAAGCGCTGGGCATTGAGGCGTTTTTGGAAAAGCCCCGTTATCCAAGCGTCCAAGCGGTAGCTGCACAGGTCCACATGCTCTGCAAACAGCCGCTCCAATCGGGCAGTGGGCAGGTCGGCCAACCGCTTCACCGCTTCCCGGTGGTTGAGCATAGGGGCAAAACTGGGGTGGAAATCGTCGCCGACGGGAAAGCGGAGTTTGAACAAAA
Source organism: Saprospiraceae bacterium UBA6168 (assembly GCA_002435785.1). Taxonomy (GTDB): domain Bacteria; phylum Bacteroidota; class Bacteroidia; order Chitinophagales; family Saprospiraceae; genus UBA6168. The sequence continues at coordinate 140,375 of DIUC01000066.1, read as the reverse complement.
TTTCGTCGCCGATGGCCACGCCGCCACTTTGCGGCACGGTGACATTGAGCAGGTCACGGTTCGATACGTGCTTTTCGCCGTTCATGTTGAGCAAGCGGGGATTGTTTGGCACGGCTGTTACGAGTTTTTCCGCCAAGAGCCAACGCTTGCCAGTGGTAGCCAATTCGTTCAAAAATGCTTGCCGCAGCAGCATGTAAAGCAGCGCCCTTGGGGGCGAAACGCCTTTGTCCTGCTCGTTGACGAACTGCTCCCGCTCGATGGTTTGCTTTGAGGAGTTCAAGAGCCAATGGACATAGTTGAAGCGGAGGCCCAAAGCTTCGTTTTTGAAATATGGGCGAATGCCTTCCGCCTCTGAAAGTGGCAGGTCGGGGTCGCCATCCACGACCGGGCCATATAGGCGCTCCCGGTCCTTGAAAAAGCTCAACTCGTTGATTTGCAGGTCATTGAACCCGCCCAGTCCCACCGCTGTCAGCATTTCCTGCTTTTTTTTCTTCATCTGCTCCCAAGTGGGCCGGAAGAAAAGGTAAGCGAGGCCCTGGTAGTTGTAGTAGTTCCAAACATATTCGTCAGCGCCCGCTTTTCTCGAAAAATACTCGGTGGAGGTGGCCTCCAGGCTAAGTATTTCGAGCAGCCGCTGGAAGGGTTCCTTGCCGTCGCCGGCATGTTTCACGGAAGCCACCGCTTGCCGCCAGAACGTGGAGAGGTTTCGGATATGCAGCAGCAAGCCATCGTAAAATTGCTCCTGCCGGAGGTGCTCGCCCTTGCTCCATTGCCAGCGGTCAAGGGCGCTCGTGACCAACACGCCGTAAGGCTGGCTGCCCACCCGAAAGGCTGGCAAATGCCCCCGTCCGCTCACGTTTGTTTGGAAGAACCCCTGCAAAAGGTTCCTTGTGGCGTCGTCAAAAGCAGGCCCCACCATGTCTTTCAGGAAGTCGCCGAGGGTGGCCGGGTAGAGTGCAGTGTTCATGGCAATGGCTTCCGACACGTCGGAGGTGGCGGCATTTTCGATGGGTGCCACCGCTGGGTAATCAAGGCCGAGCGCCTCGGCAAAGCGTTGCCCGTCCTGCTTCAGGTGATGCTCGTGCGTTACGTTCCAGTGGTCAATGTTGCCGGGGTTGTCCAGCGCCTGAAAGCTTTTCTCGTTGGACGGGTCGAAGCTATTGAAGCCGGAGGGCACGTCCTCGCTGTTGTTGGTGGCCGTGCCTTGCGGCAAAAAGGAGATGCCGCTGGTGTATCGGTGTCCGTTCAGGAGGTCCTCCACCAATTGTTGCGACTCGGAATCATCGGCAGAAAGGCGCAGCCCCAACACCACCAGCCTGTCGAACCCCGTGCGGTGCCAAGGGTTGGGCAGCGGGATGCGCACTGCCATGCCCACCTCCACGGCTTTGTCAAAATCGGAAAGCCACGCCATGCCGGGGTCGAGCTTGAGTTCCCCCGTCACGGGGTCACGCCTGAATTCGCCCTCCAACTGCGCCGGGTCAGGGCCAAGAATCAGCGTATCCGGCACCAAAGCTCCGACGGCGGGGGGCAGCGCTTGCACAAAGTTATCGCCTTGCTTTTGTAGCGTCGTCACCACGAAACGGTCGGGCATGACCTTTGAGCGGGGGGCGAGCGTCCAGCCAGCGGCCTTGGTCTCCTGCACCGGAAACACCAGTTCTTCTATTTCGTCCAGCAACTCGTCCTTCCAGTTGAGGGGTCGGGTGGCCCTGGCTATCCATAGGCTGCGGTGCGGGTTGAAGCGGCTGGCAAGGGCGTTCCAAGCGCCCCGCCGGGCGTTTTGCAAGTCATCGGGTGAGGTTGGCTGCCGGGTGGTCTCCCAAATGCTGGTCCAATAAAGTTGCCCAGCTTCCACTTCTGCCGCCATCAGTTCCTCCTCGTGGCTGCTCACGGCCACGGTGTCCGGGAAAAAGCGCACCCAGAGTTCATTGCCACCAGCGGCATTTTTGGCAAATTTGGTTTCCACTTTTACGGGCAGCAGCAGGAAGGGGATATGGTCGGGGAGTTGTTCCACGAGTTGCCAGGGCTGCTCCACCAACAGCCGGTTCGCCAACAGTTGGCCGTCGGCTCTGACGTCCAGCCACGCTTTCCGGTTTTCGACGATGTCGGCGTCAATCCTTTTACGCTCCTGCCTCAATTGGTCGAGCATGCCTTGGGCGTTGGGGTTGTCGCCCTGCCGTTGCAGTTGCTCAATCTGCTTGTCTAATTTTTGCGCCTGCTGCTGATTGCGCCGAAGGTTGACCTCCGTGCCGTCACGGTCACTGCGGAGCGACCTCAATTGCTGTTGTATGTCTTTTAAATCGCTCATATTAATATGGTTGAAGCCTTTTGGAATAAGGGGTTAAATGCGTTAATCCTTGATGTTGCGTCATAGAACCTTTTGCATGGCTTTTGCATTCTTGACAAAAGCACCTTAATTTGCTGAAAAAATAGCCATGTCAACAAAAGTCTTGAAACAGCCTTTCTCGAATCTTCAATTGGAATTGCTCAAACTCTATTCCCGTCCAATACCGGATGAAGACCTGCTCCAAATCAAACGGCTCATCGGTCAATATTTAGCCGATAAAGCCTCCGACCTTGCCGACGAGGTCTGGGATAAAAAAGGGCTGACGGAAGAGAAAATCCTCAACCAGCATCGCCGAATTCCTTCATCCCAGAAGACTGCCTGATGCGCATCGTTTTAGATACAAACGTCATTACAGTCGCCATTTCGAGGCGTTCCAAGTTTTACCCGATTTGGCAAAGCTTGCGAAACGGGGATTACGAATTGGTCGCTACCTACGATATTTTGGCCGAATATGAAGAAATTATCGGGGGCGACCTTTCTCCGGAAATCGCAAACTTCGTACTCGACACCTTGGACAACCTTCCGAATGTTTCTTACTTGAACAGATATTTCAACTGGAACCTGATTGCCGAAGACCCTGACGACGACAAGTTCGTTGACTGCGCTTTTGCAGGCAACGCCGATTACCTCGTTACCAACGATAGGCATTTCAATGTCCTGAAAACCCATCCGTTCCCTAAAATCAAAGTCCTTTCTGCCGAAGAATTCCTCGACTTGCTATTGATGTAACCACCCTTCGTTGGGGCCTTTCATTTTACTTATCCAAATTCTTCAACATTTCCCTTGAATGAACCCCCACCAGCACTGGTTTCTGGTAAAGGATGTACGCCAGGTCTGCTGAGTTGCTGTTCCAGTTGATGTTGTGCGGATTCGTACCCGGCGGGTTCGGTGCGATTGTGCCAGCGGCATCAATCAGCGGAACGGCATCCCCCAAGTTTTTCCACGACATGTTGTCCCATTTGAAGCCGTCTGTGGCAGTCGTCAACTCCTCGTCCAAACCAAAGCGAGGCTCGCCCGGCACTTCCTTGATGACGAAGAACCAGCCTAATTGGTTGGCGGGAATGGTGGCCCGTGCCTCGGCAGTTTCAGCCAAGTCGTCGTGCCCCTTCGCCTCCTCGATGGTCAGGTCAAAGCCGAGGAAAGTGATGTCAGGTTTCACCTCCGCCTTGTAGAGCGGGTAGAGGATGTTCGGGTCGTTAAGTGCCAGGTTTTCACCTGTTTCGTCAAACAGCACGAGGTTGTTGAGGTGGTTAGGGTCGGTGTCCCACTTCGCTCGCATGGCATAGACGATGGTGTTTGGGTATCGCTTCAACAGGTCGCCCCGGATGACAAGCACTAATTGTTCCTTGTCGCCGCCCGCTTCCCGGTGATTGTGATCGCCGAGTTGGGTCCGCCTCCCCCAGCGGTGGATTTCGGGGATGTCCTTCAGCTTTTGCTCCAAATCCTTGGCGGGCAGGTTCTCCTTGTTCACGTAGCCGTCCACGTCCCAGAACTGCCGGAAATAGCTGCCCCGCTGGTCGGTCGGGTACTCCCGCCAGAGCAGTTCCCTCGAAAATTCGTGGTTCAGGCCGACCATGTACGACTCGATGAAGGGCTGGTTGGTGACCATCAACGAGAGGGTGTTCGGCGGAATCAGGTTGAGGTTTGGCACAAAAAGCTCGGTGGAAAGGTCCCTCAGCGGCTCATACATCGGCTGCTTGAAATGCGGGTAAGCCATCACCTCCACGATGCGCTCCACCTCGAAAACCGGCGGCGGCACTGACAAATTCGGCGGTGGCCCCAATGGCAAAAACGATGCATGGTCGTGGTAGCGCCGCACATACTCGGTATATGCCACCTGACCTACTTGCAACTGCGGAACCACCCGTTTCGGGATGGCGAACCCCGGCGAAATAGCGGTCATTACCTTGGAATAGGCGTTGCCAAAATCCAGCGCCGGACGTGGTGGCAGTGGTGGTGCCACCACCTGCACCTCGGCGTGGAACTCCACCAGTGCCTCCCTGAACTCTTTGGCAACGGGCGCTTCGGCGGCAGGGTTAGTTGGCGTTCCGTCGGGGTTGGTCGGCAAGGGCTTGGAGACGCTCGGCGGCTCGACGCCCGTCGGCTGGAGGTCGAAAGTTTCCCGAATCGGAATGTCCTTTACCGCTTCCGACGTCATCTTTTCGGGGGTAAAGTTTTCCGCAATTTTCTCCAATTCCTTGGCCTGTTCTGGGGTTGGATTTCCCGGTGGCACTGGCCCTGGCGGAACTGGGCCTGGTGTAGTGGGCAGCGTTGCTTTGAATCGCTTGTAAATCCATATTGCAACAAGAGCAACCACCGTGCAAATAATTGTGACCCAATTTGAGCTGGACCACCACATCCACCAAAGCAAAATCAACAGCAAAATTGTGAGCAGCCACAAGGCAAATTTTGCCAAGAACGACTCCGTTCCCGGTGGTTGCGGAGCGGGCATCAAGCCCTCCGACACCGTGCCCAACGTCGGTGTTTCTTTCGGCAAAACAAGCGGCGGGGCGGCGGTGATTTTGCCCTCGTTCCACTGCTGAATAATTTGTGCGACAAGGTTGCCTCGGTCGCCTTCGGGCAGCAGTCGCTTGGCCATCATGCTGTTCGGTCGGGTGATTTTTCGGAACCCACCGGAGGTCACCACAGGCGTCAGGCGGCTGTGCTTTGTGTAGTATTTTATAGTGAAGGGGCTGCCTTTTACCTTGGCGTGAACCGGGGCGGTGAGTTGAAAAATGCGCTCCGGGACATTGGCCTTGATATGCTTGTCGTACACGAGTTGCGTCACCCACATCGCCAACTGCGTGTACTGGATTTTCCGGTTCAGTTCCAGCACGTCCCCGATTTGCTGCCAAGCCTTCCGCATATAACCCTCTTGGTTCTTTTGCACCACGGCAGTGCCCATGCCGCCCACCGCCCGCCAGCGGGGGTCTTGGTTCAGCGCGTTCACCCAATTGGCATCCGGGGCGGCGATGCTTAGGCGCTTGGCCATCGCATGCCATTGCCCGTACAGCGGCGGGGCGATGGTCGGGTCCTCGGCTGGGGCAGCGCCACCTTCTTCGCTCAACTCAAATTGCAGGTTGATGATAGGCTCCACTTTTTCCTCAAAATCGCTGTCGGCGGAAAGCGGGATGGAGCGAGTCGTCGGTGCTTTCAGGGCGCCTTCCAGTCCCACCACGTCGAGCGGGTGGGTGATTCCCTTTTCAACATCGGTAAACCGGGTATGCACGTCGTTCACGCCGAAGCCGGGCTGCTGCACGTCTAAGTTGCGGATGCCCACACGGGAGTCCATGTCACGTGGCACGAGCCTGCGCACGAGCGTTTCAAAATCGCCCGCCTCACTGGTGCTGAAATACCATTCGTAATAAATAGGGAATTCCTGTTGTCCGTTTGCCCAAGAAGACGCCGTACCCGGCTCATTTTCAGCTATCGCAATGCCCAATCCCGCCTTTCGGCCCACCTCGAAAGCTGGAACTACGAAGGCGAAATAACCCGTTTTCGGTTCAAGGTGACGTGGCGAAACGAGGCGTGAAACGCCTTTGTCTGGATTGTTGCGCAGCACATTTTCGAGGGTGTTCCGGTCGGCCTCTGAAAAATCGTGGTCGGTGAGCGGTGCGTTGTTGATGAGGTCGTTGATGTGGACGTGTGCCCAAGCCCAAGTGCGGTCGGCGGCGGGCATGAAGTTTTGCACGTTGGTGCCACCCTTGAATTTGATGGAGGACAATGGGCGACCCGGCGTGAGTACCCGTTCAAATTCACTTTCTTTCAAAACCATTAGCGCCAGCCACGGGCGCAAGCGGTGCCCGGCGGGCGGCTCTGGCGTATAGCGCCACGGGAAATCCTCGTCGTAAAACTCGATGAAGGTCAGGTAGTTCGGCTCGAAGTCCGTTATCCAATTGCGGGGTTCGGTGCGCACGACCATCTGCTGATTGATGCCGATAACGTCGCCTGGGCCGATAATCCGCACTTTTTGCATCGCCGTCCCCGTAAGTTGGTGCTCGTTGCTGGCCTGCGACTTGCGGGTTTCGATAGTGAGCACGGCGTCCAATTCAGCACGTGGCGCAGCACTTGCAGCCGCCTGCATCTGGTTGGCGATGCCCCGGCGCAGCCAAGGAAGGAAGGAATATCTCGCTATTGCCATGATGGTTTGTTCAATTTGTTAATTCAATTGATACGCAGGCACAACCTGCAATTTCGATATCAACGCCGCATCCTGTGCCACCAGGTTTGCCCTGGCCATGTTTGCCTCGGCCTCTGTCGCAAACACGAGGTTCTCGCCGTGCAGCGCCAGCGTTTCCGTGTTGGCGACGACGTATTCCTCATGCTTCACCTTCACCTTCGGAGCATCCAATACCGATGGGCGTTTTGGCTCAAAAGCAAGCTGCGATTTCGCCGTGGCGTTCATCCGCAGGAAAACGGTGAATAGCTCCGTGATGAATTTCCAGAACTTCACAGGCCGCTTTTCCGGTATGTAAATCAGTTCGTACACCACTTCCAACCCAGCGATGTAGCTCGCCTTCAACTGGTCGGAACCCTTGATGCGCACCCCACTGTCGAACTGTGCGAACGACTGGCTGCTCAGTTTTTGCGCATCGTTCATGTCACGGTACGATGCTGGCGCAAACTGTTCCTTTAGCAAGTCCAAGCGGTCTTGCCCAAACGTTTCTGCGCCGAGCGCCAGTGAATTTACCGTGAAAAAACGGTGTGTTTCGAGCGGGGCGTTTGTCCCAAACTTGTTGATGTCCATGTTCAGCGGGGCAATCTTCTGCGTCACCTCCAGTATGCCAAAGGGGTGCAGGATGAGCGTGTCGGTTTGCTCCTCGGTCGGTATTTCCCGCATGACGACCATGAGGTTCGAGCCAGCGGGGAGTTCTGCCCGCCAGTTGCCCACTTTTTTGAAAGCTTCGAGCAATGGGTCGAACACCTGCACCGGCGGCAGCGTCTGCTTGCGGTCTTCCCCGAAAGTGACATCGAAATGCACCGTGATACTGATGCTGAAGAAGAAAAAGCTGATGGAAATTTCCCCTTCGCCGTAGGCATGCCAGGGCGATGGGCCTTCCAGCACGAAGCGCAGGCGGATGGAAAGCAGGTCTTCGCCGAAGATGCGCACTGCCAGCATCGCCCCGATTTCGACGATAAACTTGAAGGGGTTGAACTGGATGAGCGCATCGAACGAGAGGTAGCCCTTGACCGAGGCGGGGCCTGCCTCCACATACAGCGACAACTTTGCCCCGAATTGCACGGTGTTGCTGGTGACAGCGAAATAGCACTCCACCCGAAGGTCAGGGTTGCCGTCGAAAATGACCAACCCGAGACGGCGCAGGGCGGGCAACCCCATCGGTGGCGGCGTGTACGAGGGATGGAACCCACCGATGGTGAACAGGAAATTGGCGTTCTCGCCCCAGTAAATCCGAATGGCCATATCGCCCGTGAGGGCAAAAGTCAGGATGCGGGAATTGAAGAGCGAGGCATCGAGCGTAAATTGCTTTTTTTCAAAATCCAGCGTAGCCAGGAAGTTGATTTGGATGTAAACAATGGCTGCCTCCTCGGTCGGGAGTGCGAGCCGCAGTACGCCGAGCAAAGCCAATCGGATCGGGCTGGGAACTTCGATGAGCAGCCCCAGTTCCACGCTGACGAGCGTGGGCGTTCCCCAACCCAATTTGGCCATTGGCCCAAAAACGAACTTCCCCTCGTATGGTGGGAAGATGCGTTTGATGTCGGCGATGATGCGGTTGGCGTTGGCGACGATGTCGGTGGGGAACAGAATGCTGTTGATGGACCCGTCGTAAACGCCAAGGCGCAGCGGCTCCAGTTCCATCGTGCGGTTCAGGCCGAGGAGGCCGCCCACGCCGTTGAGCGTGAAGCCAAAACCGAGTTGGATGGGCACGAACTCCGCCGTTATGATGATGAGCAGCGAGAACCCATCGGAGCCGTCGGGCATTTTGGTGTTCAAAATGCCGATGGCCCTCAGTGCGATGGTTCCCTGAAATTCCAGTTCTAGGCCACCTGCGTACTCTCCTTTGTCCACATTTATAAAAAGGAAGCCACCACCCGTGAAGCCGCCTGCATTGATAGAAAGCCCAACCCCAGTGGGCCATTTGAATTCCGGGCTGAGGTTGACGGGGCCGAGGTTGCCAGTATTGTTGGGCGGAAAAGTGAAGATGGCCTTGAAGCCGATGCCTTGCACCACTGCTTCGAGTGGGCCGAGCGAGCCTTTGACATCAGCGCCCAGTTCGATGGGGATGCCGCTTGCATCGGGTTTGATGCCAATCGTAAGTCCCTGAATTTCAATGGGGCCGAGCGAAATATGGGTGGGCAGGGAAATCTCCAAACCACCGCTGCCCTGAAAGTAAACGCCGAGCTTGCTCGACCAGCCGAGCAGGAGGTCGAAGTTGCCCTCAATGCCGTTTTCACCGAGGATGCTGCGCAGGAAGCTGTCGCCCTCACCAGCTTTGATGACGAGCTTGCCGCCACGGAGTTCAGCTTCCGTCAGCACTTCAAATTCGCCGTTTGTCAGCACCGAGCCGCCCCCCTTCAAGGTGAATGATTCCAGCTCTACCCGGCTGCCGTCACCCGTGCCAATAAGGATGGTGGGCGCTGTTTTGTTCTCATATTTGAGTCCCAACTTGAGCCGCAGGCTGGAGGGTGGTGTGACGCCGCCGCTCCCGATGATGTCGAGCAATATCTGTACACCTTGGCCGGGGCGCAAAAGGAGCCCCACCCCAAGGCGCAAATCGGCGCTTATTTCAAAGACAAAATAGAGGTTGTCGGCCAATTGGATTTCCTCATCCAGTTCTGCCGAAGCATAAGGGATAAATGCGAGGCCCGGCTTGGCGGTAGCGGTTTCTGGCAAATTGAAGATGCCGATGCCCACCTCGAAGGCCACACTGCCCACCGAGTTTTCGACCAAGGGGAAATAAATCTGCCACGGGTTCACCTCGTCGGGCAGGAGTGCGCCTTGGGTCAGTTTGTTGAGCATTTCGGTCTCCAAGCCTTCTTGGCGGACGCCCAAGCCCATAGCCGTACCGAGGTCCATCAGGGTATCGGCGAATTGTAGCGACTTAAATTCCGAAGCGCCCCAGTTATAAGCATTGGTGAAAACAGCGGTGGGGTCGTTGAAGAAATTGCCGAGGTCGTTCCAGGCGATTTCCTTTTTGGTGTAGCCGGGGCGGAGGCCAGCCTCCTCCACATCGGCAATGCGGATAACGCCGATGGTGCGCAAAACCCCGCCAACGGTGGGCTGGTTCTGGAGCAGGTACTCCACGAAGAGGAACTGCACCAATTGTCCCGGAAATTCATTTTTGAACTGGGTGGCGTCAAGGGTGGCGGGGAAGAGGCCATTGGGATGGGTAGCGATTTCACGCACCTTGTTGAAGACCAAGGAGAGTTTGGTCAAAAAGCTGCCCAAAGCGGCCTGGGTGAGGTCGCCGCTTTCGAGCATGGTCTTTAGGTCGTTGAGGGGTGCGGCGAGGTCTTGGATGGGGTGCGGCACTTGGTTGACTGGCACGACCCAGCCCAGTTCGAGCATGAAGGCCGAAAAAGCGGCAGGCGACTGCACGGCCTCCTGCAAGGGGATGAATACGGCGCCGATTTCTTCCGCCAGCGCTACGAGGGTGTCGGATTCTTCTTCCATATCGTATGCAATGGTTGCAGGTTAAACGGTTAAACGGTTAAAAAAAAGCGGCTGTCGTTTTCCGGCAGCAGGCGAATCACGGGCGTGGGATTGCCAGCATTGGGAAAAAAATTGAGGCAAAGGTTATTGGTTGCCGGGTCGGTCACGGGAACTATCATGGTGTATTTGTGGCGGCGGCCCACACAGGTCAGCACCCTCGTCCGAGCCGCCCAAGTGAAGGTCCAAGTGAAGGCATCCAAGAAATTGGAAACGGAGCTACACTCGAAGCGGCTGAACATGGGAAACTCGTGCCCGCTGGCAAACACGGGGTCATCATTCAGGGATGTGCTCAGGTGGTTGAGGCGGTCGGCATGGGCGGTGCCGGGAGCGCCGCCGGAAAAAGTGATGGTGTAAGTGAATGCCTCAAGGTCGTACCGGAATTGTCCGTTCACCCGCAGGTTGGTTATCTGGTGGGTAGCGTTTCGTTGGATTGGGGTGCCGAAATTAACGGTAAAGCGCTTGGCGGTCCGTCTTTTGCGGATGTTGCTCGGTATCCAGTCGTTCCAACTGTCGTTGGGTACGGGCGTGCCCTCGAAAAAAGTGAGATTTTCCGCTTGGAATGCCGCTACAAGTTCGGCCTTATTGGCAAATGCCGTTTCCCGTTTGATGGCGAAATCGTAACCCAAAAACTCCAGCACCCCCACCCTCGGTATGGTTTGGTTTTGGTGGAAATGTTTGGGGGCGGTGACTGTGACTTGCCCGCCCAGCGCCTCTTTCAGCTTCCTGACGAAAGGCTCGGCCTGCCCGATTTTGCAACCCCGGATGTGGAAGGCTGCTGGCACACCTGCCACTGGGCGAGGATTGGTGAGGCTGCTGGGGATATTTATCACGCCTGTGTTCACGGCTTCTTCCAGTACCTCAAAGCTGGTAATGGTTTCTGCCCTTCGCCTACCAGCCAGCCGGATGTCGGCCAATTGGATTTGCATATAGCCGGCATCATTGCCATGCGAGGCGACGATGAAATCGCTGACTGGCAGTGCCACGCTTGCCGCCGTGCTGAGGTGGTTGAGGTACTGGTCAATCCGAGTCACCCGGTTTCGGTCAATCAACGACGTATCCGGTCGGCGGCGGAACAGCAGCTTCATGATATTGTCGTAACCCGTTCTACCCGGTGCGAATGCGTAGTCCATGCTGGGCGATTTATGGTGAAAAACTAACGATGAAAAAACAGATAGGGAATTAGGCAGGAGCAGTAGGTGGCATTATCCAAACAGCGGCTTTTTCAAAACAAAAGGGACCGTCAGAAAGCTTGGGCGTAAGGTCCCTTGATGGAATGGATTGGATAATAGCGGCATATCGTTTTCTTGTGGTTTAAGTTCACTAATCAGTCTTTAAATAGGGTGTTTTTTTCGGTCGTAAATTTAGATTTAATTTTAATATTGTTCCAAAGCCACCAATTTTTTTTTGAAAAAATTATGCTGGAGCACAAAGATGGGTGCAAAAACGGTGTTTGGCAGTTAAGCTGCTATGGCTTTTGGGTTAAGTTTTTGTCCCAAAACACGCTTTTGTAGCATGAACAGAAAAGGGCCATTGGCAAACTGCCAATGGCCCTATTTGGGACTTGCTGGTGCTTGCGCAATTCATTGCGCGAGACTGTTTTAAAAAGTGTGTCAAGGTTAGGTTTTGAAAACTGAACTTTGCGCATGACAATCAAGAAAAAAAAACGGGAGGCACACCAAGGGTCTGCCTTCGATTACGAAGAATTTGAGAAGGAGGCGATAGTCCGCCTCCAAAAGGGCGACGGCCTTGTCGGGGCGGACGGCGTGCTGACGGGCCTGATACAGCGGATAGTGAACGCAGCCCTTTCGGGCGAGGTTGACGGCCACATCCGGCAAGGGAAGGCCAATGGCCAGCCCAACCGCCGCAACGGCCACACGTCGAAGACGCTCGACACGGAGCTCGGCCCGGTGGCGATAAGCCCCCCACGGGACAGGGCGGGGAGCTTCGAGCCGCAACTGGTCGGGAAGTGGGAGCGGCAACTGGGAGCGGGACTCGACAGGCAGATACTGACGATGTACGCCCACGGCAACAGCTACGGGGACATCCAGCGCCAGCTCAAGCAGCTCTACGGGCTGGACTACAGCCCGGCCTCGATAACGGAGGTGACGGAGCAGGTGTGGGGCGAGGTGGTGGGTTGGCAGCAGCGCCCCCTGAAGCCGTTCTACACCGCCGTCTTCCTCGACGGGATACAGTACACGAGCCGCGAGGGCGGCAAGGCGGCAAAGAAAGTGGTGTACTCGGTGTACGGGGTGGACGCCGAGGGCCAGCGGGACGTGCTGGGCATCTACATCCGCGACACGGAGGGCGCCGGCGAGTGGGGCCGGGTGCTGCTTGACCTCAAGAAGCGTGGGGTGGAGGACGTGCTGTTCTTCTGCGTGGACGGGCTCTCGGGCTTCGGGGAGGCGATACAGGAGGTCTTCCCCCGGTCCTTCGTCCAGCGCTGCATCGTCCACATGGTGCGCAGCAGCACCCGGTTCGTCGCCGACAGGGACATCAAGGCGGTGTGCGCCGACCTGCGCCGCACCTACAAGGCGGCGGACGAGCAGCAGGCCAGTGCCGCCCTGTGCGCCTTCCGGGAAAAATGGGGCGGGAAGTACCCAGAGGTGGCCGATGCGTGGGAGCGGGACTGGGCCGAGCTGACGCCGTTCCTGGACTTTGGCGAGCACACCCGGCGGATGATATACACCACCAATGCCGTGGAGGCCCTGCACAGGCAGCTCCGAAGGGTGACGAAGACGAAGGGCTCGTGGGCGAACGACAGGGCGCTGCACAAGCAGATTTACCTGGTGTTGACGTACGGCAGGGGCGGTTGGGACAGGAAGGTGTTCAACTGGAACGCCATCAGCCGTGAGATGGCCGAGCGCTTCGGCGAGCGCTTCACCAAGCACCTGTAGGAGGGCCGTGGAATCGTTTGCCACGATTTCAACAGCCTTCGGCGGACAAAAAATGCCGCTGGCTTTTTGTCCACCGGGCCATTGAAATGTGGAAAACGATGCGGGCAGGGTGTCTGGGATGTGTTGGGAGCATCCTTTTTGAATCCATATTTTTTATCTGACCAAAACCTTTGACACACTTTTCTGAACATTCCCCATTGCGCACAGACTTTACTGCCAGCTAATCTTGTCACCTACCTTGATGCCGTACTTTTGTGCGTAACCACCAATTACTTCCACCACGTACTTGGCTTTACCATTGGAAGGCAGCGAGTTGTCGTTCATCGGCTTTGCGTTCTCGTGGATGGTGGTGATGACCCCGTTTTCATCCACGAACATGATGTCGAGGGGGATATAGGTATTGCGCATCCAGAAGCTCTGCTGCTCGTTCACGTCAAAGATGAACAACATCCCCTGGTCCTCCGGCATGGATTTGCGAAACATGAGGCCGAACTGGCGGTCCACCTCCGTGTCTGCCTTTTCGATGTCAATCTTGGAGATGGCCTTGCCGGTGGCGGTGTTCTGAAAGTAGAGTTCCCCTTCTTTTTGAAACTTTGGTTCTGGCATAGTCTCGTTGTTTGCAATGGGCGGCTTGGTGGTCGTGGCACTGCTGGGTGGCGGTGCATAGGTGACACTGTTGCTGCTCGACAGCCCCCCAATCCATTGGAAGATGCCAGGTGCGACCATGGTTAAGGCTGCAATGCTCATGGCGCCGATAAGGATGATTTGCTTCCAATTGGTGGCTGGCTTTCGTTTTTTCTTTTTGGCGGCTGACGTTTGGGCAGCCGGTGTTGGATTTGACATGATGTATTTGATTGTTGAAATTGTTGCCTGCCTGACGGCAGGGATTATTGAATTGTTGGGGCGCAAATTTCGGCAAATTACTGGCCAAACAAACGGTGGGTGCCAGTTTGGATTGTTGCCAATCAAAAAAAACTATTTTTGCCTCCCAAAAAAATAGTGGACACGCTTATCACTGTGTCCGTGGTGCGCATGCATTCTTCATTAATCATTCAACCTTCGTCCTCTAATAGATGATTCTTTCCGATAAAAAAATCCTCGAAGCCATCGAATCCGGTGACATCGTCATCGAGCCTTACAACCGGGACTGTCTCGGCACCAATTCTTACGACGTGCACCTCGGCAAGTACCTCGCCAACTACCGTGACCCGGTGCTCGATGCCCGCCGGCACAACGAGATTGACCATTTTGAGATACCAGCAGATGGCTTTGTGCTGCGGCCAGGCGTGCTATACCTCGGTGTCACGGAAGAATACACGGAAACGCACCATGCCGTACCATTCCTCGAAGGCAAGAGCAGTGTCGGGCGGCTTGGCATTGACATCCACGCCACGGCTGGAAAGGGCGATGTTGGGTTCTGCAATCATTGGACGCTCGAAATCTCTTGTACCCAACCCGTGAGGGTATATGCCGGGATGCCCATTGGGCAGTTGATATACTTTATGGTGGAAGGCGAAATCGAGCGTTTTTACAACAAAAAATCCGACGCCAAGTACAACGCCCGCACCGACCGTCCCGTGGAAAGCATGATGTGGAAGAACAGGTTTTGAGGGATTGAGAATTTGGGGGTTTGAGGTAGGCCCCCCCTCGAATTCTCAACCCCTCAAATTCTCAATCCCTATCTTTCCACATCGAGTACAAAATCCCACTGCCCAGTACCACCACGATGAAGCCCAAGGAAACCCACTCCGGCAGCACGATGTGCAGCGGGTGCAGTATGAGCATTTTCAAGCCCACGTAGGTTAGTATGATGATGAGGCTGTACTTTACGTACTCGAACTTGTCCAGCATAGAAGCCAGTACGAAGTACAGCGACCGCAGGCCAAGTATGGCGAAGATGTTGGAGGTGAAGACGATGAAGGGGTCTTTGGTGATGGCGAAAATGGCGGGGATGCTGTCGAAGGCGAACATGATGTCCGTCGTTTCCACCACCACCAGCGTCACGAAAAGCGGTGTCATGGCAATGGTTTTCCCTTTCCATTTCACAAAAAAATGCTCACGCCGGATGTTTTTGGTCACGGGCAATATCTTGCGGAGCTGCATCACCACGGGGTTGTTTTCTGGGTGTATTTCCTCCTCGCCAGACTTGTACATCTTCCAGGCGGTCCAGAGTAGGATGACGCCGAAAACGTACATAATCCAGTCAAACTGCTGCACCAGGATTGCGCCAGCGCCAATCATGACCCCACGGAAAAACAAGGCACCAAGGATGCCCCAAAACAGCACCCGGTGCTGGTATTTCTGCGGAATGTGGAAATAGCCAAAGATGACTGCTATGACGAAGACATTGTCCAAGCTCAAAGACAGTTCAACGATATAGCCCGTGAGATAGGTGAGTGCGGCGTCCCAGCCGGTGGAGGGCAGGCCGATGGAGTGGCCGATGCCCAACCAGTGCCGCTCGTAGGCAAAATAGATGAACACGCTGAAAAGCACGGATAGGGAACTCCACAATGCCGTCCACCGCAGGGCCTCTTTGGTGCTAATCTTGTGCGGGTCTTTGTTGAACACGCCCAAGTCGAGCGCCAAAAAGATGGAAATGAGTAACAAGAAGCCAATCCAAACGAACATGCAATAATTTTTTGTTGAAAAGAGACCCTTTCGGAAAAGTGGCGCAAGGTAAACAAAATAAGGTGGGTACTTGACGGAGGGCAGGAAGGCAGGCCACCCCGATTTTCGACCAAAGCAGGTGATTCGCTGTACAGAAGCCATTCATTGGGGCAAAAAAAAACCCCCCTCCAAAACTTGGAGAGAGGCTATCCCAAAAACCGATTACATCTTTTGTTCATTGGGGTGAAAAAGACGGAACTAAGCCAACCTGTTTTGCGGGAAAACAAAACCAAGATTGGACTGCATGATTGTCATGCAGTTACAGATAGATGAGTTTCAAGATTGCAAGCAACACCACCGATTACAAAAATTCAGGAGTGAACCATGGAGGGCAACTGAAAAAAATGGATGAGAAGCTCGGACTTACAATTGGTTGTTGAAATGTCTTTGTACTACAAATCGGTTGTCAGGATAGTTTACTTACAAAAAAACGGTGTTGCTAATTGGTTAGATGTCCTTTTCCGGCTTCTCATCACGCTCTTGCGTTAAATAACAGTCCTTTCATGTTCACAGGAATTTTAATAACAATTACTAAAAAATCGAGCCAAAAGTAGCCGCTCTTACCGAGAGCACAAAGTATTTGTAAAAAAATAATTTCAAGGCATCAAATCTAAGCATTCACTCCCGCCGTGGAGGGTCAATCTTCAACCAATTAAACGGTTGAAAATCAGTGACTTGCAAAATAGCGGTAAGACAAACTCTTGCTCCAAATTCAAAACCATTAACTCGATTCCCATCCTGCACATTGGCTTTAACTATACCCTAAAAATACAGGACCCCTTCCCGGTTGCCCGGAAAGAGGTCTTGCGTGTTCTCAAGGGATTACAAATTGCATCTTCAAGCATGGCCAACATCGGGAGTTTGCACAACGATGTCAGGACAATACTTTTTCTTTATCGGTTGGGATGCAGGCGCAAACGCTTTGTAAGCCTTGAGCCGCCCTTATGTCGGGCTTGAAATCGGAAGTTGGGAAATTTTTTGTCGCAGGGGAATCGGATACCTGCTTTGTTCAATAGTGAATCTTTCGTGTAGAAAACTCAGTTTTGAAAAACTGGTGAGTGATGACTTTTATAGTCGCCGTGATGTCAAATTTTACGAGTGTCTAAGGTGTGTGAGTTCTAATTCGGGTGCAAGGTAGGGAAATTCTGATTTCTTGTATAGTCCTCAAGCATTTTTTTTAATACTTATTTTGACAAATATTTATGAGTCCGAGAAAAATTCGAGCTTTCCAGTAGATTGGTTAGCGGGAGTAGTTCTTGCATAAGCATTTGATAATCAACAAACTGCGGGTCGAATTGATTACCTTTAGCCAATTTTGCCTAAAGAATCTGACCAACCTCTGGCACAGCTTTTGAACTTTTAGAAAGTAACCTTGTCTTATTCGAGCTTTACAAAATTTCAAAAATGACAAAAATACATTTCACTGCATGTTGTTGTTGCTGTACCATTCCGACAAGGAAGGGCGGCGGAGCATTGCGATGAATTGTGCAATAATCTGTTATTTTCAAAAAAGCCTTTCCGTGTCCACGGGAAGGCTTTTTTGTTTTTGGCAATGGCCGGAGGTCTGGAAAGTTTTAGTTGTAAAACCGGTTTAGCACGTAGCCAAACCTAAACCATCTAAACCGTCTAAACCATCTAAACCTAAGAAAAATGACCACATCCCTGCTTTTACCAAGCACCACATCAGCCGAGAAAACGCTGCAAGTCGGCCAACTCGTCGGCAAGACGCCACTGTACGAAATCCGCAACGCCTTCCAAAAGCCTGGCGTCCGCATCTTCGCCAAGTTAGAATGGCAGCAGCTCGGTGGCAGCGTGAAGACCCGCCCAGCTTTTAACATCATCAAGAACGCCGTTCGGGACGGGCAGCTCGGCCAAGGCAAGCACCTGCTCGACGCCACCAGCGGCAACACGGGAATCGCCTATGCCGCCATTTGCGCAGCGCTAAAAATCCCGGTTACGCTTTGCCTCCCCGAAAACGCAAGTCCGGAGCGCAAGCGCATCCTGCAAGCCTTCGGCGTCAATATCGTATTCACCTCCCGTTTCGATGGCACAGACGGCGCACAACTCGAAGCCAAGCGCCTTTACAGGGAACAGCCCGAACTATACTTCTACGCCGACCAGTACGCCAACGACCACAACTGGCGGGCGCACTACGAAACCACTGCCCCGGAAATCTGGCAGCAGACCTGTGGCAAGATTACCCATTTCGTGGCGGGCTTGGGTACCACTGGCACCTTCACAGGCACGGGCCGTGGCCTCAAGAAGTTCAACCCTGACCTCGAACTGGTGGCGCTCCAGCCCGACAACCCCATGCACGGCCTTGAAGGTTGGAAGCACCTGGAGACCGCCATCGTACCGAAGATTTACGACAGCACTTTGGCCGACCGATTCCTCGAAATCGAGACTATGGAGTCTTATGACATGGTGCGTACGCTGGCGCAACAGGAGGGCCTGCTCGTCAGCCCATCCGCTGCTGCGAACTTGCTGGGAGCCATCAAGGTTGCGGAGCAAATCGAGTCCGGCGTCATCGTCACCACCTTCGCCGACAATGCCGAGAAATACTCAGAGGTGATGGTAAAGATTTTTAGTTGAAGTGGGGAATTGGTTGAATTGGTAAAAGTGGTTGGGACGTGCCTGCTTAATTCTACTAATTCAACCAAGTTCAACCTATTTAACAAGTTTAACCAATTCAACCCACGATAATGAGCAAATTTAGCGTCTACATTAGCGAAGAAGCCGTAGAAACCATCAACGCCGATGGCATCGAAGCCTTTCCAAACGAGTGCTGCGGCTTCCTCTATGGAACAGAGGCGGCGGATGGCAGCAGGCAAATCACGCTTGCCGTACCCGTGAGCAATAGCAAGGAGGGCGACCAGCGCCGCCGCTTTGAGATTTCGCCGCTGGACTACCTGCGGGCGGAGCAGTTTGCCCTGCAAAACGACACGACGCTCCTCGGCGTCTATCACTCCCACCCCAACCACCCGGCCATTGCTTCCGAGCATGACTTGGCGGAGGCCATGCCCTATTTCTCTTACGTCATCGTGTCGGTAATGGACGGTGAAGTGGCCGACCTGAAAAGCTGGCGGTTGAGGGACGAGGAGCGGGAGTTTTTGGAAGAAACTGTAATTGTAAATGTCGAGGTTTAGAAGGTTTAGTGGGTTTAGAAGGTTTAGTTGGCTTGTGCCGACTGCCCGATTAAACCTCCTAAACCTCCATAAACCCGCTAAACCTTCATAAAAAAATGGCAAAAATTATCATCCCGACGCCTTTGCGTAAATTTACCGACAACACCAGCGTTTTTGAAACCTCTGGCGGCACCGTCCAGGAAGCCATCGAGCAACTGGCCCAGGCCCATAGCGGATTGGAGCGCCACTTGTTCGACGACAGCCGCAATATCCGCTCCTTCATCCGGGTGTATCTTGGCGAGGACGACATCAATTCCCTCGAAAAAGGGGCAACTACGGTTTCTTCAAATGCAGTGATTAGCATCGTGCCGGCAATTGCCGGAGGCATTAATTGAATTTGAAACACAGGACTTGAGAAAACGGGAGGGTCAATATTCAATCCTCCAATCCCTCATTCCTTTAATCCTTTCAAAAATGAACACCAACCTTTCTCCCGCCGAAATCGGCCGGTACGCACGGCACATCGCCATACCCGAATTCGGCTTGCCCGGACAAGAAAAACTCAAGGCGGGCCGGGTGCTCGTTATCGGCAGCGGTGGCCTCGGCAGCCCGGTGCTGCTCTACCTTGCCGCCGCAGGGGTCGGCCATATCGGCATCGTGGACTTCGATACGGTGGACGACAGCAACCTCCAACGGCAGGTGCTTTTTACCACCGCCGACATCGGCAGGTCAAAGGCGGAAACGGCCAAGGAGCGCCTGCTGGCCCTCAACCCGCACCTTGACATCGTGGTGTACAAGACCCGTTTCACCCGTGAAAATGCGCTGGAACTCGTCAAGGACTACGACGTGGTGGCCGATGGCACCGACAATTTCCCCACCCGCTATCTCGTGAACGACGCTTGTGTGCTGGCTGGAAAGGTAAACGTCTATGCCTCCATCTTTCAATTCGAGGGGCAGGTCTCCGTGTTCAATTACCCGCAGGCCGACGGTGAGCGTGGCCCCAACTACCGGGACATGTTCCCAGAACCGCCACCGCCGGGCCTTGTGCCCAATTGCGCCGAAGGCGGCGTGCTCGGCGTACTGCCCGGCATCATCGGCTCCATGCAGGCCAGCGAAGTCATCAAGGTGCTGACGGGTGTGGGCGAACCATTGGCCGGACGGCTTTTCCTGTTTGATGCGGCGAGCTTCACCACACGTATATTAAAGGTGCAGAAAAATCCGGCCACGACCATCACGGAACTCATCAACTACGAGCAGTTCTGTGGCATCGAATCACCCGGAGAGCTGCGGCCAGTAAAGGAAATCACCGTGCAAGAACTCTACGAATGGCAAGTGCAAGGCGCAGATTTTCAGTTGATTGACGTGCGGGAGCCTCACGAGTTCGCCACCGCCAACCTCGACGGCGAACTCATTCCGCTCGGAACGGTCAGCGCCGCCGCCCACCGCATTGCGAAGGAAAAGAAAGTGGTCGTGCACTGCCGAAGCGGCGTACGAAGCGCCAAGGCCATCCGGGAACTGGAAGACCAGTTCGGGCTCGAGAACCTGTACAACCTGAAGGGGGGGATACTGGCTTGGGCGAAAGAGGTGGACTCATCAGTTCCGGCGTATTGACAGGAGCGTTGCCGCTGGGCACTGCCCGGCGGCAACGCTTATCCCACCCACCCCCGAACCTTGTAGTTTGTGCGGTCATGCGTATCGGTACCGCCATATATGAGGGTTTTTGTCCTAACCCTGTCCCCGGCAATTCCTGCAAAGGCGTCCAAGCCAGAAAAATGCTGGGGCAGCACCGTTTGCGTTGATTTTACTTCGTAAATATCAAACCCGCCCCCCCGTTTGGTCATCAGGTCAATCTCTGCACCGTTTGAGTCCCGCCAAAACCAATAATCAAGCAACTGGTACTGGTGGTGGTTTTTCTTTATTGCATCGGCAATGACCATGTTCTCGAACAGGCTTCCGACCAAGGTTTGGTTGTCGAGGTCTTCCGCTTTGCGTAAGCCCAAAAGGAAGGCTGCCAGCCCCGTGTCATAAAAATAGAGTTTTGGGGTCTTCACTATCCGTTTGCTGAAATTCTCAAAATAAGGCTGCAACTGAAAAACGATATAGCTGCTCTCCAGGATGGAAAGCCAAGCCTTGACAGTTGGCTGCGAAATTCCACACTCATTGGCCAGATTTGAAAGGTTGAGCATCTGACCAATGCGGGCTGCGCAAAGTCCGAGGAAGTTGCGGAACAATTTCAGGTCCTGTACCTTAGTCAGCTCGGTCACGTCACGGTCTATGTAGGTTTGTAGATAGTTGGCGTAAAATATCGCAGAATCGAGTTCACGGTCATATATCGCTGGATAAAAACCCTTGACAATCAACGACTTCCAGTCTTCGGGCAATAGTCCCGCCTCTTTCAGTTCTTCATTGTCGAATGGGAGCAGTTTGAAGATGGCCACCCTGCCCGCCAAACTCTGCGTGATGCGCTCCATCAAGTGGAAGTTTTGCGAACCGGACAGGATAAACTGGCCCATCTGCCGACTTTCGTCAACGATGGTTTGTAGGAAAGAAAACAAGTTTGGCACCCGCTGCACTTCATCAAAAATTATTTTCTCCGAGTACCTTTTCAGAAAACCAACAGGGTCGTCCTGTGCGAAACTGCGCTGGTTGGTATCCTCCAAGCTAACGTACTGGTAGCCAGGGAACATGCTTTTCAAAAGCGTTGTCTTTCCAGATTGGCGTGGCCCAGTGATAGCCAAAATCGGGTACTTCCCCGATAGGGATTGAATTGCTGCTTCGATTTCACGTTTTACATAGGACATGCGCTTTTTCTTACAAAGAAAAGCCTAAATTTTGAAATTGCATGGACGTTATTTTGAAATTACATGAAACTTATTTTGAAATTACATAACCCCATCAACCGCTTTGGTCGGATTAGTGAACCTATTTGCGAAGCGTAAAAACATCATTTACGCTTGCGCAAAACCCGCTTCATTCCCCTCGTAAGCGGCAGGTTTCGCTCCGCAATCTCCGCTAAAATCTTCCAGCGGGTCAGCTTTTTGAAGTCTTTTACTCCGGTGATTTTGGGTGAAATGGGAGCGTCGGCAATAGGCGGCTTCGCTGCATGTTTTTCCACCACCATCCTTAGGATTTGCGCCGTTTCATCGGGATAATCGGCCAGCACGATGGAGGAATCTGCGAGCCATACGGCAATCACATCGGCATATTTTTTCTTCAAACTTTTGATGACGGGCACGCCCATCTGCTTCAAGGCAGCGGCATTGCACTGCTGCTCGTACTGGCCCTTCATGGGGATGACCATCAGCTTTTTGCCCAGGTAAAGTGCCTCGGCGGGCGTCTCGAAACCTGCCCCGCAAAGCACGCCCCTCGCATTGGCCAAGCTGCCGATGAACGCCTCGTTGTTGATGGGCTGGAAGCTGACGTTGCCCTCCGTGCGTGGCTCCTTGCCGTGCTTCGAGAACACCACCCAGCGGGTTTCGGGGAATTGCGACAGCACCTTCAGTATTCGCTTGTCGGCGTAGGCGGGCAAATAAACGGTGTAGTGGCCTTTGTCGCTGGCGTTTAGTTGTCGAATTTCCTGCCGGATGACGGGGGTGAAAATGCCCTCGGCATACCGCTGGAAGTGGAAGCCGTAGCGGTGGGTGATGGGGGCGTAGTTCTTCAGCGTGATTTTCCCGACAGGGTCAAAGCGCTTGGGCTTGGGCGCTTTTTTGTCCATCACGGCCGCTTGGTGGCTGAGGCCGATACAGGGCACACCTTTATTATAACAGGCCCAGGCGCTCACCGGCTCGAAGTCGTTGATGACCAAGTGGTAGTCCTCCACGGGCAGGCTGTTTATCTCTTCCAGCAACTGCTTGATGTTGCTGCTGCGATAAGTGGCCAGCACGTCCACGCCGCCTTTTTTCCCAAAAATAAAGCTCATGCCCCGGAAGCGGTACTTCACCGGGAACGGGAATGCCACATCGGCCTGTATGCCGCTAACGAGAATGTCGAGTTCGCCGAGCTGGGAGAGGACAGGCACGATGTCCCTCGCCCGGCTGAGGTGGCCGTTGCCGGTGCCTTGTATGGCGTATAGGATTTTCATGTGGTGGAATTTTTGGGGGAAGGTAGGGAACCTGATTTTACAAAACAACAATTTTCATGGGAAGGGGAAGCCCCCGCATTGTGTTCGTCACTGGGTCTTCACCTGCGACAGCGCATCTGATGAGCGGAAGATGTTGATGAAGCGATGGCCTCCCGTGATGTACTGAAAGCCCCGCAACATTGGTCAATATTTCGCTGTCGAAACATGCTTGGCTGCCACCCCTTGCGCCCAATCCACCGCATTTACGATGTCCTTTGTCTCCGCAAAGCGCAGCAGCAAGCTGGCAGCAAATACATCACCTGCACCCGTGGGATTCAACTCTTTTATCGGATGGGCGGGGTAATGCTTTCGTTCGCAGTGGTGAAAAACGGTGACACCCCTCGGCCCCTGCGTCACCACCAGCAGCGGCACTTGCTTGGCAATGGCTACTATCAACCCCCAGTCCCCGCCCACATCCGCCTCGCTCATGGAGATGAGGTCGGCCTTGGCCAACAGTTGCCAGTCGGCAATGGGCTTGGGGCTAACCCGGTGATGGGCGTCCCATTGCCGCATCCAGCCTTGCGGGCAGGCGCAGGTGACGGTGTCTTGCGCAGCGAAAAAGTCGAGGAACTCAAAGCTCACCTCATCGCAGATGGGGCCGAGTAGGACGGTCTTTGGAGCTTGCCAATGCTTTGGCAAATCGGCGGGAGTCAGCACGGCAGCCCGGCTGTGCAGGTACTGTATGCGCTGGCCATCGGGCTGGTAAATATTCTCGAAAACGGTGGTCTCCTCCGAGGGCACCACGTGGAGGTCAAGCCCATCGAATTGCGAAGCGAACTGAAAATCAGGGCCGAAGGAAGTGAGAATGGAGGTGGAGTAGCCGAGACGGTGCGAATGCAAACCAGCGAAGGACGCAGCACCGCCGGGCGTGTAGCCGCTGGGGATTTTGTCGTGGCACAGGTGTCCGATGACCAAAAAATCTGGGGGCATTTTGGATTAGGTAGGTAAGAGTGAACGAGGGAACTTTGTCATCCAGCAGGGAACTGTCCTCGTTGTACGTGCAATCCAAACGAGGACGGTTCCCTTCGGGATGACAAACGTGGCGTGAAAGTTAGGATACCAACTCCTCGGCCATTACTGGCACGGTCCAACCCCATTTGTCTTCAATGATGCCAGCCCTCATGCCGTCAATCATGTCCTTTACGTGGGGGCCGATTTTACGCTCGCTCACCGGCGGGAGGGTTATCAGCATGTCCTTGTAGCCGATGTCGGCCACGTGCGAGACGACGGCGGCAGTGCCAGCGCCGAATGCTTCTTGCAGGGTGCCATCGTGGTAGGCCTGCACCACTTCGTCAATGGTGATGGGATGCTCGGCCACGGGCTTGCCCTCGCTGCGGAGTATTTCGAGGATACAGTCACGGGTCACGCCGTCGAGGATGGTGCCGGAGAGGGGCGGGGTGATGGTCACGCCGTTGATGACGAAGAAGACGTTCATCGTGCCGCTCTCCTGGATGTACTTGAATTCTTTGGCGTCGAGCCATAGGAGCTGGTCGAAGCCACGGTCTTGCGCCAATTTGGCAGGGTAGAGCGCCCCGGCGTAGTTGCCAGCGGCCTTTGCGAAGCCGGTGCCGCCTTGTGCTGCCCGGATATAGGTCGTTTCGGCCCAGAGGCGCACGGGTTTCGGGTAATATGGGCCAACGGGGCCGGTAAAGATGAAAAATTTGTAAGATTGCGACGGTTTTACGCCAATGAACTCATCGGTGGCAATCATCGTCGGACGGATGTAGAGGGCGCTGCCTTCCGCCTTGGGTATCCATTCTTGGTCAATGTTCACCAGCTTTGCGATGGCATCCACGAACAAGTCCTCCGGGAATTCCGGCATACACAGGCGTGCGGCAGAGATGTTCATGCGTTTTGCATGGCGCTCCGGGCGGAAGAGCATCGGCACACCGTCCACGCTCATGGATGCTTTCATGCCCTCAAAAATGGCTTGGCCATAGTGAAGTGCCATTGTGGCGGGGTGCAGGCTGAGGTTGTGGAACGGCTCGATGCGTGGGTTGTGCCACTTGCCGTCGAAATAGTCGCAAGTGAAAATGTGGTCGGAAAAGGTGCGGCCAAACGGCAAGTTGTCGAAGTCAACTTCCCCGAGGCGGGAGGTGGCTGATTTTGTTGTTTTGATATCCATGTCCTTTTAGTTTAATTTTGCACAAAATTAGGTCGAAAAACCGTTTTAAAAAAATAAATTCTAAAGAATAGGGGCAAAAAAATACCCATTTAGAATAAAATTCTGAAAATCATCAAAAAATGAATATCCAGCCCAATGGAATTTTGGACTTCGAGGTGTACCCGTTAAAAGAAAACCTGATTTCTGAGGGAAGGGGGAACAACCGCAAGGGGCTTTTTGTCGCTTGTGCCGGTACGGAGGAGCCTGCCGCCGTGGAACTGCTTTCCAAAATGTTGCAAGCCGCAGGCTTCGACATGGACGAGGATGCCCTTGTTTTTTGGACAACAACCCAACAGCCGTTACCTTTTTCATTGCTCCGCAATGAGGCAGGATTTTCTCGTGCCATGTTCTTCGGCATAGCACCCAAGCAGGCCGGACTGATGCTGAACGCCAAGCCCTACGAGCCACTGGCCCTCGGTAAGGTCACCTACCTTTTTGCTGCCAGCCTCGCCGACATACAAGCCAATCCAGCCCTGAAAAGGCCGCTTTGGGAGGGAATGAAGGGGATGTTTGGGGTATAGGGTTTTTGACAACTTCGCTCAACCAACCTTCAAACGAATGTTAACGGACAAAAAAATCGTCATCATCGGCGGCACCACTGGCATCGGGCTGTCAGCAGCGCAGGCTTTTCAGCGGCAGGGAGCTTTGGTCGTGGCGCTCGGCATAGGCAAGGAGGTCTCCATCCGTGCGATGGAGGTGCTGGGCCGCAACGCCCACGTCCTCACCGGCGATGCTACCGAAGAAGGGCAGGCCGAGGCCGCCATCAGCAAGTGCATCGAGCGGTTTGGCGGGTTCCACGGGCTGTACCATGTGGCGGGCGGCAGTGGTAGGCGCTTTGGCGACGGCCCCCTCCATGAACTCACGCTCGATGGTTGGGAGCGCACCCTCCAACTAAACCTCACATCCGTCATGCTCTCCAATCGGGCAGCGGTGCGGCAGTTTTTGGCACAGCAATCAGGTGGGGCCATCCTCAACACCGGTTCGGCATTGGCATTTTCGCCCGCTCCGCAATTTTTTTCCACCCATGCCTACGCAGCAGCAAAGGCTGCCATAGAAGGTTTCACCAAGAGCATCGCTGCGTTTTACGCTCCGCAAAATATCCGGGCCAACGTCATAGCCCCCGGCCTTACCGAAACGCCGATGGCTCAACGGGCCATCCAAAACGACGACATCATGCAGTACGTCCGCCAGCGCCAACCCCTGGATGGTGGCCGGGCCGGGCAGCCCCACGACCTTGACGGATTGGCCACGCTCCTGCTCTCGGACGCAGCCAGTTTCATCACCGGGCAAGTCATCGCCGTTGATGGCGGCTGGAAATTGGGGAATTGAAATAGCACTTCCCCCTACCCCACCACCAACTGCATCAGCATCGCACAAACAATGGCCCCATAAGTGCCAAGCGCATAGCCCAGCACCGCCAGCAGTACGCCCACTGGCGCCAATGCCGGACTGAACGCCGAGGCCACGATGGGCGCCGATGCCGCTCCACCGATATTGGCTTGGCTGCCCACCGCCACGAAGAAAAACGGTGCCCGGATGAGCTTGGCCACCACCAGCAGCAAGGTGCAATGCACCAGCATCCACACCACGCCGATGGCAAAGAGGCCGAGGTTGTCGAATATCTCCCCCACGTTCATCTTCATGCCGATGGTGGCCACCAGGATATAGATAAAAAGACTGCCCCAAGTGGATGCGCCCACGCCCTCCAGCTTGCGGGCCGACGTGAACGACAGCCCCAGCCCCACCGTCGTGGCCACCAGCACTATCCAGAAAAAGCCTTCCAGCAGCGATTCCAATCGGGCCGCTTTGAGCCAGTCCGACGATTTTTCGAGGAGCGGCACGGCCCAGTCGGCCACGATATGCGACAGTGCCACCCCGCCGAATGCCACTGCCAAAAGCACGAACAGATGCCTCGTGGTAGCCACCTGCTCGATGCTGGCCCGGTAGTTGGCCACCCGTTGTTCCAGCGCAGCAATGGCCGAGTTGTCTGCCTTGAACCAGCGGTCTATTTTTTCAAAATTGCCAGCGCCGTACAACAGCGCAGCCATCCAGATATTGGCCACCAATACATCCACGACGACCATCGTGCCAAAGAGCGAGTCGGGCACCTTGTAGATTTCCTTCATGGCTGCTTGGTTGGCACCACCGCCAATCCAACTGCCCGCAATGGTGGACAGCCCCCGCCATAGCTCATCGGGTGATACATTGATAAGGCCGGGCATGAGGTTGGTCACCACCAGCAGCGCCACCGGGCCTCCGATGATGACCCCAAGCGTGGCCGTGAGGAACATGATGAGCGCCTTTGGGCCCAGCCCGATGATGCCTTTCATGTCAATGCCAACGCAGAACAGCAGTAAACTGGCGGGCAGTAGGTATCGGCTGGCCACGAAGTATAGTTGGCTTTTGTGGGCGAACTTGCCGTAGTCGGCCTTGGCCAGCCCCTGCGTTTCGAGCCAGTCCTTGATTTGCCCAAAGGACATCCCTGTGTCGGGCAGCACCAGGCCCTTTTCACCCAAAAAGGTCAGCAGCCCGTGGTCGAACCACTCCGGTGCAATAAGCCCCAGTGGCCAGTAGAGCAGGGCGGGCAAGAAGTAGCAAAGCACCAGTGTGGGCACGATGCCATAAAACCTGCGAAAAGCGGGCAGCTTGGAGGTGTAAAAAACGCCGCCCAAAATGAGGCAGAGCAGGCCGAAAACCACGGCGTCGTTGGTGAAGATTGGTTCCATGTCACAATATAATCGCCACATCGAGCCAGTTTCCTACAAAGAGAACTCGCTCCAGCGGCTTGTTTTCGTTGATGTATCGCCCCAACGCTGCCGGATGGCGTCAAAACTTGGGACGATGAAAATTGCTTTTCTCTATTCCACATCATCGCCAAAAGCGGCAATGCAGGTAAACGCTGAGAAAAGGGGGAAAGGTATGTTCTTTTGAGTCGTCAAAACAAGCAACAAACACTTTTAATCTGCGAGGGTTTCCCGATAGTTTATTGGCTTGGCTCCGACATTAGGTAGGCAATTATCGTCAACTTTTTCAAATCATCAAGGTGTTAACTGAATGAGCAGCAATCCAAAACCCACCCATGTTACAAAAACAATGGATGAGGTGCGATGGCTTGGTGCAGCGAAATAGCCAATTTGCTATTCGGTCCACCAGTGACTTTCACCTCAACCACTCATTTTCCCAAAAATTCTACCCGCGGCACCAATTGTTCAATAAGGTGCCAATGGTCGTACTTAGCAGCTCGCAATTTCTGGCTTTGAACATGAGGGAAATATTCTTGTTCTTACCTTGCATTCTGAATACCAAGTGGTGCACCCCAACGCTTTGTGTGAATCCCAAGCAAATAGGGCAATCTTTGCAAATGGACATGAAGGAAAACGAAAAAGTAGGGAGCGTAAAAAAGTCGCCTGTTTTGCGCAGGCTTGTCAGGATATTGTCCAGGACACTCATGCTTGCCTTGCTGCTCTTCGTCATTTTTCTCATTGGCTTGAATACCTATTTGAAATCGAACGAGACCAAGGTTTTAAGCAATCTCAGCATACTTAACAATGGTTCCATTTCATTTGAATCGGCCAAAATCAGTATTTTCAAAGATTTCCCCCACGCCACTATTTCCCTCAAAAATGTATTGCTTCATGATGCCAATTTTTCCAGTCACGCCACGCCTATTTTAGCGCTGGAAAAATTGACGCTCTCCACTTCCCTGAAAGAAATCTGGTCACGAGAAATTGAGGTACAGGGTGTCGAGTTTGCGAATGGGAGCGTTAACTTGTTTGTAGATAAAGAAGGTTTCAACAATTTAAAAAGTTTTCTTTCGGAGAAAACCAATGATGGCACCACACAGGAAGCAAGCTTTTTAAAAGTCTTGACGGATAACCTGAATGTCAGCTTATCGAACGTAAAATTCACTTATACCAATGCGATAAAAACAACCAGCATGCACGCAACATTGGATGATGTATCTGCGCAATTGCATCGGAAAGACAAAAGGCTGGGCGCTGAAATTGATATGGCAATAGCCGTGCAGGAACTGGCCTTTAAAAAAGAGAAGGGGTCGTTCATTGCTGATAGCAAATTGAAGGGGAAGCTTGAGATTCAGGTAGAAAGCGGCAACATAACTTTTGAACCTTTTGTATTGTCCATTAATGAAGAAAAATTTCTTTTTAGTGGCAATTATGACACCAGTAAAAGGCAATTAACTACCCTGAACTTGGAAAATAGGCAAACGGCTTGGGACAGGACGATTCCTTTGTTGCCACTAAACTTGCAGCAAAAATTAGAACCATTTCATATAGCCCAACCATTTTATTCAAAGACGGTCATAACAAGCCATTTCACGCCCGACGAAATCCCATTGGTCAACATTCAATTTCGCATGGAGGACGAAAATGAGGTGACTGCAAAAGGTTTTTTATTTGAACAGGTCATTGCAAGCGGCCATTTTACCAACCGACAATTTGATGATGAGCGCAGTAAGTTAGAGGACGGAAAAGGCATTAAAATTGCGCTAATCAACACAACGGCTATACACGATGGTTTTAATGTTAAGATACCCAAAGCGACCATTAGTGCAACACCTGCTGGTGGCCCGGTGCTAAAAGCTGACTTAATCATTGATGGCCAACCGGCTGGCATTAGCAAGTGGCTAAAAAACGACAAGTTCTTTTTCAAAAAAGGAAATTTCACCCTTGTGGCCAGTGTGGATGGGTCCATGAAGAATTTTAATCAGATGGTGTTGGACAGTGAGGCTAAATTGGTATTGAAAAACTTTAGTGTAATATATACTCCTTCCAATTCGGCATTTCCTTTCAAGCATTTGAGCCTGTATAAAAAAAGTGGCGAAGCTGATTTTTCCATAATAAGTTCAACGCTTGAAAATGGCCATGATTTTCAAATAGATGGCGGCATGACAAATTTAAAAGCCCTGCTTTTTGCAGTGGCTGGCCGGGCAAGCAGCGATGTTAATTTCGTTGCAGAAAAACTTAGCTGGTCCGATTTTATCAATCTTTTCGGTGAAAGTGGCTATTTCGATACTGGTAAGCCAAAAGATGATGACAAAAAAAAGAATTCAATGAAGGAAACTATCCGGGGCATCCAGTTTCAATTTCAGCCTCGGTTATCGGTTGCCGTTGATACGCTACAATACTTTGATTTACTGGAACTCCATCAATTTAAAACAGGGGTTCACTTTGAAAATGAACATACCTTGGTATTGGAAAAAACAAGTTTTAGATATGGAGAAGGGCAAATAAATTTTTCGGCCAAGCTTGATATCAGTAAGGAGAAAAAAACACCTTTTGAATTTGAATTGCACGCCAAAAACCTAAACCTTGCAAAGCTGATGCCGCCATTTGATTATTTCAACATCATGCTCCTTGCCAATATGGAGCAGTTGCCTGAAAATGTCAGCGTTGATATAAAACACAAAGGAATAATTGACGATGTGAAAGGGCTTATACCGCGTACTTCCACCGGTGAAATCATTTTTAAATTAGATAAGGGCAGGACCCTTTCTGGAAAGATTGCCTTCGAACCTGCTACACTTGGAGAAAACCAAGGTCGGGAAAAACTGGGATTGGGAAACTCCATAAAAACTAAAATCGCATTAGACGGTGACCCTGCATTGTTCAATCATTTTTTCAAGACAGACAGGTTCTTTTTTGACAATGGCCACTTTTTTTCACAGTTTGACTATGAGGGGGACGTGACCAATTTTCAGGAACTTTTATCAAATGGGAGCGCAACTTTTAACTTAAACAACAGCGATGTCTTTTACAAGCTGAGTGGCGTAAGCTTACCACTTACTGCGGTGACACTAAAATTGAAAGAGGATATAGCCGATTTCACAGCATTGATGAATATTGACTCCATCAATCAAAACATTACAATGACTGGGGAAATCCAAAACATCAGTGAACTTGCCATCGGCAATACCGGAAAGTCCATCAAAACGGTCGTGGATGTTAAATCACCGGTCATTGTATGGCCACAATTTATACGCACCTTTTCTAAAAACATTGACAAACCCGATGAGAAAGTAATTGCATTAAAAACGACGGCAAAAGGCATAATGAGTGCTTTTAACCCTGATTTAAGTGTCCATTTGGATACATTTATTTATTCTGACAAACTAATGCTTTATGAGGTCCAGACAGGTATTTCATTAAAAGATTCTTCCACATTGGTTTTGGATAAAACAGGATTCCGGTTCTTGGATGGCAGCATTAGTTTACAAGGCTCCATGAACCTAGGGAGAGCACACTTCACCCCTTTTGAAGGCCATTTCATAACTGACCAATTGGATGTTGCGAAGTTGCTGGAGAGTTTGGACTACCTCAATATCCCCTCGTTTAAAAACATTGAGAAACTATCGGGTAGGTCCACGATTGACCTTGAACTTACCAGCATTATTGATGAGCTTGGCAAGGGCTTTGTCCCGCAGGCGACGCATGGCAAACTTGATTTTGAACTAAACGACATCGTTGTTCAGGGTTTTGCGCCGCTCGATGAAATGGCTGCCAAACTCCTGATGAAAAAACGCTTTAAGCAGCTCCGTTTTGCACCATTGGCCAATAAGCTGATAATTGAAGGCGCTGAAATCTATATCCCCTTGATGGAGATTCAGTCAAATGCCATTAATATGTTCATAGAGGGAACGTATAGTTATGGGAACAAAACCAACCTTTGGATATCCGTTCCGCTTGACAACCTGAAGTCTCCCAAACCTTCTATCATTCCTCGTAACAGGGGATACGAAACCACTAAAGGTAAGATATACATTGAGGTTACTTCCGATGAGCAGGGCAATAACAAGTTTAAGTTTCACCTAAGCAAGAAAAAGTTTTATAAGCAGCGGGGCATTCCCGAACAGCATAAAGTTGATAAAAAGAAGTATCGGGTTATAAGAAAGGAGCGAAAAGAAGGGAATTAGCCTGCTCACATTATTGCAATTTTTGCTTTCAGTTGTTGCTATTTCGATTATTCGATTATGCCAAAAAATGCGTTGAGCTCCAGCAACTAATGAGGACATTTGGATAAATCTTTGAACTATCCTACGAACTCACAAAGGAAAAAAACACGATCAGCTTATTGCTTTTTGCGCAACAAAACAAAATCAAATATTCGCAAACAACCTCGCCAACCGATGGGCATGTTCGTCATAGGCCGCCTCGAAGAGTTCCGTGGCACGTTCTGGGCCGACGATGGCCCCAGCGGTGAGTACCTTCGGGGGTTGTCCGGCGGCGGTGAGCAGCCTTGCAACTTCCGCTTTGATGCAATTGACGAGCAGCACCCCACCGACCGTGGAACCAGGCGCTACGGGCGTTTCTAATCCCGGCACATAGACCATTGAGTCGCCGATGGGGGCGCCCGTGTCCAGCACGAGGTCGGCGAAGTCGGTGAGCTTCTTGCCGTCGGGACGCTTGCTGGTGCTGGCGTCCAAGTGCGCTTGGCTCACGAGCGCCACGACCTTGATGCCTTTTTGCTGGAAGCCCTCGGCCATTTCGATGGGCACCACGTTGCAGCCGCTGGACGAGACAACGAGCGCCGTGTCCACGGGCTTTAGGTCAAAATTGCGGAGGATGCGCCCAGCCAAGCCCGCCACGTTTTCGAGGAACATGGCCTGCCGCTGCCCGTTCGCTCCCACGACGGGGTTGTGGAAGGTCAGCGATAGCTCGACGATGGGGTTGAATCCAGGGAACGAGCCGTAGCGGGGCCACATCTCCTCTACCATGATGCGGCTGTGACCGCTCCCGAACACATGCACCATGCGCCCGGCGAGGATGGTATCGGTGAACCATTGCGCAGCAAGTCGGATTTCGTCTTCTTGCTGCGCAACGGCATGGAGGATTTGCTGGCTTTTTTGGAGGTAGTCTTGGATGACGTTCATTTTAAAGGATTGAATAAATCAAGGATTGATGGATTGAATGGGCAATTCTTCAATTACTTGCGTGAATCTTCGATTTCTAAGTTCTGCCATACGCAAACGCTGCCGCCCCCGTCGCCCCTGCAAACTCACCAAATTTGGCCTGAACGATGCGCACCTGTTTCCCGCCAGGTCGCCACTCGTACAAGTCCACAAACGACTGCAACGGCTGGAACAGCGCCTCCCCTGCCTTGGTGATGCCGCCGCCCAAGACCACCATTTCCGGTGAGAGCAGGTTGGTCAGTGAGCAGATGCTGACGGCCAATTTTTGCACGGAATCGAGCCAGAGCCATGCGCCAAAGTGGTCGCCACGCTGGTAGGCCGCCACCAATTCGTAGGTGTTCTGGAAGCGGCCATGCGAGCGGCGCACGACCGACTCGTTGCCGATATGCTCCTCGATGGCACCTGGCATTCCGGTAGCGTCCCGGTGTATGTCGTTCGCATTGACGGTGGTGTGGCCGACATGCCCGGCCTGTTGGGAATGCCCTTGGTACAGCTCGCCGCCAATGAGTATGCCGCCGCCGACACCCGTGCCAAGCGTGAGCAGCACGGCGTTATTTGTTCCTTTGGCTGCGCCAAAACGGGCCTCCGCCACCATCGCCGCATGGCCGTCGTTGAGCACCCAGACCCGCTCGCCGAAAAACGCCGACCATTGGAAGCCCTCCAGCCCGAAGAGCCGGCCGGGCATACAGGTGATGGCCGAGTTGTCGGCATTGGCGAGGCCTGGAGCGGAGATGCCAACGGCCAGCGTTTGCCCTCCAAATTCCTTCTTTAGCTCAAAAAAAACATCCCGGACGGCGTTTTTCCAAACCCATTCATCCTCGGCTTGGTAGTGTTGACCCGTGCTGCGAGTGCTTTGGTGGAGGTGGTTGCCTGCCTGGTCAATGACCACGGTCTTGATGTTGGTGCCGCCGATATCGAGGCCGATGGAGAGGGACATGTGTGAATTGGTGAATTAGTGAATTGGTTGAATTGGTAGCATGGCCTTTAGGCCGTCCCGTCCAAGCCCTTTAGGGCGATGGCGGCGTACCCCCCTTTGAAGGTCCCAGCCCAGCCCTTTAGGGCGATAGCGGCGTAAACGCCTTGGACGGGACAGCCTGAAAGGCTGTCCTACCCAAGCCCCTTCACCCCCTTCACGAATGGCTGCACGTAAATCCGCTGGCCCGTTGCCCGGTAGAACGCATTGGCCACGGCGCCCCCGGCTGGTGGCAGCGTTGGCTCGCCGAGGCCGGTGGGGTCGTTGTTGCTCTTCACGAAATGCACCTCCACGGCGGGCTGCTCGCCCATGCGCACGAGGCGGAAGGTGTCGAAATTGTCCTGCTGCGGTTTGCCGTCCACAAAATCAAAATCGCCGTACATCGCATGGCCGATGCCATCCACTACGCCGCCCTCCGCCTGGTTGATGGCGGCGATGGGGTTGATGACGATGCCGCAGTCCACGGCACAGATGACCTTTTTCACCACCGTCTTTCGGCCAGTGTTTTGTAGCTCGGCCACCTCGGCCACGTAAGAGTTGTGGGAATAGTAGGCACTGAACCCCTGGTGGGTCCCCGTTGCCCCAATGGCCTTCGGTGCGCCCCAGTTGGCCTTTTCCGCTGCCAGTTTTATCACGCCGACGGACTTTTCCACGTCGTAGTCGAACTTGCCGACGGGGTTGGTCCTTGCCCGCTCGTAAAGGTCGAGGCGGAACTGCACGGCGTCCTGGCCCAGCGCCTCAGCCACCTCGTCGAGGAAGCTCTGCTCGGCGGTGGCAAGGAAGTTGGTCACGGGTGCCCGCCACGGCCCGATGGTCACCTTGCTCGGTATGTTGTGCGATTCGATGAGACAATGCTCGATGGCCCCAGCGGGGAAGTAGTTCTCCCGCACGGTGTTGTCCATGTTCATGCCGGCCCCGGTGAGGTGGTAGCCCGTCATCCTGCCGCCCTTGATGGCCGCCCGGAACTTGTACTGGCAAGCAGGGCGGTAGATGCCCGCTGTCATGTCGTCCTCACGGGTATAGACGTGCAGCACGGGCGCTTGCGCAATGCTCGAAATCTCGGCGGCCTCCAGCACGAAGTCGCCCCGAAGCCGCCGCCCGAAGCCGCCGCCCATGCGGGTGAGGCCGATGGAGATGGTGCTTTCGTCCCGTTTTAGGAGGTCGGCTACTTCCTTTCGGAAGCGCTCCGGCGCTTGTGCCGGGCCGGAGAGTTCCACTTTGTCCGCCGTCACGTGGGCGAAGAAGTTGCCGGGTTCCATGGGGTTGTGCGGCAAGAACGGTGCTTCGTACACCCGCTCGATGACCTTTTCGGCGGCGGCGAAGGCGGCCTTCACGTCGCCGTCGCTGCGCTTGGGCTGGGCGGCTGGCTCGTCGAGCTTCTTGCGCATGGCCTCGTTTTGCGAAGCGGTGCTTTCGAGCGTTCCATCGTCTTCCCAAATGGCTTGGAGCGCTTTTTTGCCCTTGATGGCGGCCCAGGTAGAGGTGGCCACCACGGCTACCTTGTCGTTTGCGAAGCGAAAAACCTGCTGAACGCCGTTGACGGCACGGGCGGCCCTGTCGTCGAAGGACTTCAGTTTTTGGCCGAAGGCCGGAGGGCGCAGCGCCGTGGAGTACATCATGCCGGGCCGGTGCTGGTCCATGCCAAAGATGGGTTTTCCGGTGAGGATGTCCTCCATGTCCACGTTGATTTGGCTGGTGCCAATGAGGGTGAACTCGGAAGGGTCTTTCAGTTTTACCTGCTCCGGTTCGGGCGGGGTGAGGGTGGCGGCCAAGGTGGCCAAGCTACCGTAGGAGGCCGTCTTGCCGCTGGTGTGCCGCACGGTGCTTTCGGATGCGCTGCATTCGGAAGGGCTGACGCCCCACTGTTTTGCGGCGGCCTCGATGAGCAGGTGCCGGGCGGTGGCGCCCGCCGTGCGCAGCGTCGTCCAAGTCTGCCGGATGGATTGGCTGCCGCCGGCCACCTGCCGCTTGAACACGGCGGTGTTGAGGGGGGCCTGCTCCACGATGACGTCCTTCCAGTTCACGCCAAGCTCTTCTGCCACAATCATGGGCATGGAGGTTTTCACGTTTTGACCTACCTCTGGGTTCGGCGACTGGATGGTGACTTTGCCGTCGGGCGCTATTTTCAGGTAGCCGTTGAGTTCGATGAAATCGGTGTGCAGGTCTGTGCCACCTTTTTCGCCGGAAGGCTTGAGCCAAGAGAAGCCAAGCATGAGGCCGCCGCCGACGGTAGCGGTGATTTTGATGAAGTTGCGGCGATTATTGTCCATAATGGTAAGTGGTGATTGGTGATTGGTGGCTGGTAACTGGTAATTGGGGGTTGGGGAATTCGACCATCAGCCAATCACCAGTTACCAATCACCAATCACCAATCCTCATTTCATTGATGCTGCCGTTTTCACTGCTGCCATGATTTTGTTGTACGTGCCGCAGCGGCAAATATTGGTGTACATAGCCGCCTCTATTTCGTCGTCGTCGGGGTTGGGGGTTTCGGCGAGCAGGGCGGCAGCGGTCATGATTTGGCCGGCTTGGCAGTAGCCGCATTGTGGCACGTCATGCTCCCGCCAGGCTTGTAGCACGGGATGGTTGGTGTTTTCGGAAAGGCCCTCGATGGTGGTGATGGCAGCCTCCCCCACACTGCCGACCGTCATGGTGCAAGCGCGCATGGGGTTGCCGTTGTAATGGATGGTGCAAGCTCCGCACTCGGCGATTCCGCAGCCGTACTTGGTGCCGTAGAGGTGGAGGTTGTCGCGCAGTACCCAGAGCAGCGGGGTGTCGGAGTCAGCTTCGACTTGGCGCTTTTTGCCGTTGACGGTGATGTTGTATTTAGCCATAACGATGGGTGGTTTATTGCTTCATTACTCAATTAAAACGAAGCGGAAAGATAGTTTTTTGGCCAATATTTCTTACGTCGTTCAAAGAAAAACAAAAGTAATCTCCTCAAAAATGCTGGTTGGCATGTATTGCCGAGCCCCCAGTTCGGCGGAAACCTCGTTGCCGAACTGGGGTTCGGCAGTACTTCAATCCAAATTTGCCCCGGCTGTTTTTGATTTCACCCTGCTTCGGGGCAATAAAATTCGCCACGGCCATACTGCCCAATAATTTTGTCCCATCATTCATCATTAACTTCCGATGGTCAAATGAAAGCTACCATTTTCTTCCATATCGGTGCTGTGTTGAGCGGCATCTTTTTCCTCGTCGCTGTGACGAGTACGGTCAGCAGTATCCAAATCATGAAAGGGCAGCCGGGCAGCGAACACAGTTGGGCGATGTGGCTGATGGTGCTGCTGCTGGCGGGTTGGATTGCGCTGGCATTTTGGCTGAAAAGCCTCGGCAAGCTGCTCGTGGCCAATATCCTGATATGGCTGCCCGCAGTGCCGCTGCTCATCGTGGGCGGGCTGGCCCTGCTGTTTTTGGTCCACCATGTTTTTTGCAAGTAAATGCTTGCTATCCCTTTTGGGATTGTCGAAGACAAACTGCAACGTCATGTTTGTTGTCTGTTTGGGTAGGATTTTCACGTTATGCAGCCCGCTTGACGTTACAGTTGGCATTCTGCCATGACAAAAAAAGGGGGACAGCAGCAGATACTTTTACAAACAATAGTGCTGTGCAAATGGGAATCAGGAAAAAAATCAACCTCGTCGTTTGCTTGGTCTTTTGCCTCGGCGGCACACTCTTCGCCATCATTGCCCTTCGGGAATGGCAAAGCACGGGCCGCATCCTCAAGACTGGCAAACTGGCTCAGGGCATGGTCGTCGAAATGGCGCGGCGGCCCCGAAAAGTGGGCGAGACGGTGACGCCCAACTCCTTCGCCCCGGTCGTGCAGTTCAACACCGAAATGGGCGAGCAGCGCAAATATTACTCGACGCTTTACACCGCCATGCAGACTCACCAAGTCGGCCAAATGGTGGACATCTGGTACCTGCCCGAGGACCCGGCCAAGGCAACGATGGAGGGCGGCGACGCATGGGTACTGCCGCTGGTGTTCGGTATTTTCGGCTTCGCAATGTGCTTGATTGGCTACCCATGGCTGTTCAACATCCTATTTTTTTCAAAACAAAAGCAATGATTCAATTCACTGAAAACGGCATACGACAAGAACTCGGCACCACCAAAAAATGGTCGGTGGCGGAGCTGCTCGAAGCCTATGAGCCGCTGTCGGGCGAGCCGCTGGCCGTGCGCAACGAAGCCATGAAAGCCCTAATCCCGCTGGCGGAGGAGCTGTATGGCGAGCTGTCGGAAACTGCCCTGTTGCGCTATGATTTTTGGAAACAGCTCCTGCCCCGGCGCATTGCGGAGCAAAAGTTCATGTACACCACGAAGGTGACGAACACCTACGAGTGGGAGCTGACTATTAACCCGGAAGGGCTGTTTTACAAGGATGTTTCACCGGAATACAGCCAGGTGCCGGGCAAGGTACACGAGCAGTTGTTCAGCGATTTTTGGTTTTTCGGACCGCTGTTGCCGATACCCGATTTGCAGGTGCGGAAACAGTTGGTGGCCAATATCCGCAACGCTTTTGCGCAAGTGGGAAGCCCGGCTTCGTACAAGCATTTTGAGCTGTTCGAATATCCGATGGGCCTGGATGGGCCAAGTTGGGAAGAGGGCGACCACAATGCAATGGACTTTGGCATTGTGCGGATTTATGGCATAGAGATGGGAGCCACGAACTGGCGGGAAGGACTGGTTTATTTGTCCTATACCTCCTTCGAGCAGTTCCTCACCCGGCCGGACGGGCTGGGGGCGAAACTGTCGCCGGGGTTCAAGGCGGCCATAGAAAATTACCTGGGCCGCCGGGCGAAAAGGCAACAAGCTCCCGGAGCTTCGGATAACGAAATATCGAAGCAGCTTTTCATGGAAAGTGGCGGCAATGTCCACAACATCGGGAGGGACGGATTCATGGAGGAGTACAAGGCCACCGCTGCCGAGGAGGCGGCTTGGCGGGCGGAGTTGATAGAAAAATACACGCAGCGGTTGGGCGAGGAAGACAACGAAACCGTGCTTGCCTCACTCGCCGAAACCCTGGCATACAATGGGGTGAAAAACGTTAGTGAACGGTGTTGCGAAGCGGCAAAAACGGCGACACCGAAGGCGCAGCAGGCTATCGCCGAATTGCTCATCAAAAAGTTTGATGCCGAAAAAGGGGCGGAGGTACTGATTGATTTGCTGAAATATGAAGCGGAGGAAAGCTACTGGCGGAATTATGTTTTCAATAGGTTGTTCAGGATGCGTGACAACGTAACGGTGCAGCACTTCGTGGTGCAATGCCTTCGTGGCGACAATGAAATTCACTTCAAAAAAGCCGTGGACGTGCTGGCATTTTGGGGAATGCAGGGCGAAAAAGCATTCCAGGACGTGACCTTGCTGCGGGCGCTGAACTGGGAGGACGCCAGTGCTGCCAACTCTGCCTTCAACGAAACCTTGGACAAAGCCATCCAACTCATCAAAAACTGAACTCTGGTGAAACACTTTTTCAAAGTCCTCCTCCTCGGCTTGCTGGCGCTCCTTTTTTACCAGTGCAAGCGCAAGAAAGCACCGACGGCGGACTTGCAGACTTGGTTGGAAATCCCTTATCCGGGCCGATTCCAGGTCCTTTCCACGACGACGGACGACGCCATCCGCAACCTGAGCTTCAAGGTGAAAAAATCGGTGGTGGCCGAGGCCGCCAATCCGATGGTGCAGGCACTGCTCCGCTGGGACATGCAGGCGGAGGACTTTGGCCTTACAACGGACGAGGTGGATGGCGCTTTTGCAAACGCCGCTGCGGAATGGCAGGATGCGACGGCGTTTTATGAGGCCTTGAAAAAACACGGTTTTGAAAACATGGCGGTCGGCATCAGGAAGGGTGCGGCGACGGTTATGGTCTTTGCCGACCCCACCCCGGAAGCCCGGAACGAGCAGCTATTGAATCTCGAAAAAGCACTGGCCGATTGGCCCGCCGCAAGCAAGTACGACAAGGTACTGGCTTTTGTGGAGGCTTCGGAATTGGGCAAGGATTTTCAGGGAATCGTGCCCCTGACCTACTGGCAGCCGTCGGGCGACCACTACCGCAAGCACTTGGTTTTCAGCGTGTTTTGCCGGTATGACCGTCCATTTTCCGCCAGGGAACTTGAGCGGGAGTGGGCGTTCAATACCGAGGGTGACCGTTACCTTGTGTTTCTCGAAAAAGCGGAGCAAGCCATGAAAGCTTGGGCAAAGGAGCATTATAAAAAGCCTTATCACTTGCACAATGTGATGGAATCCGACTTGGGCGGGGATGGCTCCACGAGGTTGAAGTTCAAGTTCCCGTTCACCAACCAGCCTACTGAAAACACGGACGCTGAGTTTTCGCCCGACGGGTACTTTGTCGTTGATTTTGACATAGACAAACAGGCGGTCGGAGCGGTCAAGTTCAGCAAAGAATGAGGCGAACTTTATTCATCAAAAAGCAAAAAGAAATGCCAATCATGCGATACTTAATCGGGCCGGAACTGCTGTGGCTGCTCCTATACGGAGCAGCGACCCTCGTTGCCAGGGCCAACGTGCCGCCCACGAAGGCGATGGACGACTTTATTGAAAAATGCTGGTTTTATGTTCCTTTGTTGGTATTGGCCACCTATGCCCTTTGGTGGGTGCCAATGGTGGAGAAAAATTGGCTGCTGCTGCGGGTCTGGGTGGCCTGTATCGTTGGCGGTCATTTGGTGCTTGAAAAAGTCATGAATGCTTACAGCACACAAGGGCCGGGCATCGGGATGGGGTATCTGGCGGGCATGTTATTCGTGTTTTTCCTGCTCATGGTTGGGAGTATTGTCGTAAAAATTAAATTCTAAGAAGATGGAAACAGTATATTGCACCAGTTGGATATACCTGACCGGCCCCGGTCTTCGCTATGTTCCCAAAGATGCCCTGGAATCAAAATACTTTTGGCTGTTGCTGGCGGTGATAGTCATTGTCAGCATCTTGTTCAAAGACAAACTTCAGAAATTGGCAGATACACCCATTTCCGACCTTTTCAAATCAAGGCCCAGCCCTAACCCGGGCAGCCCGAAAATCACCTATTCAAGCGATGGGAGGAGCGGCCATGTTCATTACCGCAGCCCGGAAGGCAGCTTCGATATGTACTATGAATTTGGTGGCGGCGCCGTGGTGGCTGGAATCAACGTGCCAAGCACAACCGAGTGGGTGGCCAAAACGGGCATCCCGCTCGAACGGCGTGACGAGGTGCTGAACAGCATAGGCCGGCAGGTGGTGAAGGACCAGACCAAGAATGGTCGTGGGTCGTATAAAATTGAGGGGGATTGGCTGAACATTTATGCTTGAAAAATGGAAGACCGCACCAAACATACCTACCGAACCCACCTATACGATTTCATCAAGGATGTGCTCGTCGTCTGCCCGAACTGTGAGGGCCGGGCGCTGGTGAACACCAACGGCTACACCATCTTCCAGCCCGAAGCCGTGAACGTGCGGGTCGTGTGCGGCCATTGCGGCTACAACAAAATCCTTGAAAGGCTATCCACCCGCAGCAAATACCTCGTCATTGGTGCACCGGTAGACCCATACTTCCACCTGCCGCTTTGGCTGAAAATGGAGCTGGGCGACCACCTGCTCTGGGCCTACAACCTGGAACACCTCGACTTCTTGGAACAGCACGTCGGCGCTAAATTGCGGGAGCGGAACGGCTTCAAGCACCAAGTAAAAAGCATTGGCGCCAAGCTGCCCCGCTGGATGACGGCGGCGAAGCGGCGGGAGGAGGTGCTGCGGGCCATCGAAAAAATGAAGAAAGCCAACAACCACTGATTTTAAAGGCATTACTGCCGTTTTCCATAATACCGTTCATTCGATTTTTCCCACCCTTCGTTTGATTTTCACCTTGTTTGAGTTCCTAAAAATTGTTCTTCCCCTCCCCCTGTACGCATCTTTGACCCATCAAGCAAAGCAATTCATTTAATTCATCTTAAACAATAAAAAATAATGAGCCTTACAACCCAATTTGACAGCTACCAGCAATTGAGCAGCTTTATGAAAATGGCCCCCAATTTTGATGGGCAAACGAAAACGGAAATAGAAGCATTCTTCGCCCAGTGCATGGAAGGGATGGAAAATGATTCCAAAAAACTCTTGGCAACCCTGTTCATAAAGGCATTGAATAAAAGGATTAATTCCGAATTTATCGGGGAGAACATATACCTCGGCAAATATGAGATTTCGCAGATACAATTGTTCAATATCCTCATCGAGAAGTTCCCCTTCGTGAAGTTCAGCCAACAGATTACCAATAATGCCATCGTGGACGAAATGGACGACTGTGAGGAGGTGACCCTGGTTGACATCGGCATTGGGCAAGGCACGCAGGTCGTCAACATCATCGAGCTATCCAAAAACCTGCCACAACTTCGGAAATTGCATGTCGTGGGCATCGAGCCATTCGGGGATGCACTGGCAAAGGCGGAGGAAACCATCCTCGGCTATAATGGGAAAGTGCCCTTCCAAATAGCGTTTACTGCCATCCATGATGGTGCGGAAAACGTGGACTTTGCAGCCATAAAAAACGTTGGTGGCAAAATCATCGTGAACGCCTCCCTCGCCCTGCACCATATCCAATCCGACCTGCTCCGCAAAGAAACCATCGCACGGATAAAGCAGATGAACCCAAGCGCTTTCGTCTTGATTGAGCCGAACGTCAACCACTACGAGCCTGATTTTTATACCAGGTTTCAAAGCTGTTACAAGCATTTTTACCATATTTTTCAAGTCATTGACCGCATCGAAAACGTGGGAAATGTTGACAAAAATGCCTTGAAGCTTTTCTTTGGAAGGGAAATCGAGGACATCATCGGCAAGGACGAAAAAGACCGCTTCGAGAAGCACGAGCCTGCCCTGCACTGGATTGAGCGGCTGAACGAGTGCAATTTCTCCATCAATAACAACATCCTAAAGTCGCCTGTAACGGCGGGCTGTGGGGTGGAAATCAACTACCACGAAGCGGGCTTCCTCGGGTTCACGCATGAGGACGAAACCGTGCTGGCAGTCATTTACGCCAATTGAAAAATGATATTGGGTGATTGGGATAATAAAGCCAATATCCCAATCCCTCAATATCTCAATATCTCAATATCTAATCCACCATCCATGACTAACCTATTTTTCAGCGATATTCTGCATAATGCCCCAAGCCGCATAACCCCAACTAAAACCGCTTCCCACATGCTGCTGGACAAAAACGAGCAGTCGGAAGACGTGGCTTTTTCCATCAAGCAGCAAGTATTGGACAGGCTTATGGCCACTGATTGGAACCGGTATCCCTCCGCCGATTGCAGCGATATAGAAGCCAATGTCGCCGATTATTGCGGCTTGAATCCTGAGCATATCGTATTAAGCCCCGGCTCGGCGAATATCATCACCACGCTGCTCAATTATTTTGCTTTAAACAAAAAGCATATCGTCATTGCACAGCCCACTTATACGCTGTTCGATTACCATTGCAAGACCTACAATATCGCATATACGCCGTGGCTGTTGACCCCCGAACTGGAATATGATTATGATAACATGCCGATATTGAACCCCGGTTCTGTACTGATAGTCACCACGCCCAACAACCCGGTCGGAAACTCTATGAAGCGGGAAAGACTGGAACAAATACTGGCCTCCAACCCCGATTCTTTTGTGTTGGTGGATGCCGTATATGCCGAGTTTGCCGACGAGGACTTTGCCCCGCTTGTGCGCAAATACGACAACCTGATGGTGCTTCGGTCGTTTTCAAAAGCCTTCCCGATAGCGGGATTGCGTTTCGGCTACCTCTGTGCAGCGCCAAAAACGGCAGCGATCGTGCGGAAGCTGATGCTCCAGTTTTCCATCAACCACCTCACCCAGGTTTTCGCACGGGAAGTGCTTTTTACGCCAGCATTCATTCAAAGCTCACAGGATCGGGTAAAAACCATCATCCATGAACGGGAAATGATGTACCGCCTTTTGAACCATAGATTTGATGGGGCAGCGTTTAAAGTATTCAAGTCATCTGGCAATTTTCTGCTAATACGCATATACGACGATGCCGATTTTAAAAAAGTATTGGCCGATTTGGAAAGCAAGGGCATTAAAGTGCTGAACACCTCGCCATTCCCGCTGCTCCAGAATACATTCCGGGTATCCATTGGGACGGCCCATGAGAACGACAGCTTTATCCGTTGTTTGACGGATAGCCTGAAGGAAAAATGTATCCACAGGCATCCACAGATTAAACAAATCGGTGGGTATTATCAATTGGAAAAGGTGCGCCAATTCGCTATGGTTGCCAACCATTAAGGCCATGCTTTTTTTTGAAAAAACAATTTACAAATCCATTTTAAAGCAAATCATATCATGCAAAATCCAAAATTTCACCCGTACCAAAACGATGGCCTCAACCATCTATATGAACTCCTTTTTTGCGACAACGAAGCGGCGTTCGGCAACAACGGCGCATTCCCATGGCCGGTCTTGTTTGCTGATCCACCAGATGCGGAGGCCCTACTCCGGCTCGCCAACGACACCAACCAGGAAAGCCGCCTTCGGGCATTGGCCGCCACCAAACTCCGCTCCATCGGAGGCCCTGCGCCAAAAGCCGAACTGCACGGCGTCATCGTCGAAGTGGGCATGGAGGGTGGACTCGACGTGCTGGCCGCCTTCGGCGATGGCACGGCCCGCTACCTCAACCACGCCGAAAAAGCCATTATTTCCGACGCACCGACGGAGGCCACCAACAGCCTAATCAACAACCTTTGGCACCACAGCATCAACGTGGTTACCAAGATTGGCCCGTGGGACAAGCCCCGCCTCGAACCGCCGCAAAGTGGCATGGTCAGGCTGAGCTTCCTCGTGTCCGGCCAGCTTTTTTTCGGACAGGGGCCGATGGATGTCTTTTTCAAAGACCCGATGGCTGGGCCGGTACTGGATTC
Source organism: Saprospiraceae bacterium UBA6168 (assembly GCA_002435785.1). Lineage (GTDB taxonomy): Bacteria > Bacteroidota > Bacteroidia > Chitinophagales > Saprospiraceae > UBA6168. The sequence goes on along the minus strand of DIUC01000066.1, from coordinate 95,567 downwards.
GGCTGTACAGTTGATGGCTTATTTGACTGAATATTCGACCAAAAATTGAAATTTCCGAAATCATAAGGGGAGAAAACGACGGGGAAGTACGAAACCTCCCAGTCATTGACCCCTTGCTTAATTTATCATCCAATGGCAAACATCAAAACAAAAATTGACGAGTGGGAAGTGCGTGATTTGGAAGACAATGGCGTACTGAAAATATATGTGGAGCACAACACCGAAATGGGCAACCAAGGCGTTCCGGGCATCCAAGTCTGGTACACCATTGCCGGCGGCACTTCCATCGTAAACTACGAACCAAACCATGTGGATCGCTGGGCCTATCAAGCACAAAAGGCCAATGAAACAGACTATCTGCTCACGGATTATTCATGGGTATATCATGAAGACACTTACATCAAGAACAGCCTCGTGATTGGTGATAAATTAAAGGCCAAAGTATCGGTCAAAGTGCGCAGCAAAGCCGCTCCAATCACAAAAGAATACGAATTACCTTTTACTTTGCAATAAACATCAATTCAAAAAACATGACTGTACTCGGCAATCTTTTTCTCGGCATAGCTGCCCTGATATCCCTCCTGATACTCAACCTCATTTATGGCACCCACAACCGTGGCGGCGACGCTGGCGTGGGCTATGCTTGGGCGCTCATTATGTCCGTTGGGACATTTATCGTGTGCATGGGCATTGTGGCCATATCTATCGGCGTGAAGGGGGGCTACGCTTGGGTCGGGACTCCTGGCTCCGGTAGGACAATGTGGGTGCTGGGGGGATTCGCCTTGGCCATGCTGGGCGTGTTTTTTATTTCTATGGGAGAGGGCATGGGCGGAGCGCCGAAGTTGTTGTACCATATCATGAAAGTGGCCCCGCTTTTGGCGATTGTGTCCGTGCTGGCGAGCGCCCTGCTGCTGTTGAACGAGCCTTTGCGCACCGGTCTGCCCCCGCTTGCGTGGCGGCTGCCGACGTTTGTTGCCATTGGCTTTGGCGTCGTGTCATTGGGTTTTATTGTCGTTGCGAAAGCTCAAGTTAGTGCCGACATTGCAAGGGCCGCTGCCGAATCCAAAGACAGTTTTTACCAAAGCCAACTCGACAATATTGACTCCACCGACCTGATGAAGGACGGGGTCTTCCTATATGTTTATACCGACGCCAACCAGAAAAAAGCCCTTCGGGAAAAAGCCCTCGCCAAAATAAAAACCCGCCCCGACTGGCAGGAGGAACTCGGGCGTCGCCTCCAAAACGACTGGGCGCCCGAAGCCTTCACCTTCCTCGCCTCCAATGACGTGGACGACAAAACCCTGTTCCCGGAGGCGGTGCGGCAGGGCGTTTTGATTCAGGCAAAACTCATCCGGGAAAACATTCGGAACTGTCGGGATAAATATGACCTGTACGAAGGCAAGTTCACTTGGGAAGTGGACCGGGTGCTGCGCACGGTGGACAAGTTCCAGGGCCAGGGCGTGGACTACCGCCCGGCGGTGCAAGAATTGCGCAATGCCTTGGATGAGCGGACGAATTTTGAAAAACCAAGATTACCCGCAAAAGACATGCTGGACAAATGGCTGAAAAACATTGACAAATGATGACTTTCCTCTTCTGGATTTGCTTGGCAATTGACGTGCTGCTCTGCGCCATCGCCATCATCGGCAAAGGCTTCGCCAATAGTTTTCATCAAAGTAGTTCAGTCCCGTTGTTGGCCATTCTGCTGGTTGGCTGCACGGTCGGCGGGTTCTTGCTGCAAGTGTTTTTCAAAAAACCAACCTGGGCGCTCATGGTAGCGGCACTGCCGCTGGTGGCGATGTTGGGGTTGTATGTTTTTGAGAAAATGACGGGGCGAGCATGATGTTAGTAATTCTGCAATTGGATTGCTGATTTACTAAAACAGATAAGTTGCTTGTTTAACTACTCAGTGATGATAGATGGTGGCAAATCAGTTAAGTATTGTTGAATTATTTTAGAGAAATGAAGAGAAAACCTCGAATAGCTGAAAAAAAATAGAATTTTTTTTCCAAAAAACAGATAATTTTGAAGCAAATACTCAAAATCTGTAAAAATGCTTATCAGCTTTAGCGTAAAAAACTTCAAATCCTTCAAGGACAGGGTTACCCTCGACATGCAAGCGACCTCCCTCAGCGATTTGAGGGACACGCACCTTATCGAATCGGAAGCGGGGATACTATTGAAAAGTGCAGCCATTTATGGGAAAAACGCAGCCGGAAAGTCAAAACTGCTGGAAGCCATGCAGTTCATGAAAGAATTTGTAATCGGCTCGTCGAAAGATAGTCAGAGCAACGAGCCGATTCAGGTTGACCCTTTCCGGCTCAACACAGAAACCAAAGCCCAACCATGTGGCTTTGACATTGAGTTCCTGCTGGACGGTGTACGGTACCGTTACGGTTTTGAGGCGACGGAGGAACGGGTAGAACGGGAATACCTCCAGCAACGCAAAGTGGCAAAAGAATACCCGCTTTTCCTTCGGATACGCGACGAGTTCGAGGTGGATAAAAAACGTTTCCCAGAAGGGCTTGGCAAGGAGCCGTGGACGAGGAAAAATGCCCTGTTCCTCTCCCTCGCCGCTCAGTTGAACGGTGAACTTTCCCAGAAAATCATCGGCTGGTTCAACAAAATGGTATTCGTTCACCATGTTTGCGACTGCGAGGAAAGCGGCATCACAGAGGAGCTTTTTGAAAACAAAAAATACGAGGCGCTGATTGTAAAAATGATGCAGGCAGTGGACGTGGACATGGAAGACATAGAATTGGTCAGGTTCGAAGAGCCAAAGACCTTGAAAACAGGGAAGAAAATAGAAAGCGATGAAGAAACTATCGAAATCAGGACGTTCCATAAATTGTACGATCAGCACGGCAACTCGGTAGGCTTGGAAGATTTTAATTTGTATAGGGACGAATCAGCAGGTACGAACCGCTATTTCAATCTTGTCGGCTATTTTATAAAGGCGCTGGAAGAGGGCGGTGTGATTGTTATGGATGAAATGGACGCCCGCCTGCACACGCTGCTGGCGCTTTCGATTGTCTGGCAATTCAATTCGGTTACGAACAACAGGGCGCAGTTCGTTTTCACCACTCACGATACCCACTTGATGAAAGCCGACGTGCTGCGACGCGACCAAGTTTATTTTGTAGAGAAAGACCGGTTCGGTGCTTCAAGCCTCTATACATTGGCAGCCTTCAACGTTCGTAAAGACCATAACTACGAAAAAAACTATCTCGGCGGCAGATACGGGGCTATCGGCCAGATTTACAATGTTTTTCATGAAATAACCAACTCCTCTCGAAATGGCAAAAAAGAAAAACCTGAAGCACAAATCTGAATTCGAGGCTTTCCGCAAGGAGTTAAGGTCAAAACCCGAACCACCAAAAATCGGGCGTAGAAACCCCTTGAGATATTTTTTGATTGTGACGGAAGGAGCGCAGACCGAGCCAAGTTATTTCAGGGCTTTGTTCAATGACCTGCCCGGGCGCTCGGTTCATGTAGAGGTTGCTGGACAAGGCACGAACACCATGGCCGTGGTAGATGAAGCTATTCGGCTTCGGGAAGCCCGGAAAAGCGAAAAGGTCAAGCCACCATTCGACGAGGTTTGGGCAGTATTTGACAAGGACGAGTTTCCCGCCGAAAGATTCAACACAGCGGTTGAAAAAGCAAATCGGGAACGCATTGGGGCAGCTTATTCCAACCTGCTGTTCGAGTTGTGGTTCGTGCTTCACTTTCAAATGCTTGAAACGCCCATTGACAAAGATCGGTACATTGAAATCCTGAAAGAAAAATTGGGCGGTTACGACAAGAGCGACGCCAACGTTTATCGAAAATTACAGGAAAAGGGTAATGAAAATGCTGCAATTTCAAGGGCTGCCAAATTGTTGAAAATGCTCGCCCAAGGCAATCCTGCCAGAGAAAATCCGACTACACGGGTACACGAATTGGTGAAAAAGCTGAGAGAAATTGGGTAAACACAGGACAGATTAAACTATCAGCGATGGATTAGATGGTGATTAATATGGAATTGGGCTGAATGTCCGTCAAAAAATTATCCGATAATTTTTCGATTCAGATGAAAATTATCGGATAATTTTCATTTGCCACCAACAAATTCAAGAAATTCACCGAGGCTTACCCGCAGTTTCCGTTGGCGTTTTTTTCTTGGGGGGAGGTTGCCATGCTGCGGTGAAAACGCCTTATCATCATTACCCCCGCCTCATTTCAATTTTACCACGCTTCAAGCAGAAAAAAGCGGCTCCATCCCGCCCAATCCCTACTTTCGCACCATGCGCCAACTATTCATAAAATGGTCAATTTACTGCTGCCTTTTGTTTTGGGCAGCCTCGGGTTTTGCCCAGGGGCAACTCCTTTCCACGACTTATTTTGGGGAAGGCAATGGGCTGCACATCACCAGTTTGGTGGATATTTTCCAGGACAGCAAAGGCTTTCTTTGGCTGGCCACCCGGGAAGGGTTGGTGCGGTTCGACGGGCATACGTTCAAGTATTTCCGCAACGAACCGGGCAATCCCGAGACCATCTCCAGAAACTTTGCCCTCTGCATTTCGGAAGATGCCGAGGGGAATATCTGGGCGGGACTGGCGCGAGGCGGTGTCAGTCGGTACGACCGAAAAACTGGCAAGTTCAGGAATTACCCCTTCACTGAAAAACTGAAAATCAAGACGGCCTCTGTCACCCGTATTTTCTTTGACCGGGACAACAAGGTTTGGATTGGGGTAACCGGGTACGGTCTTGTGCAACTGAACCCAGAAACTGGCGAGTTCAAAACCTACGACCTTGTGACCGCCCAAACTGCCCCGCACCTGACCCCGGAGGAGTTGCCGAGCTACAACACCGCCCAAAATTTTTGGCAAGATGAAAATGGCCTGCTTTGGTGCGCCACCTCCGCCGACCTATACGATTTTGACCCGAAAACGGGGCTGGCCACACCGCACCGATTTGAAGGAAAAGCGACAAATGGGTTCCGACAAAACCAAGCATACGGCATTATCCCTGATGGTGACTGGCTTTGGGTGGGCGGCTGGGGGAGCGGGCTGCGGCGTTTCCATCGCAAAACGGGCGAGTGGAAACAATTCCTACTTGTTGAGAACGCTCCCCAGCCCGATGCCGTCAACGTTGTCAACAGCATTGCCCCAAAAAGCAAGGATGAATTTTGGATTGCCAGCGGTGACCAGGGCCTTGGCATTTTCAACAAAAAAACGGAGAAGTTCACCTTTTTGGCCAACGACGACGTGAACTACCCAGCCTTTCCCAAGGGCGCAACGGGGCATACCTGCGTTGACAAACAGGGCAATATTTGGCTAACCCATAACGGCCAATTGCTCCGCATCCAATTCAAAGAAAGGCAGTTCCATTTTAACCCGGTCAAGTCAGAGCGGCTTGACATGAAAGAGGAATCGTTTATCACAGCATTGCTGGATGATAGGGGGGGGCGATTTCGTCTCATCGGCCTTCACGCTGGCGACGGACTTCAGGTGGTTGACAAGAAAACTGGTAAAACAACCTACCCAGACTTTAAAATACAACCCGGTGTTCAGGAAAGCCACCGTGTGGTAAGGGACATCCTGCAAGCCCGTGACGGCACGGTCTGGGTACTTGGCCGGCACATCCTCTACCGCTTCAACCCCCAAACCCTGCGCCTCGAAATACCGTCCCAGCCGCCAGTCTTTAACCCGGAAATCGGAACAAATTATTACGTCTCGATGACCGAAGATGGGCAGGGAAATATCTGGATGGGCTCGGCTATGTACGGTGTTTTCCGCTACGACCCCCGCACGGGCCAAACGACGCATTTTATGCCCGATGAAAACATGGAGGGCGACATCCCCACCAACGTCGTCGGCGTAGTCTGGACCGATGGCAAGGGCAGGGCGTGGTTCGGCAGCCGCGACAGAACGGCCTACGGCTATTTCAATGCTGACGAAAACCGCTTCGTTTACCTTGATGCCAACGGCAACACAACCACCGAGTTGGCCTCCTTGCGAATGAACAATTATTTCACCGACAAGCAGGGGGATATTTGGGCTTGCACGGAGCAGGGCCTGCTGCTTTTCGATTGCTCCGCCGACCAGCCTCGGTTGGTCAAAAAATACACCATGACCGATGGCCTGCCTACCGATTATGTCATATATGGCATGGAGGACGACCGTGGCAAAATATGGGTGGCTGCCGCTAGCAACCTGTGCCGCTTGGACAAATCAACTGGGCAGATTAGCATTTTCGGAAAAAAGGACGGGATGCCAACCGCTCATTCTGGTATCGGGAAATTGGGGGATGGGCGGCTGTTCCTGAAAGCAGCGCAAGGGTACTACACCTTCAGCCCCGATTCGCTCCGTCCAGTCAGCAACAAGGTTCCGCTCGTGCTGACCTCCTTCAAAGTGAACGACCGGGAGCAGTACCGGGGCAGTGAGTTGTCGCCTTCGCAGCAGCTGGTTGTGCCGACTGACGGGCGGTTTTTCTCGTTGGAATTTGCGGCCCTAGACCTCTCCTCGCCAGAGCTTACCCGCTACGAATACCAGTTGGAAGGCTTTGACAATCAATGGGTTAAAGCAGGTGAACGAAAATTTGTGAACTACACGAACATCGACGCAGGGCGATATATTTTTAGGGTAAAACTGGAAGGAATGCTCGACGCCGAGGCACTCTCTGTGCCGCTCACGGTGCAGGTTGCGTTTTACAAAACGGGCTGGTTTTGGACATTGATGCTGGTCGCCATGACGGCCTTGACACTCGTCTATTTCCGCAACCGCCAGCAGCAAAAACAACAGGTGACAGCGCTAAAAAGCAAGGCGCAACTGCTCGAAAAAGAGAAGGCCCTCGTGCAGTACGAGAGCCTCAAGCAGCAACTCAACCCCCACTTCCTTTTCAACTCGCTGACCTCGCTCGGCAGCCTCATCAACATAGACCCCAAGTCCGCCGCCAGCTTCCTCGACAGCCTGAGCAAAACCTACCGCTACATTCTGAAAAGCAGCGAGCGGGAGGTGGTGCCGCTGGTGGAGGAATTGAAGTTTGGGGAGGCTTTTGTGAAACTGCAAAAAACGAGGTTTGGCGAGGGCTTGCAGGTAAATTTCAAAGTGGACGAAGAAGATTTTCACCGAAAAATAGTCCCCGTCACGCTCCAAAACCTCCTCGAAAACGCCATCAAGCACAACATCATTGACGAGGATGAACCGCTGATTGTGGACGTTTTTGTAGAGGCTGGCTACCTCGTGGTGCGGAACAATTTACAGCGAAAAAAATTCGTGGAAACGAGCAACAAGCGGGGCCTTGCTAACCTCCAATCATTTTACAAATACCTGTCGGATATGCCCATCGTGACGAAGGAGGACGAAGGGTTTTTTACGATAAAAATACCGTTGATTTGAACGGCTTAGAAAGCCCTAAGGGATGTCTAAGCCAGGTCAGCATCAACTCGTTCAGGCTTAGAAATCCCTTCGGGCTTTCCAATCCTTCACTGAAAATTTGATGTCATGATAAAAGCAGTTATTATCGAAGATGAATCCCTCATCGCCCGTGAGCTGCAAGCCAAAATCGCAGCGGTAGCTGACGACGTGAAAATCGTAGAGGTGCTGCCGAGCCTCAAAACCGCCAAAAAGTGGTTTTTGCAAAATGCCGAGCCCGACCTGCTGTTCATGGACATCCAGTTGAGCGACGGGGTGAGCTTCGAGCTATTCGAGCATTTCGAGTTAGGCTGTCCGGTCATTTTCACCACGGCTTACGACGAGTATGCCCTCCGTGCCTTCAAGGTCAACGGGATTGATTATTTGCTCAAACCCATTGACAATGAGGACCTTGCAAGGGCCATTGAAAAATTTCGCCGACAGGTGGACACCCAAAACAAGCCGCCTACCAACTTCCAGGATTTGCTGAAAACACTGCAAGCACCCCTTGCTGGTGGGCCTGTTTTCAAGGAAAAGTTCATCGTCAGCGTCCGCAACACTTGGATACCGGTGAACACGAAAGATGTTGCGTGTTTCTTGCGGGACAGCCTGAACTATATCCACACTTTTGGCGGCGACAAGTACATGCTCGACTACAATACCCTCGAAGAAGTGGAAGAGCTGCTCGACCCCAAGGTTTTTTACCGGGCCAACCGACAGTGCATCGTCCATATTGACGCCATCCAGAGCGTGAAGCCGCACGAAAACCAGAAGCTGACGCTGACGCTGAAAGCCCCCCCCAAGATGGAAGTGGACGTGAGCAGGGAGAAGGCACCGGCGTTTAAAAAATGGTTTGATAGGTGAAAATTGTTGAATTGCTAAATCGTTGAATGGTTACCCGCATCACGACAACAATATAGCAATACAACAATACAACAATACAACAATACAGCAATGACAACATCGCAAATAAACCTCGTCAAAAATAGCTGGCGCTTGCTGCGGGACCTCCCGCCGGAATTGGTAGCGGACACCTTTTACAGCAAACTGTTCTTCGACCACCCGGAGCTGCGGCGGATGTTCCCAAAGCAGATGGACGAGCAGTACAAAAAGCTGATTGACATGCTGTCGGCGATGGTGGCAAGGTTGGACAATATCGGGAGCTTGGAGCAAGAAATCACGGACATGGCCAAGCGCCATGTTGGCTATGGTGTCTTGCCCAAACATTATGCGATGGTAGGGAGCGCCCTACTATGGACGTTGGAAAAGGGCCTCGGCAGCGACTGGAATGAGGAGACAGCAGCAGCTTGGGCGGCGTGTTATGGGATTATTGCGGGGAAGATGTTGGCTGCGTGAAATTATTTATCAACCGCTTTTAGGGTGGGCAATACCAAATTGGACACGGCATAAAGTGGGAAAGACTTTATGTCACTGTATGCCGAGAAGTTTTCGAGGGAAAAACGGTACCCAAATGGCTTGTCCTTCTCCTTCAAAAATTGCCGTAGGCTTTGCATGGTTCCCTTCCCCGATGATTTTACCTCGACGGGCAGCAGGTCAGCGCCTACTTGCACCACGTAGTCCACCTCGGCATTGGCATTGGGCGACTCCCTGTGCCAATAGTACAAGGAAGGCGGCGACCATGGCGAGCCGTATTTCAGGTACTCCAAGCCCCAGAACTGCTCGGCAATCACGCCTTTGTTGACCAGCGGGGCAGCGGGGTCGAACAAGAAATCGGAGAGTTTTAACCCCAAAATACGTTGAAAAAGACCTGTGTCAATCAACAGCATTTTCCGTTTTTTAGGGTCTGTTTCTGCACCGGGCGGTATGCCATTGGCAGCAGTGTGCGTCACGGGCAACACCAAGCCAGCCATTGTGAGCAGTTCCAGTGCCTCCTTGATTTGGCTATGGTTGGACGTTGCGGATGCCTTGCTATACATGAATTTTCCACCCGCTTGCTGCACCACCGACCCAAGAACCTCTACCAAGCGGGTAGGCGGTACCGTGTTTTTATACTTCGTAAAATCAGCTTGAAACGCAACGTACAGGTCGTCCAAAACCAGTTGTGTATCCAGCAGTTGCCGGTTGGTTGCATACTTCGCCACGGCCTCCGGCATTCCGCCCGTTAGCAGGAAGGTTTTCAAACAATCCAACAATTTTTGGTGTAAAATTTCGGGCAGTGGGTTTTCAATCCCAGCATTTCGCTTGGCTTCCAACAGGCGTTGCTCACCAATTGCTTCCAAAAATTCATCAAAGGAAAAAGGGTACATGAACAACGACCGAACCCTGCCTACGCCATAGGAAGGCAACGACAACAGGGCAAATTCCAGTAGCGACCCCGCCGCAACCACATGCAGTTCGGGTGTTTTTTCATAAAAAAATCGAAGGGACGAAATGGCAGAAGGGCAAGCCTGAACCTCATCAAAAAACAATAGGGTCTTGCCCGGCACGATGGGTTTCCCAAAGAAAACAGAAAGGTGGTCGGCAATGCGAACCGGGTCAAGGTCGGTAGCGAACAGGGTTTTCAGGTTGGGGTTTTCTTCAAAGTTGACTTCTACAAAATGCTCGAATTGCGATGCCAACTGTTGCACCGCCGAAGACTTCCCAACCTGCCTCGCTCCACGGAGTAGCAATGGCTTACGGTTGGCCGCTGCCTTCCAATCATCTAAATACTTGTCTATCAATCTTTTATGATACAATCTTTTATTTTTAGTAGGCAAAAATAAACCAAATTTTTAAATTTTAGTAATCGAAAAAATGAGTGAAGTTTAAATTTTAGTAACCGAAAAGGGAGTTTACTTCCCCTTCGGCAACATCTTTATATACTCGTTAACTACCTCATTCGACACCGCCACGGCGAGATTGTAGTGGCGGATTTTCCAGCCTTCAGGAGTCTTTTGCAGCACCCCACTGCCCCGGCACGGCCCCATCCAAGTGTCCAGCAGTTCCTCGAACCACGCCATTTGGCCGTTGGCCGAAAAATAAACCCGGCGGTCGTGGGCGGTGAAGGCCCAGGCGCTTTCCCGCTCGAAATATTTTTTTGACCAATCCTTCATTTCGTCCCTGAGCCAGCGCTCGCTGGCGTCGGTGCCGAGGTAAATTCCGTCGGCGGTCATGCTTCCGAAGAACTTGTCCTCGTCGGCGACGGCGGCGGCGTGGTGCCATGCGTCCATGAGTAGGTGGATGGCGGATAGGTCAGGGTTTACCTCTGTCTGGCAATCCTCACGGCGGCGGGTGTCGGTAATTTGCGTGATTTTCCATCCATTTTCACCTTTGAAAAGTTGGAAGGCGTTGACGCCGCAATGCGACATTTTTGCACCCAAAAAGAAGGTATATTCCGTCCAAGCAGTAGCGAGCCGGCCATCCACCCGCACGTCGTAGCTCCAGATGCGCTCGTCCCAGACCTCCGGGTGCAGCGTCCCGACGGCCGTGGCGAACTCGCCGACCGTTTCGTGGAGCAGCAATGGCTTGCCTTCCTTGTTGGTGATGGCCGTTTGCATCCTCGCCGATGGGTCGAAAGTGGAGCGGAGAAGGGTGCTGTCGCCCGCCCGCATCGCATCGAACATACGCTGGATGGTGGCGATAACAGCGGCTTGGTCGTCGCTCGCAGTTTGGGCATTGGTAGTGAAATGGAAGAGGATAAATGCGGGGAGGAATAGTTTTTTCAACATGGAAATGGATTTTTCGCTCGTTTTAAAGTTCAAATTGTGATGTGGAATGACAAGGCGGACTGATGCTTGTTGCACCAAAGTTGCACTATCCAGGTTTATTACGGCTCAATTTTTCCAACAATCCCTCCTTCAAGTTCTCGCCAATCGGCAGTTAGTGAACGGTACAAAGCTGCCCCCATCCAACACTTTCGCCAATCAATATCGGTGAAACCCGCCAAAACGAAGTTGAAACAGCTTCTGGGTTTTGCGCCACCTGATTTTTATACCTTTGTCCAAAACACACCGCCGATGGAAATAGCATTAGTCTTAGGTTTGCTCGTCGTCGCTGTGGCACTCTTTGCCACGGAAAAAATTCCAGTGGACGTCATCACCATTGGACTACTGCTCGTGCTCACCATGCTGGGCATCCTCACGCCCACCGAGGCGTTTTCAGGATTCGGCAGCGATTTTATCATCATGCTGGCCGCCATCTTCGTGGTGGGCGCTGCCATGCAGAAGGCGGGCGTGCTCGACATCGTTGGACACAAGCTTTTTTCTATGACCCGCAGCAGGACAAGGACCTTGCCCACCATCTTGATGTCAGCCGTCAGCGTCCTATCCGCCTTTATGAACAATACGACCGTGACTGCCATGTTCGTGGCACCGGTGGTGGGGCTGGCCCGCAAGCTGAAAATCAGCCCATCGAAACTGCTCATGCCCGTGGCATTTGCTTCCATACTTGGCGGCACTTGCACCGTCATCGGTACCTCCACCAATGTAGCTGTGAACGCCTATTTGGCAAAAAACGGCTTTGAGCCTTTTGGCATGTTCGATTTTGCACCGATTGGCCTCGTGCTTTGCGTCATCGGCATACTGTTCCTTGCCACCATCGGCATGAGGCTGCTGCCCGACTACCAAGAGGTGGACATGATGCAGGATTTGCGCCAGCAACACTATTTCACGGAGATTTTGGTCCAAGAAAAATCATCACTCGTGGGCCGCAAAATCCGTCAGACGGTCATCAGCCAAATCGGGCTGCAAGTGTTGAACATCATCCGGGAGGGCCGCAATTCCATCGCCGATGCAGACGCCATCGTGCAGGCCAACGACATCCTGCTCGTGGAGGGCAGCCTCACTGAACTGCTGAAGGTAAAGGACACCAACGGCATAGACATCCTCGCCGATGCCAAGGCAGCCGACGACCTCGTTTCCGATGACATTCAGATTGTGGAACTGCTCATCCTGCCCACCAATGACTTTGTGGGACGGACGGTGAAGGAAGCGGAGTTCAAGCGCCGCTTTGGCCTCACGGTCATCGCCATTAACCGGGAGGGACAGACGCTTTCGGAGAAAATTGGCGCAACGGAAATCAAGTCGGGCGACCGGCTGCTGGTACAAGGTCCAGCGGACACCATCCGTTTCCGCCAGTCGTTCAGCGATTTTGTGGTGTTGCAGGAGCACAACTACGAGCCGAGCCGCAGTGGTCGGAATGCAGCGCTTTCAGCCAGTTTTTTCGCCACGGCTATCCTGCTCGGCACTTTCAATATCATCCCGCTGTCCATTGCGTTCCTGCTGGCGGCATTCCTCTGCGTGCTGTTCAAGTGCATCAAGCCGACCGAGGCTTACGAGAAAATCGAATGGAACTTGCTGGTGCTCATCGGCGGCATGTCGTCGTTCGGGGTGGCGCTGCAAAAGACGGGCGCTGCGGAGTTCTTGGCGGATAACATCAACGCATTGTTCAGTGGCATGGGCCCGCTGGCAGTGCTGGCCGCCTATGTGGTGCTCACCATGCTGCTCACCCAGCCCATGTCCAATGCAGCGGCGGCGCTTGTGGTGCTGCCCGTGGCTCTGGAGTCGGCGGGGGCACTCGATGTCAATCCCGTCACTTTTGCCTTGGGCGTGATGATGGGCGCTTCAGTGTCGCTGATTACCCCATTCGAGCCGAGTTGCATCCTCGTTTATGGGCCGGGGCGGTACAAGTTCATGGACTTCTTCAAGGTGGGCAGCATGGCCACGATTTTGCTGTTTGTGGCGATTATGATGTTGGTGCCGATTTTTTATCCGTTGTGAAAATGTAATTTCGCTGGCAATAAAGCATTGGATAGCCAGATTTTACCATTCTTGCCGTGCGGATGGCATTGGGCATAAAGGCCAAACCTTAAAGACATTATTTTTGCTGAACCTGTTTTTCATACTTCTCCTGTTTTTTTTCAAAATGAAAATTGTGTAGCTATGGATGAGCTTCGTTCTTTTGTACAGCGAGAGTTGATGTCAGCTTAAAAAAGTCACCTCAAACAATTCAATTATCCCACCCTATGCTTGCACGATTTAGCCAAGAATATCTTGAAGCAGTTTTGATAATGCTTTTGGTGGCCTTTTTCCAAGTTGATATTTCAGCCCAATTACCAACTGCCGACACCCTGCCCAATACCGTCAAACTCCTCTCCCTCGAACCCGCCCCCCACTTCGACAAGCGGCGCTTTTGGGCGGTCACTGGCACGGGGGCAGCGGTTTATTCCGGCCTCTCCGTCGCACTTTGGAACGCTTGGTACCAAGACTATCCGCTGACGAAGTTCCACGGCTTTGACGACCTCGGCGAATGGAACCAGATGGACAAGGCTGGCCACCTGTTCTCCACGTGGACGGCCTGCAACTACGTCTTCGAGGGCGCCCGCTGGACGGGCATGAACCGCCGGAGTGCCCTGTGGACTTCGGTCGGCGTGGGCATGGGCATCATGTCCACCATCGAAGTAATGGACGGGTTTTCGGAGGAATGGGGCTTCTCTTTAGCTGACATGGGCTTCAATACTTTGGGTGCCGGGCTGTTCCTGTCGCAAGAACTGGGGTGGAAGGAGCAGCGCATCCAAATGAAGGTATCGGGCATCCGGCCAGGCTATTCGCAGGAGCCGCTGTACTCCAAGGACGGCACCCAAATCACCACGCTGGACGACCGGGCCGCCGGATTGTACGGCACCACGTTCTTCCACGTGCTGCTCAAAGACTACAATGCCCTAACCGTCTGGGGCTCGGTGAACATACACGCTTTCCTGCCAAACAAAACCGATTCGAAATTCCCGAAGTGGCTCAACCTCGCAGTGGGCTACGGCGCAGGCAACCTGTACGGCGGCTTTGAGAACAAATGGGAGACGGAAGATGGCCTCGTTTTTGAGCTTGACCCCGACCGCTACCCACGCTACCGGCAGTATTATCTGTCGCTCGATGTGGACTGGTCAAAAATACCGACTAAGCACCGCTGGCTAAAGGTATCGCTACGGGCACTCAACTACCTGAAAGTGCCAGCACCAGCGCTGGAATGGAATTCACTTGGCAAAGCCAAGTTGCATTGCCTTCATTGGTAGTTTTAAAAGTTGCAGGTTTGGAGTTTTTAGCTGAAAATTGCATCCTGATTTGCTCCAAACGCCCGATTTTTACGTGATATTTGCTGGTAGGTAATGAACAAAAACATGGCCTGTGACTTATTGGTAAACCTGCTAATCAAAACGAATTTCCCAACAGGTGGAATAGATGTGATTCTTTTTGAAACCAATTCAAGGATTTGCATTTATTTTGCGCCCCTGTTACCAAAAACGAAATTATTTTAAAAAATGGAAGCACAAAACATCAGTACGACAGCCCGCTATAACGACGCCGACTTGGAGGAGTTCAGGGAAATCGTTGAGAAAAAACTGGAAACTGCCAACCAAGAGCTTGCCTACTTGCAAGGGCAGATTCTCGAAATCACCGAAAACAGCGGTGATGACCATGGCGGCGATTGGATGGACGATTCCAGCACCAACAACGATATCGAGTTTCTGAACAACATGGCCATCCGCCAGCGCAAGTATGTGCAGGATTTGGAAAATGCGCTCATCCGCATCCGCAACAAATCCTATGGCATCTGCCTTGTGACCGGCCATCTTATCGAAAAACGCCGCCTACTGGCCGTGCCAACCGCCACCAAAAGCGTGGAGGCGAAGGCAGCCGAAGCAGTCGAGTCACCAAAACGGGTAGTCGAAAAAGCCGCCATCCCGCTCGAACAGGCCGAGAAAAAGGAAAGGTTGGCACCTGCTACACCTAAAATCATCACTAAGGTCATACGCAAGCCAAAGTCGCCTGCCAAGCCGGTCAATGTGGAGGACGACGATGACCTCGACTTTGACTTCGACAAGGAGTACGCCTACGATGGTGGCGGCTCAAGCGACGACTCTGCCGATGACGACTACGAAAAAGGCGGCTCAAAAGAGACGTCTGATTCCTTCGACGAGGACAGCAGCTACAACGACATCCCCGATGATAGCGGCGGGGACGATGACTATTAGTCGTCGTTAGCGCATCGAAGCGTCAAAAAAAGAGGCGGCACCTGAACGTGGGTTCGGATGCCGCCTCTTTTTATTGTTCCTGTTTGCCAAAATAAGGGATTCACGAATGAACCCACGGGCCACCACAGCCTCAATCGTCCCTCGTAAACCTCAATCACTTTCCATCCCGTTTCAGCAGCGTTTTTATCCAAAAAAATGGGTTTAACGCCTGTTTGCGCACCTCCAGGTCGGCGTACATCAGGGCTATCATATAGATAAGGTTGGGGTTTCGGGCCACCCGGTTGGCCGTGAAGTTGACGAGCCAGGGCCGGGCCATCATCTGCTGGATGCGGTAGCTCATTTCCATCTCCTTGCCCAGCACCCGTGCCACCCGCACATCATATGCCTTCATGGTGTCGGCAGAGAAATCGTTGTTGGCAAGGCATTGCTGTGCCTGCTCGGCGGCGATGCTTCCGCTGTAAATGGCATTTCCTATGCCCTCCCCACTCAGCGGGTCAATGAGGTGGCCCGCATCGCCCACCAGCATAAAGTGGTCGCCGGAAAGTTGCCGCTGCTTGGAGCCGAGTGGCAGCCCGTAGCCTGTGACCTTGCCCGCCAGTTCGGCATCCTTGAAACGCTCCCGAAACTCTGGGTGCGTACTGATGATTTCTTGCAGCCCCTTGGTCAGGTTGTAGCGGCGGCGGCTGACGTAGTCGCTCCTCATGCCAAGTCCCACGTTGGCATGGCCACCCGGCAGCCCAAAAATCCAGAAGTAGCCGGGGTTTATTTCTTTCAAAAAATGCAGTTCGATGAACCCGTCCGGGTGCAGCCCAGTCACATTGCGGTAGTAGGCCCGCACGGCACCTGCATGGTGTTTTTCATCTTTTTCCAGCCCAACATGGTGGCGGGAGAACGCAGAATGTGCGCCATTGGCCACGATGAGCAGCCGGGCCTGCACTTGGAAACTGCCGTCGGCATTGGAGAGTAGATAGCCGTCAGGAGTCCGCTCATATTTTTCGATGGAGATGCCGAGGTGCAGTTCGATGTCGTTCCGGCGCTTCACCTCCTCCACCAGCCGGTTGTCGAAGTCCAAACGTTTGGAGACAAAACCTTGCTTTGGGTCATTGACGGGGTCGTAGTCGGGTCGGAACGGCACGTCAATCTGCTTGCCATTGGGAGCGCCGAAACGAATGCCCCAGACGCTGGATTGCTCCGCTGTGGACAACTCGAACCGCTCCACGATGCCGGGGTCAATGCGCCGCAAAATGGTGACGGCCTTGCCACTGATGGCGTCGCCGCATACTTTGTCACGAGGAAAAGTGGCCTTGTCCACCACCACGGATGGGATGCCAAGCTGGCTGAGCTTGAGGGCGGTGGCACAGCCGCCAGGGCCTGCGCCGATGATGAGGATGTTGGTTGTTATCATGTTGGGAAGTGGTTCAATAGGTGCTGTTGAAATTTAAAAATATTTGCGGAGCGAAGATAAAAAAACGGGGAAGCGGCGGCGCCACCTCCCCGTTTTCATTGCGGAGCAAAAATAGGTTTTACTCTGGCTCAAAGCCCAGCACGATGTTGAACGTGGCAAGGCTGGAGAGCTTGTTGTTGGCGGAGGCCTTGTCGAAGCCAATGCCATAGTCGAAGCCCAGCACCCCGAACATGGGGAGGAACACCCGCAAGCCGGCGCCCACCGAGCGCTTCATGTCGAAGGGGTTGTAGTCACTGGCCCTGCGCCAAGCGTTGCTGCCCTGAGCGAAGGTATGGGCGTAGATGGTGGAGCTGGGGTTGAGGGACAGCGGGTAGCGCAGTTCAAGCGTCACCTTTTGGTAAATCGGCGTGGCGTTGATGTCGTTGGCGTTGCCCTTGAACAGGTTGTTTTCATAGTCGCCCGGCTTGTAGCCCCGGCTGCTGATAATTTCGGTACCGGTGAAGAAGCCGAACTGCTGGTTGTTCAGGCCGTCGCCACCGAGCTGGAAGCGCTCGAATGGAGCGATGCCGATTTCTTTGTTGTAAGTGCCGAGGAAGCCGAACTTGGCGTCTGCCTTTATCACCAATTTGCCCACCAAGGTTTGGTACCATTCAGCGCTAACCTTCCACTTGTGGTATTCGAGGTACTTGAAACGCTCTGGTGGTGCCAGTTCGCCATATTCTTTGCTGCTGAACAACGAGTAGGGTGGTGTAAGCTGCACCGAGACCTGCACCCGGGAGCCTTCCTGTGGGAAGATGGGGTTGTTGATGGTGGAACGGGCAATGGTCTGCGTAATGCTGAAGTTGCGGAACGTGCCCTCCGACACCGTCTCGCCCTTGTCCGTGCGGAACAGGCCCCGCTGGCTGAACGAGTAGTTTTGCAGCTTGATGACCTGGAGGTTGAGGGCGGTGGAGGAGATGAAGTTGTCGTCCGGTACTTTGAGGCGGGTGCCAAGGCTGACGGTGACGCCGCCGTTCGTCAGTTTGCCGTAGAACTCGCTGTTGCGGTTGTAGCCATTGGAGAGGATAGACACGAAGCCTGCCACGGTGAGCGAGTTGGGTTTTTTGCCACCGAGCCACGGCTCTGTGAAAGAGACGTTGTAGGACTGGAAGAAGCGCCCGTTGGTTTGCGCACGGAGCGACAGGCGCTGGCCATCGCCCTGCGGGAGCGGGCTCCAGGTTTCTTTGTGGAAAATATTGCGGGCGGAGAAGTTATTGAACGCCACGCCGAGCGTGCCGATAACGCCCCTGCCACGCCCGCCCCAGCCCGCGGAAAGCTCCAACTGGTCGGAGGGCTTTTCTTCCACCGTGTACTCGATGTCCACCGTGCCACGCTGCGGGTTCACGGGGGTATTGATGCCGAGGTTCTCCGGGTTGAAGTAGCCGAGGTTGATGATTTGGCGCTGTGAGCGGATGATGTCGGAGCGGCTGAATTTTTCGCCGGGCACGGTGAACAGTTCCCGCCGGACGACGTGCTCGTGGGTGCGGTCGTTGCCCCTGATGGTCACTTTGTCAATGGAGGCCTGTGGGCCTTCAAAGATGCGCAGTTCAAGGTCAATGGAGTCGCTTGCCACTGCCACTTCGATGGGGTCCACGTTGAAGAACAGGTAGCCGTTGTCCATGTAGAGCGAGCTGACGTCGCGGCCATCTTGGCTAAAGCGAAGGCGGGTTTCGAGCATTTCGGCGTTGTACACGTCGCCTTTCTTGATGCCGAGCACGTTGTCGAGGTCTTTGGTAGCGTAAATGGAATTGCCCTTCCAGATGATGTTTCGGAAATAGTAGCGGCTACCTTCGTCAATGTCCAAGTGGATCATCAGGTTACCCTTCGAACCGTCCTTTTGGGTGACCCGCCAGATGCTGTCCTCCACGATTCGGGCATCCCGGAAGCCTACCTTATTGTAATAGGCAATGATTTTTTTCTTGTCGCCCTCGTACTCTTTTCGGATGAGTTTGGAGCCGGAGAAGATACGTTTTTTGCGGCGGGTTTCCTTCATCAAGCCGCGCAGCTTGCGGTCCTTTACGTTGGTGTTGCCGGAAAAAGTGATGTCGTCAATTTTAACTTTAATGCCCCTGTCAATGTCGAAGAGCAGCTTGACCGAGTTGATGCGAGTCGTATCGGCAAGCTCGTACACCTTTACGTCCACATCGTAGTACCCCTTTTCTATGAAATATTGCTTGATGCCAAAAGCAGAACTGGCCTTGATGGCCTCGGTGACGATCCCGCCCTTTATCAGGTATTTGTTTACCTCCTCGTTGAGGTCGTCATGGGTGCTTTTTTTCACGCCCTTGAAGGAGTGGGTGGTGAGGCGAGGGCGCTCCACCACGGATATTTCGAGAAAAATCACGTCGCCGATGGTTTTTTCCTTGAAAATCTGGACATCGGTGAAAAGGCTGAGCTTGTAGAGGGCCTTTATGGCACGAGGAATCTCGCCGCCCGGTATCCTGATGCGGTCGCCTACCCGAAAGCCAGCGATGGAAATGATGGCGGTGGGGTCGCTAAAATTGGCGCCCACTACCCGCACGCCGCCTATCTCGAAGTCCTTGGCTTTGGAGTAATCCATGACTGGTGGAATGGTGTCGGTGCTTGTTTGCGCAGCGAGTTTGCCCGCATGGGCGAAGGCAAATAGAAGGAGTAGAAAGCCAAATATTTTTTTCATGCAAAAGGGTCTGCTTTTTCAAAAGGATTGCAAAGAAACACAGCTTTGCGCATACTCTTGTAGTGGCGGCTGAAAATAGTGCAATGATGAGATAGGAAGGTGCAGTTTGAATGGGTGGAGGTTGTATTGGGAGTTCGTAGTTCGACAGTTGGCAGCTTTTTCAAGTTTGCAGTTCGCCAGTTGGCAGGTCTTGTCCCGACCACTCGGGATGGCAGTCAGTTTGCCAGTTATATAGTTCAAAAGGCTGGTGGTGCTTACCACGGTAAATAGCAAACAACTACCGAACTAACTTGCCTCGTGCAGTTCTTGGCGCAATGCCTCAATAGGTAGCTTACCACGGTACTTACTAAACAACTGCCGAGCTGACTGCCATCCCGAGTGGTCGGGACAAGACCTGCCAACTGTCGAACTGCGACCCTGAAAAGGCTGCCAACTCAAACAAGCTGCTCACTCGTTTTCCCGAAACGGCGCTCCCTGTTTTGAAAATCCAGGATAGCTTGGTAGAGGTGCTCCTTGCGGAAGTCGGGCCAGAGGGTGGGCGTGAAGTAAAGCTCTGCGTAGGCGATTTGCCAAAGGAGGAAGTTGCTGATGCGGTTCTCGCCGCTGCTGCGGATGAGCAGTTCGGGGTCGGGAATGCCGCTGGTGGAAAGTGCATTGGAGAAGGCTTCCTCGTTGATTTGTGCAGGGTCCAGCTCGCCCGACTTCGCCGCTTGGGCGAGCTTTCGGGCGGCTTCCACGATTTCCCATTTGGCACTGTAGTTCAAGGCAAGCACGAGCGTCATGCGGGCATTGCCCTTGGTGTCCTCGATGGCTTTGAGCAGGGTCTTTCGGCTTTTTTCGGGCAGGCGGCTTATGTCGCCAATGGCCCGTAGGCTTACGCCGTTTTCGTTGAGGGTCTTGATTTCGTTCTTGATGGTCTCCACGAGCAGCGTCATCAGGGCGTTCACCTCGGACTCTGGTCTGTTCCAGTTCTCGGTGGAAAAGGCATAGAGCGTGAGGTACCTGACGCCCAGTTCGGTACACGCCTCGGTGACTTCCCGCACAGCCTTGACTCCATTGCGGTGCCCGAAGACACGCGGCATCCCGTGCTCCTTGGCCCAGCGCCCATTGCCGTCCATGATGACAGCGATGTGCCGCGGCAATTTTTCTAAGTTGATTTTTGACTTTAAATCCATGTGAGGAAAATGCCTACTGATATTCTTTGTGGGCAAAATTAAGAAAAGCTGCAAGTTGGACCGATTGATTTTAACAAGCCGTCGGGGAAGTCTGGCAACGGGGCAGCAAAAAGCGTGGTGCAGGCTTATGCCCTTTCCCCACGAATTGACAATTTGGGTATATTTGCGCCCTGCACCACTCCCAACGCATCCAATATGTACGATTACGATGTCATCATCAGCTTTGTCACAGCGTTCACGCTGACCTATTTTGTTATCCCGCCAGTGATACGGGTGGCCATTGCCAAAAAACTCTACGACGAGCCGGACGAGCGGCGCAGCCACGTGGTGAGCACGCCCCGATTGGGCGGGGTGGCCATTTTTGCGGGCGCTATTTTCAGCATCATGCTGTGGACGCCCTTTGCGCAGTACGGCGGCGACATCCAGTACGTGCTTTGTGCCTTTATCCTGATTTTCTTGATTGGGGTGAAGGACGACATCACGGAGATTTCGCCTTCCAAAAAGCTGTTGGTGGAGGTGGTCGCCGCTGGCATACTGTTCTTCAAGGCGGACGTGCGGATTACGAGCCTCCACGGCATCATGGGGATAGAAGAAATCGGGATGGCCTGGAGCGCTTTGCTCACCATTTTCACCATCATCGTCATCATCAACGCCCTGAACCTGATGGACGGCATCAACGGCCTTTCGGGCAGCTTGACCATCCTCATCACTGGCACGCTCGGTGTTTGGTTTTTGTTGATAAAAAGGTATGACTTCGCCATCATGGCACTGTCGGCGGCAGGTGCCACGGCAGCTTTCCTGAAATACAACTACTCCCCAGCCCGCATCTTCATGGGCGATACCGGGGCGCTGCTATTGGGGCTAATCTGCTCCATCCTGACCATTAATTTTATCGAGTTCAACGGCCAGTTGGAAGACCTGCACCCCTTCAAAATAAACGCGGCACCGGGGGTGGCCATCGGCATACTCATCCTTCCACTCTTCGACACGCTGCGGGTGTTTTCGACCCGCATCATGCGGGGCAAACACCCCCTCCACCCCGACCGTACCCATATCCACCACTTGCTGCTCGATTCCGGCCTGAACCACATGCAGGCAACCGGGGTGCTGGTGAGCGTCAGCGTTTTCTTCATCGTGCTGGGGTTCCTGTTGCAGCGCTACACGACGAGCGCTATGCTCATCATCCTGCTGATGGTCGGCATCGCCTCGCTAATGGTGAGCGGGCTGGTGTACTCGCTGTACAAGCGGAGCTTGCGGGTTTGAGGTTGGGGAGGAATGGGGACGCTGCCTGAATTTTCTGAACCCCACCAAAGGCTGTGGAACATAATTCCACCAAAGCTAAGTGTTTCAAAATTATTAGCCGAAAAAAAAAAAAAAACACCCTAAAAGTAGCTGTTGAGAAAATCTGTGGCATATATTTGCCTTCCTGTACAGGTCGGATTTGCAAAATTGGATACCCGGCCCAATGTGTTGAGATTTCCTACATTGTTTTCGATGCCATGCGGATAGCTTATCGCCGTGTGGGTTTTTTGTGGGTGCCATAGTTGTGGATGGGCATTCCATTCGTCTTACCAATGCAATTTGAAAATAACAAAAAAAACTGGGGAGCAATTGCCTCGTCAGTGCCATGCCCCTATTTGGTTTAGTGGTATGTCAAGTTGATGCTGAGTAGGTTGGGGCAGTTTCGGTTGACGTTGGGAAGGTTTTAAACATCGTCGACGTTGAGCGGTGCGGCTTCCAAAAGTGAAAAACGGACGAAGCATGTCTCGATTTCACCTATACTGCGAGCCGTTAGCTTTTGGCTATTCGCTGTTTCCCAAAAGCCAATTGCCAAAGGCTAAAGCCACTGACAAATGGACAAAACCTAGCGCTCGAAAGTATAAATCACCAAATGCCAAAAATCGCAAAAAGAAAAACGGCCCACTGCGCCAACAGCGGACCGTCCGATGATTAACTTATTTCGTTAACCAATTAAATCGTTGCAAAATTATGAAAAAGCATGAAAAGGACGTGACAAAATTTAGTTTGTTGGCCTCCGCCAACCAACTGCACCGGCACTTGTGGGCTTTCTTGGTGCTGTTTGGCCTTTCGACCCTGCCCATTAGGGCACAACAGCCCTGCGACCCCGGAGCGCATTTCGATGTGGCACTCAACGGCACCAACCTGCTTGCTACGGCCTCCATGCCAAACCCCGATGCCGTTTTTACCTGGACTTGGAGTGCCAACAATGGTGGCGGCACCTCCAACGGGCCCACCTTGAGCATCCCGCTGGATTTCAGCCAAGACAACAGTTACCATATCCAACTCAACGTGGTGGACGACTACTCCGCCGCTACCTGCGCACGCACCATTTATTGGACAGAATCTTGCCCAAGGGTGGGTTTTACGGAAACGATTTTCGACTGCTCGGCCACCTTCTCACCAATACCCCCCTACGCTACGGCTTTCGCCAACCACTACTGGCTTTTCGGCGATGGCACTACATCCACCGAAACCTATCCAACGCATACTTATGGCCAGACTGGCATCTATAATGTTTGCCATATGGCCTGGGATATCATTCCCATCGCTGGAGATTTTACCATCAATTACTGTTGTGCGGACATCAGTATTGAATGCCCTGGCGGCGGCGGCGGAGGAGGAGGCGGCGGGGGCGTCATCCCGACAGACGAATGTTGTCGTTTGAAAATCTGCTTTATTCACCCCTTACAAAATCCCGGTGGGAGTTATTTTTGGGACTTTGGGGACGGCAAGACCAGCACCGAGATGAATCCCTGCCATTATTACGACAACGTGTCCACCTACCCTATCAACATGGGCGGTACGCCTACTGTGGTGGTACAAAGGTGCTATACGCCTCCAGGGGGCACCCAATCCTGCCAAAACCTGACCGTGAACTTAGTCAGCAGCTTGCAGCCTGCGGCCATCTATGTGGGCGAGCCGAATGTTACGACTAATATCTATGTGGTCAGCAGCATCAATGGATTGCCACTTTTTCCAGGAAACTCCTTGGTAGGCCCCTACAACGGCCCCAACGGTAGTGTGCCAATGGAGGTGCACATCATGGGAGAGCTGCGGTTCAACAAGCATTTTGAGTTCCTCAACCATGTGGACTTCTGCATGGACCCCTGTGCCGGGATGGTGGTGCAGCACCACCGCAATCTTGTTTTTGACGACCATATCAATGTACGCAACAAATGCTGCCTTTGGCGTAGTATTGACCTGGAACACGCTGCCAACCTCACCTCTTCCAACGAAAACACCATCCGTGGTGCGCAATATGGCATTCGGACCAAGGGCGAAATGACGGTCATGCGCATCAGTGACACCCATTTCGATTCCAACTGGGTGGGTATCTTCCTCCGACATCCGCTCACCATCAGCAGGTTTGACAACAACACGTTTGTCTCGGACTATACCGACATGCACTGCAGTGCTTATTCGTGCGACAATGAGGTTCAGCTAATGGCGCAGGTGCCGCACCTCCAGCGGGGTTTTTCGGGCATTGTAGGCAAGAACACCACCCTCAACCTACCAACTGGCACCCCTGCCACCAACAACGATTTCACCTTCATGGACAACGGCATCTGGCTGCACGACTCCGATGCTGAAATACGACGGTGCAATTTCCTTCAAATAAAGGACTTGGCTTATGGGGCAAAAAGTGGCAATGGTATCCGTTTTAACGTATTCAGTGGCACGCACTCCCTAAGACAGTGGGGCAACGGCACCTCCTTTTCCGAATCCACCACGGGCATCAGGATGTACGCCGACTACTATGGCCATATACTGGACAGCCGGAACAACCACATGGACGTGAGCAAGTACGGCTACCGCCTTGAAATAGGTGGCACCTTGGCGTCCGGCAGCGTCATCAGGGACAATACCATATTGACCAATCGCCACGGCATTGACGCTACCATGAAAAACGCTGAGAACGTGCCAACCCACCTTACCATTGCCATGAACGACGTCACCGTGAACAATGGGACGGACGAAGGAATCGGCATACTGCTCAACGATGCGGTACCGCCCATCGTGGCCACTACCATCCACGACATCCATGTGCAAGAGAACCTCGTCAAACTGAACAATGGCAGGGCAGGCATAGAGACCAGCAACTTTAGGAACGCCGACGTGGCCTTCAACGTGGTGAAAATATTTGACACAGGCGGCGGTGGCGTGACGCCATACCCTCCCGTGGGAATTTACACTCATGGGGGCAAGAAGAATGTGATACGCTGCAACACGGTCGTGGGAACGTCCGGCAACAGTGGGGCGCAACATGCGATGGTCACGGAATCGAGCCATGACAACCTGATTTCCGGGAACACACTCAAGACCACTAGGGTCGGCGTTGATTTTAGGGGAATCTGCGGCTCTACTACCGACTTCGCCTGCAACACCATGGAAAACCATGATGTTGCGATGCGCTACTGGCTCGGCGCCAAGACTGGGAACCAGTTCAACAAGGGGAACCGGTGGCTCGGGACTTCCTTTGGGATAGCTGCTTGGCACATGGGCACTTTACCCAGCCATCTTGATGATTGTAGGTTTAAGGCGGCAATGGGTACAAACCAGTGGCCTCCGAGCATTGATGCACCTAATGGTTCGCCGCAATGGTTCACGAGCGGCAGTTTCGTTTCCTGCAATACTGGATGTGATGTAATGCTACAACCGGACGAAACCAATGACATGG
This sequence comes from Saprospiraceae bacterium UBA6168, assembly GCA_002435785.1. GTDB lineage: Bacteria > Bacteroidota > Bacteroidia > Chitinophagales > Saprospiraceae > UBA6168. The sequence goes on along the minus strand of DIUC01000066.1, from coordinate 70,233 downwards.
ACTTCGCCATTGCTTCCACCGGTTTCGATATGCCAACGAACAACGAAGTTTACAACTGGGACGCCCGACGGTACCTGTACGACAAACTGGCAACCACTCCGGCCTTGGCTAACCAGAATACCACCTATTCGGCCTTCCAGGCCAACCAGGCCAGCGCCTCGGTGGCGCTGCTCCATAGTTCATCGGCACAGACAAATGGGTTGTTTGCGGTGCCTACCTCCACGCGGCAGGCACTGGACGCCAATTTTGCGGCCATCCAAACTGCTCGCTCCGCCATTTCCGCCATTGATGCTTCCATAGCCGCTGGCGGATTGACGGCGCCACAATTGACCAACCTGCTTGCCGACAAAGAAACCCAGGCGACTTACCTTACTTCCCTCATGGCAAGTACCGAACAGTTACAGGCCCAGCTATTGGCCAACCGGGCCAGTGCTGCCAACAGCATCATCGCCTTCAATAACGGCATTGTGACGGATGCCATACACGACCAAAGCGAAAAGACCCTGCTCGGCATTTACCTGAATACCGAAGCGAAGAACCTGCCCATGACCTTGGCCCAAAAAGCACTAGTGCTTTCGATTGCGGAACAATGCCCTGAATCGGGTGGGTATGTTACCTATTGGGCAAGGGCTTGGTACGCTGCTGCAACGGGCAAACTGGTGGTGCCTCAAAGCTGTATGTCCGTGGGGGAAAGGAACGAAGAAGCGGGAAAACAAGAAGGGCATTCCACATTTGTTGGCCAGTTTCAAATAGCACCCAACCCAGCACAGGACCTCGTCACCGTGACCTTTGACCAGCGGTCCGATAGGGAGGATGTGAGCATTGTTTTGTGGGATGCTGCCGGCCTTGTTCGTTTGACTCAAACAATTGAGCATGGAACCACGGAAACCAAGCTTTCACTGCAAGCTTTGCCCAATGGCGTCTATTGGGTTTCCTTGAAAACAGATGGACGTTCAACGCCAGTCCAAAAACTAGTAATCTTAAAATAAACGGAACACCGCTCCGTGGCCCTTTGGCGGGGGCTGCGGGGCGGTGTTTTTTTTCTTTTTCAACTTATCGCAATGAAAACATCTATCCTCATTATATCTGTAATGCTGTTTCATGCCACAATTTTCGGGCAGCGGCACGATAATAATTGGGTAATTGGATATGACCTAGAGAGCAATGCAAGCCTCAGCGAAACGATGCTGGTCTCCTTCAATAGTTCTCCACCGAGTATAATAAATTGGCCTGTTGCATTGGATTTTAACATCACAAATTTAGCTGTCAGCGACAGTGCGGGCAACCTGATTTTTTTTACCAACGGCATCCACATACATGATAAGAACGACAACCCCATGCCTGGTGGCGACAGCCTAAACGCCGGGGAAATTGCCTATGCAAATTGGGATTACGGCTATCCAGCACATCAAGCAATACAAGCACTTACATTTCCGGGTAGTAATATTTATTATTTAGCACATCAAAGGTTCTTTTGGTTGGACACTTTCCCATTCCATCAAGGGTCAGACCTTCTACTGACTACCATAGATATGGACTTAAATGGGGGTAGCGGTGCCGTGGTTCAGAAGAACCGGCTTGTCCGGAAGGGGTACAGCTACGAATTCCCGTCCGCTACACGCCATGCGAACGGTCGCGATTGGTGGGTGGCATCCCCCGAATTGTTCCAGAACGAATTTTTCACATACATGGCCACCCCTAATGGCATTACTGACACTTTCACTCAGGTTATTGGCTACAAGCCCTCGGCACCTGATTCAATAGGAGCCAGCCAAAACCTTTTTTCGCCAGATGGGACAACCTATGTGGACCTAGACCATTTAAACGGTGTGCGCATTTACGACTTCGACCGCTGCACAGGCATGTTCAGCAACTTCAGGCAGATACCGAACAGTGTTGTCTCCATGACATATGGCGGCGCTATTTCTCCTAACTCGCAATATTTATACGTCACGGCAAATGACGGACAGCTTGTTCTCCAGTTCGACCTCTATGCTAACGACATAGCAGCATCCCTGGACACCGTGGCGGTTTATGATGGATACATGCAAGGCCCATTCGAGTCACGTTTTTTCTGGATGCGGCTTGCCATTGACGGGAAAATCTATATCAACACCAATACCCGTCATTTTCACCTCATCAACAACCCCGACACAGAAGGCATTGGCTGCGATGTCAAGCAGCACTTTATTCCCCTACCACAAGAACCTACCCCAATCCCCGTTTACCCCAACTACCGCCTCGGCCCCATAGACGGCAGCCCCTGCGATACGCTTGGCATTGATGTGGCGACAGTGGAGGTGGCGCCTGTGGAGGCCACCGCTTTCAGTGTTTTCCCCAATCCGACTCGGGATGTGCTCAACCTGAATGGCCAAGTGCCGCTGCATGGGGACACTACTTGGTACCTGTTCGACTCCTTGGGCAGAACCGCCAGTAGGGAAACGCTGCCACCCGGAAGCCAACACCAAACCCTTGCACTCAACGGCTTGGCTTCCGGCATGTATTTCTTCAAAATAACGACGGATGGCAAGCCCATCCAATCAGGAAAACTAATCATCAACTGACCGAAAGACAAGGTGTGCCGCTGCGCCAACAGCGGCCCGCCCGATTTTCAACTTTTTTTCTTGATCAATTAAATCTTTTTAAAACATGAAAAAGCATGTAAAAAACTGGAAGAACGCCAATCACCTTAATTGGCAAAACATTCAACAGCTTTGCTGTAAACTGGTGCTGCCGCTGCTACTGTGGGGGGTGGCAACAGCCAACGTAACTGCTATCAACTTGGACTATTGTCCATGTATTGATGGTGGCTACAATATTGGTACACCAAACGACCCTTCAGGCGTGACCAACTTGGGGTCGAGCGGATTGCCGGCGGGTGGAGTTTCCGACGCCTGTATCAGCGTCAACGGTAAACTGCGAATCACACTTGACTATACCTTCACCAACTGCGGCTTTGTCATGAACGAAGGGGCTGAAATTGAAGTGGTATCTGGTAAGACACTTACCATTCTTAGCAGTTCTTTGGTGGGATGCCTGAAGATGTGGAAGGGAATAACCGTGACGACAAACGGCAAGATTATCATGGAGTCTTCTACCGTCAGAGATGCTCAGTATGCGTTCAAGATGTTGACCAACTCCAACTACCGTTTGGCAAACAACACATTCGACGCCAATTATGTGGGGTTTTATGTTCCAACCCCGTTGGCGGGCTCCAACAACATACAACCAATAGCTGGGACAACGACCGAGAATGCATTCACAAAAAACCGTTTTCAATTTACCACCTCCTACCTTCCACCTTATGCTGGTCAAAGTCCATTGCCGGGCTCTCTCCCGTATGCTGGCGTACTGCTCAACAACGTAAACGGTTTCAGGATTGGACACCAGAACAATGGGAGCATTGTCAACTATTTTTCAGGAATTAGGCATGGAATTGTGGACAATTTTGGGATTCAGAACATCTACACAGGGCTGAATGTCACGAATCTATCTTCTATTTCGACTACTGACGGCACTGGCGTTTACATTTCCAAGAACTTAACCAAAATCTCTGTGAAGTTCTCTGAGATGACCGAGGTACAACACGGTGTATATGGGTTCAATTCCAAAGAACTTGAAATTGTTGGCAATACCAACATTTCGGCCATCACATCGGGCATCACAGTACGGTCACCTTTAAAAGGAGCACTGATACAGTCCAACATAATCACTATGACTCCTCCCAATCAATATAGCACTGGAAATGGTATCATCATCCTACAAAGCAGCAATGGGACAAGTGCCCACCAGATACTGTCAAATACGATTACGACTCATCTTAATGCAATGAATATTCAAACCGTTTCCGGGAAAGTAGTGATAGATGACAACATCCTCACGCTCAACAACACCGTGGGTGGCGGGGCGTACGGGATATTGGGGAATGGGTGGTCTGGCCCCACCACCATTAAAGGAAATACCATCACTGGGTCAGCTTCGAACGGTGCTGGCATCTCACTGATAAATTGCAAAAACTCGCAAATAGTCAAGAATATTATCTATAGCACGGGCAGCCTTTCGTTTAGTAATTGCATTTTCACGTACGATACCCCACAAACCCTTTACTGCTGCAACCAGCTTAGTAATGCATACAATGGTGCAGTTTTGGGTGGTGCCTCCAACGACACCAAGTTCGCCAACAACTATTTTGGGAGTTTTACCACTGCGCTTACGGTACAGTACGGACAGATTTCCCCACAGCCCAATCATGGAAATAGCTGGGAAGGAGCAAATACGACGCTGGATGCAAGTTATTTGGGTCCGATTCAAGACATTTCAAATTCCCTTTTCACTACTGCCACAGCACTTGTTCCCAACGGATACACAAAGATAAGTGTTCCTCCAGGGGCCATGCCAAGCCAGTGGTTTATTTTCCAAGGAACCGACCCAACCTGTGGGAGCCAAGTTAACTGTGGGGTACCTCCGTTTCCACTTTTAGGGGACAGCCCCAACGACATTAACGGGAGCACATTGACAAGCGCAGACTTATCTGCACTTACGCCGCCCACTAGCATATACACCATGGACGAGGTGTTGAACTGGAAAACGCAGCGCTACCTTTACCAAAAACTGACGACCCACCCGAGCTTGGCCAACTGGTCGGCTGCTGTGACTTCGTTCTACAACAATGCCCAGAACGGCCCAGTCGGTCAGTTCTATTCCGTCCATGAGGGTATCAGGACGCTTGGCTTTCCACCTTCTTCCATGAATGCAAGCTATGAGCAGCTTTTGCAAGACATTGCCACTGAAACAGATGCCCATCAATTGGATTTGAAGCTGCAAGACCTTGCATCTATGGATGCTCAAATTGCCACATGGAAGTCGAACCGTATCAATGAACTGGTTACCGAGTTGAACGCCATCACCACCAGTGCACAGTACCAGCAGAGCGAAAAAGATATACTTCTGCTTTACCTCCAGACGGTGGCTCAGGACATCACCAGCTTCACGGCTGCCCAGCAGTCGGCCATTGATGCGCTCGCCAACCAATGCACCCTCGACGCTGGCCCAGGTGTTTACTGGGCAAGGATGATGCGCCAATACTACGCTGAAGGCTGGGAATGGTTGGACGATTGCGCCCCCTTGGCCTACCGTTCCAAAGAGCCCACCAAACAGCCTTCAATGAAAAATGGTATAACCGTATTTCCCAACCCTTCCAATGGCCAAATCACGGTTTCTATTGCTGAGCCATTGACCGTTGACAGCAGCATTACCATTTACGATATGCAGGGCAGGGCTTTGGCCTCCAAACCCGTGTTGCCGGGCGAAACCGAAACCAACTTGGCCACCAACCAGTTGCCAAATGGGATATACCTTGTGAAAATTTTGACAAATGGCAAGGCAATGAGCACAGTTCGGGTTGCCATTTTGCATTGATATTTATCAAACCATAAAGCAGGAGGCTTGCCAAAAGTCAAATCACTTGGCAAGCCTCCTCATTATTATTTTTTATGATGAAAGCGATATTCTTCCTTTTCCTTCAACTGTTGGCCTCATCGGCATTTGCCCAAAAAGAGGACTATTTCTGGTTTTTTGGCAGCAAGACCCCCCCCGACAGCATCTATTCCACCTGCACCATTGACTTCAACAATAGCCCGCCCCAAATAAACCTGCGCTATGAGTTTGTGGGCTTCAACATGACCAATGCCAGCATCTCGGATTCCTTGGGCAATCTTATTTGCTATACGAACGGTACTGTACTGCTGAATTCCAATGGCGAAGTCATCGAAAATGGCAATGACCTGCACTCGCCTACCTCTTTCCCATTTGGTTTTACAGCATTGCAAGGTGGCATCATATTCCCGTTTCCGGGCCATGTAAGTAAGTTTTTATTTATTTCTGGGACAATGATATTTGAAGCATTATCAGGCTCCCATCTCAACCCCTTGACCTATTCAACAATTGATATGGCTGCAAACAATGGTGCAGGCAAAGTAACCGACAAAAATATTCCGTTCAATTTTGACACCCTTCAATTTGGCAAACTTCAGGGTTTGCCCCATGCCAACGGCAGGGACTGGTGGCTAGTGGTGCCGCCAGACAAGGACAAGAACGAGTTCTACAAATTCCTCATCACGCCGGACGGGGTTACCCTCCACGACAAGCAAGCGCTGGGCAACCTTGCGTACCCCGGGCTGGGGCAGGCGGTTTTTTCCCCCGACGGCCAGTGGTATGGCATCTATGATTGGTTTGGAAATGTGGGGGGCTCCGAAAGCAGCAGCATTCAGCTTTTCCGGTTCGACCGCTGCAGTGGGCAATTGAGCGACCCCGTACAGGTGGTTTATGAAAACCTCGGACTTCCTGGCGGCATTGCCTTCTCCGCCAATTCCCGCTTCATGTACGTTTCAGCTTGGGACAAAATCCACCAGTTTGACCTGTGGACACCTGACATTCTTGCATCAAAAATCACGGTGGCCGAATATGACGGCTTTCTGGACGAGCGGGGGCTGCCCACCCGTTTTTTTACCATGAAACTCGCCCCCGACAACAAGATTTACGTCAGCGTATCGAATCTAGATTCACGTTACCTGCACGTCATAGACCAGCCCGATTCGCTTGGCATCGCTTGCAATGTCCTGCAGCATAATGTCATATTGCCAATTTACAACCTCTTTTCCATCCCAAACCATCCGGTATTCCGCCTCGGCAAGATGCCCGGCAGCCCCTGCGACACGCTCGGCATAGACGGCCCGCCCGTGGCCACGAAGGAACTGGAACTGCCCGTGGGCGAGATAGTGATAAGCCCCAACCCGGCCAGCGGCAGCCTGCACATCAACTCGGTGAACTGTACCTGGCAGCCGAGGGAGGTCGTCATCTTTGATGCGCTGGGAAGGGAGGTGCTGCGCAGGGCGCACCCGGCCACGGTGCGGTCGTTTACAATTCGGCTGTCGGAGTTGGCAGATGGGGTGTATTTTTGCAGGGTGGGCGATGGCAGGGGGCACTGGAAAACGCTACAGCTGTCAATCTTGGGAAACCGATAAAAAACTTTGTATGAGACCAATAATTAGGAACCGTGACAAAATATTGGCCATCGCCAAGCAGTGCCCGAAAAAAGGTGGCGCTGCCATCTATTGGGCGAGGGCTTGGTACGCCACCTTAGAAGGCGTGGAGGTGCAGGAGGAAGATTGCGTGATAGGACGCAGCAATGAATCCAGTGGCAGCCTTGCCGCTGCCAGCTCACCCGAATTCAAGCTATATCCGAACCCGGCCACCACTGCCTTTAATCTTGCAGGGCCAGCCGTACCGGATGGGGAAAACTGGACTATCAGTATGTACTCAGGCATTGGCCAACTGATGGGCAGCTTTAATTATTCCGTAGATGGTAGGACGGATATTCCGCTTTTGGAAATTCCAACCGGAATTTACTGGTGCAAGGTTTCAAATGGGAAAGTGTTACTTTCCGTTCAGAAAATTTCTATTGTAAAATAATTCTAAACCATGCCCCGGCGCAAATCGCCGGGGCATTTTTCTTATGAAAAAACTCGTATTTTTAGCACTTTTTTATCCATGTTTGGTTTTGGCACAACGACATGACAACAATTGGATTAGCAACTATCCATTCATCCCTGGGAATAGTCTTAAATTCAATTTTGACACCTCACCCCCTACCATCACTTCAGAAGAAATAACAGCACCTATAAAGTTCACGAACATTACCATGTCAGATGCAAATGGTAATTTATTGTTCTATTCTAATGGGATAAAAGTATGGAACACGGCTAATGAAGTGATGCAAAATGGAGACAGCCTAAACTGGTGCGCATTAACGGAAGAAAATTATAACGAGGGGCTTGGGGGACCTAACTATATGATTTGTCTTCCGGCTCCTGAAAACAGTTCACTATATTATCTTATCAACGCGAGGACAGAAAAAGGCAATTCAAACCCTTTGCTCTACCCATCCAAAGACATATTGTATTCTACTGTCGATGTCACAGCAATCAATGGCAAGGGTAGCGTGATACTTAAGGATAACATGATTGGGCAAGCCAATTTGTCCGCAGAGTTTCCAAGTGCCTGTAGGCATGCCAACGGCAGGGACTGGTGGGTTCTTGCAGGGGAAGACACCGCAAGCATCTATTACAGGACACTGTTGACACCTGCTGGCTTCTCCAGCCTTGAAACCCAAGAGATAGGCTACCAGCCGCCTTTCTACAGCAAATACAGTGACGGAGGAGGGCAGAACCTTTTTACCCCCGATGGCACCAGGTACGTGGACTTCGACGCATGGAACGGTGTAAGGGTTTTTGATTTTGATCGCTGCACGGGCCAGTTGAGCAATCCGGTTTTGATAACCTTCCCCGAAAAACTGATATTCGGCGCAGGTGCGGCCATCTCGCCCAATTCGAGGTTCCTCTACGTGGACAGCGACACCGCCATTTTCCAGTTCGACCTCTGGGCTACCGACATCGCCGCCTCCATTGATACCGTAGCCGTGTGGGATGGCTTCTATGGGCCAAACCCGACGCAGTTCTACCTCATGCAACTTATGCCAGATAACAAAATATACATTCTAGTAGGTTCGAGCAGTCCCTACTACCATTATATCGCCAACCCCGATATGAAGGGCGACGGCTGCAACGTGGTGCAGCACGAGGTGGAACTGCCCAGCAGGTTGATAAATATCCCCACCTTCCCCAACTACCGCCTCTACGACCTGCCGGGCAGCCCCTGCGACACGCTCGGCATAGACGGCCCGCCCGTGGCCACCAAGGAACTGGAACTGCCCGTGGGCGAGGTAGTGATAAGCCCCAACCCGGCCAGCGGCAGCCTGCACATCAACTCGGTGAACTGCGCCTGGCAGCCGAGGGAGGTCGTCATCTATGATGCGCAGGGAAGGGAGGTGCTGCGCAGGGCGCACCCGGACTCCGTGCGGTCGTTTACAATTGGGCTGCCGGAGTTGGCAGATGGGGTGTATTTTTGCAGGGTGGGCGATGGAAAGGGGCACTGGAAAACGCTGCAGCTGGCCATTGTTGGCAACCGATAAAGCGCATGGCATGGTATCACCATTTACGACCTGCAAGGCAGGTCACTTTTTTCAAAGAAAGTGCTGCCCGGCAAGGGTGAGGCCATACTGGCTACCAATAGTTTGCCAAATGGATTCTACACCGTGAAGCTTACAACAGATGGAAGGGTTTTAAGCGCCCTGAAATTGGCCGCCGCACATTGAAAATCTTTAACATGGGAGGCTTGTTGGCGCAGGCCTCTCTTTTCATATTTATTATGAGAACATTTTTTTTCCTGTTTTTTATTTGTTCAACCCTATCGGCCTTTTCCCAAAAAGAAGACTACACTTGGGTGATAAGCGGTGGAAGCAATGTGCTGGATACCCTCTATACAATTACCACTGTAAATTTCAATAGTGGCCAGGCGATTTTCTCCAACACCTATAATCAGTACCCAGCTATGCAGGCCCCCACCAATACCAACATCTCCGACGTAAACGGCAACTTGGTCTGCTACTCTAATGGGACTGTTATCTATAATGCAAGTTTTGAGGTGATTGAAAATGGCGAAGATTTACATTCCCAATCTTCATTTCCTCTCGGGTTTACCGCTGTACAAGGTGCTGTTCTGTTTCCATTTCCTAATTCCATCGGGAAATACCTTATTATTTCATGTACTGATATTGATTTTTATCACGATGGCTGGCTCACACCAGGATGCTACCCTACTACATACACTATTGTTGACATGAACGAGAACAGCGGACAAGGAAAAGTGATTGAGAAAAACATCCCAATAAACTTCGATACATTACTTTACGGTCAGTACATAGGCATCCTCCACGGCAATGGCCGTGATTTTTGGTCCATCGGCGCCCCAACCTATGATTCCAACAAATACTACAAGTACCTCATAGACCCCACCGGCGTCAAGCTGCACAGCACGCAGGAAGTGGGAATGAACATCAACCCCGGGCTGGGCCAGGCCGCTTTTTCCCCAAACGGTGAGCATATTGCCTATTACCAGTGGTTCGGTATCATCGGGATTTCCACCAGCATTGAAATCAGCTTCTACGACTTCGACCGCTGCTCCGGTGAGATGTCCAACCATACCCAAATTATTTATCAAAATATGGGACTTCCCGGCGGCATCGCCTTCTCCCCCAATTCCCGCTTCGTCTATACCCCTTCGTGGGACAAAATATACCAGTTCGACCTCTGGGCGGCGGACATCCCCGCCTCCCGCATCACCGTGGCCGAGTACGATGGCTTCCTCGACGAGCGTGGGCTGCCCACCCGCTTCTACCAGCCCAAGCTGGCACCCGATGGGAAGATATACATCACCGTCTCCAACGTCAACTCCCGTTACCTGCACGTCATTGACCAACCAGACTCGCTCGGCACGGCCTGCAACGTGCTCCAGCACCATATCCAAATGCCCACCTATCACGACAAGTACATGCCCAACCACCCCGTCACCCGCCTCGGGAAGATGGTCGGCAGCCCTTGCGATTCCATCGTGAGCAGCAGCGTGGAGGTGGTGCCGGATTTGTTCAAGTTTGAACTGCACCCCAACCCCGCTGCTGCTTTTGTGGAAATAAACTGCGAATTGCCAATTGGAAAATCGGCAATGTGGCAGCTTTTCAGCACTACGGGGCAGTTGGCGAAGCAGGTGGAACTGACAAGCAGGAACAAAAACCTGGTTTCGTTGGAAGGACTGCAAAATGGGCTATATGTTTACAAATTAATCTCCGAAAACAAGGCCGTGCAGCACGGGAAACTTATCATTGCCCGGCCCTGATATCAACGCATTCTCATCGTCTAAAACATCCAAAACATGAAACGAACACCTACCTATCTTTTACGCTACCTGCTTTTCGCAGCACTGTTGCTGCCGCAATTTTCCGCATCGGCGCTGACTTGCAAAAATGGCCCCGTCGTCACGCTCAATGGCGGTGCGGAGGCGGAGCTCGCCGCCGATTTCTTCGTGCTGAACGACCGTTCCTGTTGCAGCTTCGGCCTCAGCTATGGTATTTCGCTCGACAATGGCGCTACCTACCAGCCCAGTGCCACCTTCAACTGCGACGACCTCGGCCAGGCCCCGGTGAAAATCAAGTTCACCGATTGCCTCGGCCTGCCGAACTATTGCCAAACGTTTGTCATCGTGCAGGCGAACACGGGTATCTGTGACACTGGCTGCGGGGGCTGCTGCTTTCCGACCATCAAGGCCAAGCCATTGACAGTGGCCCTGTCCGACGATTATGCCGTCGAACTCCATGCCGCTTGGTTCGACGACGGGAGCACCTCGGAATGCGCAACCGGGGCTTTGCAATTTTCCTTTTCCCAAGCCCCGAACGACAATTTGAAGACATTGACCTGTGATGAGATTGGTTCTTACCCCATACAGCTTTGGGTCACGGATGCCGCTGGCACAAAAGCTTTTGGAGAAACCTTCGTCATCGTCCAGCTTCCGTTTGGGGACTGCACAGGCACGGGCCCCTGCCTCCCTGCTCCTGTCACCCTCAACGGCATGACGGTAAGGACCAGACCAGATGGCAAGGCATGCATCATTGCAAGGGAGTTTGACGTGGCGAGCCATGCTGGTAGCTGTGGTGGCACCACGAGCTTTAGGCTGTCCTTTTCCAGCAATCCAAACGACACGCTGGCCTGCTTTGATTGTACCGAACTGCAGCAGCAGCCCGTCCGGGTCTATGTCCACGACGACCTGGGCAATAGCAACTACATCGAAACCTTCGTGGTAGTCCAGGACCTGTCCAATTTCTGCGTTTCGACTGCCAACCTCGTGCCGCCCAACGACGATGTTTGCAACGCCTACGCCATTGACCACCTCCTCAATTCGGGCTGCACCGAATATTTTTTCAACATAAATGCGGATGCCGGCACCAACGAGGTGACGCCGCCACTTGGCGCTTGCGGGGTGCCCAACACTTGGTGCGATACGGCGGCGGTGGCGGAAAAAACGGTCTGGTTCAAGTTCAATGCACCCGCCACCCACCAAATAGAAATCACCACCACGGGCATGAACACGCAACTGGCACTCTGGACCGCCGAGTCCTGTGGGGTGTTGAAGGCTGGCTTCGCAACGCTCCTTGCCGCCAACGACGACGACCCCGCCCTGCCCGGTGGTGGCTCACGGTTGGTGGCAGAATGCTTGGTGGCGGGCAAGGACTACTATTTGCAAATGGATGGCCACAGCAACAAGGAAGGCGTTTTCGGGCTGAGGTATTCGGCAGCAGGCCCCGCCTGCACCAGTTCGGCAGCAGCGGAAAAGCTCGCAGCGGCACATTTCACGGTGGCCCCAAACCCCGCTTCGGGCCATGCCAATGTCTTTGTCGAACGCCACGCTGATTGGATTGGCGGCCTTGCCGTCGTCAGCGACTTGGCTGGCAGGGCCGTCGTGGCGCAAACGGTGGAGGGTGCAAGCCTTCGGCTCGACCTCGGGCACTTGGCGCCGGGCATTTATTTCCTTTACCTGAAAAATGGGGGGCTTGCCACGCCGGTGCAGAAGTTGGCCATACTGAAATGAGGTGCATTGGGCTGGCCTGCTTGGTGTTGGGTTTAGCGGGAAATAAGCTGCCTGCCGTCTGGCTTTCTATGCTGGCCTTGGGGGGAAGGAGGGTCTATTAACGACCTGGAAAACCGCATCTCTATTTTTTACAAAAAAAGCAAGCGGGGAAACAAGCTCAGCTTGGCGATGGAGGGATTGGGAATGGAATGTCACCGTCAAACTTTGACAGTTGCGAAATTGGTCCAATCTGAGTATCAGTGAAACGGTAATTCTGCTTACCTTGCTCGCAAATTAAAATTACGACATCATGGCAAAGGACAAATCACCATCCAAGGAAAAAGAAAAAAAAGCTCCCGTGAAGAACCTCAAAGAGAAGCGGGCAGAGAAAAAAGTCAAGAAAACGGCGAAGAAATCAACCAGCGGCGATTGAGGTCAAATTAGCCAGCGCTGCCTACCATACAGCGGCCCTTAATTCTTCCTAAACTTCTTTATTCCCTTCACGATAATCGGCGGTAGCAGGTCATTGGCGAGGTTTACTATGCCATTGAAAGCGGTCATCGTGGCTTGAGGGAACGGTAGCCACGCATTGTCGAACGTAAGAAATGGTCTGGAAACCGGAGTTTCGGGCAGGTAAAACGATTTGGCAAGTGGCTTAAGGCTTCTTGTTCTTGATTTCTTCGAGACGTAGGCGGAGGCGTTCATTGGCTGATAGTACCTGTGCTTCCCTGATGTCAGCAATATGTTTTTGTATAGCTTGGATGATTTCAGCCGCCACTACTGAATACTCCACTTGCTGAAGCAGAACAATGGATTGCTGCCAGCGGCTGGCGCTGCCGACAAATGGTCAACAACCAAACGTAAGTCACGGTGAGGAATCCTTTCTTTGTAGAAAGCGAGCATCTTAGCAAGCGAATATTTGGATAACAGGGCATGAATATCACGGTAATCCTTTTCCTCCTTCCATTCAATAACAGCGTCTAATTTTAGGGCAACAATATCTGGCATTGCCGCCATTCGAATACCTTCCATCTCAACCGATGGTAAAAGAAAGGGGACGTTCCAAGTGTACAAATCGAGTTTAACGCCTTCATAAATTCCAGCAAACCCGTGTGGGGATTCCTTCAAAATGGAAAAGCCAGGCAAAAGCCTTACCAGTGCTGCTTCTTTTTCTCGAACGTCAAAGGCATTGTTCGAGAAAAAATATGCATCCACCGATTGCCTATGCCCCATGTATAAGCTCAGTGCAGTGCCACCGACCAGTCGGTAGTCTCCAAAAACAGGCTCGGACGAGATTGCCTGAATGATTTTCAGAAGAGTGGGTGAAACTGTTTCGAAGTAGAGCATTTGAAGTCTTTTGGTTGAAGATTAAATAGCGCAGATGATAGGAAGATAGCATTTTCGGGCAGGTAAACTGCTTCCATCAAAGACTTCATGATTAGTTCCTTTGGATAAATCCGCATGGCCTCCCCAATATCTTCCTAGCGACCAATATCAAATACTCGGCGAATAACATGGGACGCATCCCGTTGGAAATCAATCTTCGCAGGATCGCTGTCCCAGAACAACCAAGGCGAGAATACAGGCAATGATTTTTCTTCGTTATTCATGGTAACAAATTATAGGGGAATTGGGGAATTGGCGGCAGCGAAATCTCCCAATCCCGCAATGCCGTGCTCAATTATTCCTAAACTTCTTTATTCCCTTCACGATAATCGGCGGTAGCAGGTCGTTGGCAAGGTTCACCATGCCATTGAAAGCGGTCATCTTGGCGCTGTCCTGCCCCTTGCGGGCAGCAAAGGTGGTGGTGATGCGCTTGCGGTTGGCCTCGCTCACTTCGCTGTCGGGGCGGCCATTGGTGTAGTAGTACAGCGCCAAGGACTTGCGGCTCCGGTCGGGCGGGCAGGCAAGGGCATCGGGGTGGCCGTGCCAAGAGAAGTCGGTGGTGGAGAAGATGGCCATCCGGTTGAAAAACGGGGCGATGCGGGTCACGCACTTGCTCATGTCCTTTTCCCACAGCTCGAAGTGCCCGCCCCAAGCCTCGTCCCAATCTTCATTGAGATAGACGAGGACGTTCACCCGTCGGTCGAGGTTCATCATTTTGTGCTTGTGGAAGTCCACATGCACCTTCAGGAAGCCGCCCGTCTTGATTTGGTGGCAGCCGCCGCCCTCGAAGTAGGGGTCTGGCACCAGCGTCTCCTCTATGCCGGTCAGGTTTTGGAGGAACTCCAAGAAGGGCTGCGAGTTGAGGAAGTGCATGAACTCACGGGTAGTCGGCCCGAACTTGTACTCCCCCTTCGAGGCATGTTTCACTTCGTTGGGGTTGGCGTAAAACACTTCGTCCTTGCCGGGCTGCCCCAGTTCGGGAAATTCTGAGAGGACTTTTTTCAGGGCTTCCTTGTTGAAAAAATCGTCGAACCAAGTGCTGGCAAATGGCTTGGCGTTTTTATAGGCTTCGTGGCGCTGTTCGCCAAGGGCAACGAGTTCGGGAAGGGAGATGTCGAGGAATTGCATTTTTTGCAGCGAATGGATGATAAATGATGATAATTTCGAGGGCAAAAGTATTTGATTTTGTGGAACGAGCGCCTTGCTCATTTCCATGCAATGCCATCCAATGTTTTGGCCATGACAGAGCCGCAGCTTCACTCATTTTTACGAAGGAAATCCGGAGGTAGCTAAAGGCTCAAGCGCTATTTTTCAAACAAAATCCTAATCCCCTACCCTACCCCGTGCCGGGAAGCCGTATTCCACCTAATTTTGTGGTTTGTTTTCAAAAATTTCATAAACATGAAGCTTTCAGTTTTCATTTTTTCGCTGCTCCAAGTGCTGTTTTTCTGCCAAGCTGGCATGGCACAGGGCTACAAGATTGACGTTACCATTGACGACTACGCTGGCGAGAAGGTCTATCTCGGCTACCGCCGGGCGGACAAGGTCTATAGCAAGGATACCGTGGCGCTCACCAATGGCAAATACGTTTTTGAGGGAACAGGGGCGTTGCCGCCAGGCATCTACTTAATCCTCATGCCGCCGGACAACAAGTTCTTCGAGTTTGTGGTCACGAAGTCGGAGCAACGTTTTTCGGTGACGACCAAAGCGCCGGATTATTTCAAAAACCTAAAAATCAAAGGCTCAAAGGACAACCAACTGCTGTTGGAGTACCAGCAGTTCATGTCCGACCAAGTGGCCGAGTCGAAGAAAATACAAGAGGCCATCACTGTCGAAACGGACGAAAAGAACAAGGCCAAGCTCCAAAAACAACTCGAAGACCTCGCCAAAACGGTGCGGGACCGCCAAGACAAATACCGGAAAGACCATCCCAATACCTACACGGCCAAGCTGATTGGAGCCTTCCAAGAACCCGAAATCCCTGCACCGCCGAAGAAGGCGGACGGCAGCATTGACAGCACTTTCCAGTTCCGGTATTACCGCACCCACTTCTGGGATGGGTTCGACTTTTCGGACGAAATCTTTGTAAATACCCCCTACCTCAAAGAGAAGACCGACCGCTATTTGGACAAAATGACCCTCCAGTCGCCCGACAGCGTGGGCGCAGCGGCGGAGTGGCTGGTGGAGAAATCACGAGCCAACCCGGAGGTGTTCAAGTACCTGCTGCCATACCTCCTCAACAAGTATTATACCCCCGAAATCATGGGCCTCGATGCGGTGTTCATCCGGCTGTCGGACAAATACTACAAGTCGGGCATTGCCGATTGGGTATCGCAGGAGAACCTCAAGAAAATCACCGACGACGCCTACATGAACAAGAACGTGCTCATCGGCAACCAAGCCCCGGACGTGAAGTTGCAGCGCTTCGACCCTGTGCAGGACAAGTTCACCAATGACCTCATCAGCCCCTACGACGTGCAGGCCGAGTACACCGTCATTTTCCTCTGGAAGCCCAACTGCGGCCACTGCAAGCACATGTCGGAAGAGCTGATTCCGTTTTACGAAGAGTGGAAAAACAAAGGCGTGGAGATTTTTTCCATTTCCTCCGCCAACCACACGGAACTGGAGGATGCCGTGAAGAACATCCACGAGAAAAAAATGCCGTGGATTATCACCGCCGACCCCTACACTCGGGCACGGGCGCTTCAGCTTTTCTATGGCACTTCGCTGCCCAAGCTCTACTTGCTGGACAAGAACAAGAAAATCATCGCCAACCGGGTGGGCGTGAAGCAGTTGCCAGAAATCATTGGCAACCACAAGCGGGTGACGGGCGGGGCGAACAGGTGAGCAAAGTGGGTTATTGGGTTATTGGATTGGCGAACCGGTTAGTTTTTTTTGACCCAAAGTTGTTAACTTGCGTGAAAATTGGAGAAAATGGAAAACAATGTTCAATTACCACTCAGCAATGTTCAGCTCGAACTCCTGAAACTTTTTGCGGAAAACCTTCCTGAAAACGAACTACTGGAAGTAAAAAAACTGCTGGTTGCGTGGCGGTTTACGAAGCTTAAGGATGCCGCAAACAAGGTCTGGGACGAAAAGGGTTTTACGGAAGAGGATATGCTAAAACTACTTCGCCAACATGAACGCACCCCGTATGCCGCCCAAAATGACTTTCTTGCCAAACGCGTAAAGCACTGAACATGAACGTAGTGCTCGATACCAACGTGCTGCTCGTTGCCGTTTCGGAACGCTCTCCGTTCCACTGGATAATCACCCAACTTGAAAATGGTGCCTACAACCTCTGCGTGACCACTGATATTTTGGTTGAGTACAGTGAAATCCTTCAACGGCACATGGGCCTTGACGTAGCCGATTTAGCGCTGAAAGCCATCCTGCAATTGCCCAACCTCGTTTTTGTTGAAAAGTATTTCTTCTGGCAACTGATTCCACAAGACCCTGACGACAA
The DNA here is from genome assembly GCA_002435785.1 of Saprospiraceae bacterium UBA6168. Classification (GTDB taxonomy): domain Bacteria; phylum Bacteroidota; class Bacteroidia; order Chitinophagales; family Saprospiraceae; genus UBA6168. The sequence goes on along the minus strand of DIUC01000066.1, from coordinate 52,868 downwards.
TAAGTTCGTTGACTGTGCCATTGCAGCCAGTGCAAAATATATCGTGAGCGAGGATAGGCATATAAAAGCATTGCCCAATGATAAGTTTTTTACCGTTGAGGTACTGGGAATAGCAGCGTTTAAAACTATATTGGCGCAATAAATCCAAGTCTTGAAATCAAAAAAACCGCATAAACGAAAGCTCAAGCGTCCTGGCGCACCGCCCGGCACTTTGGAGTTCACGGGGGAGCGTAGGCTGGAAAAACCAGTACTGCTGCGCCTCCGCTACAACCCGCAGGAGCTTGAATCACAAAAGGACCCGACAGGCGCTGACAGCTTCGCCACCACGCCGGATACCGTTACGTGGTTCGACTTGATAGGGCTTCACGACGTGAAGGTCATTGAGCAGTTTGGACAGCAGTTCAACATCCACCCATTGGTGCTGGAGGACATCCTGCATACCCAGCAGCGGCCCAAGTTCGAGGAGTACGACAACGACGCTTTCATGGTTTTGCAGGCTCTCACCTACAATGGCGAAAACCACGAGCTGAACACCGAGCAGATTGCCATTTATTTCGGCGAAAATTTCTTGATTACCTTTCAGGAAAACGAGGACGATACCTTTAAGGCTGTGCGGGAACGCATAGAAATGAGCAGTGGCCGAATCCGCTCCCGCAAGTCCGACTACCTCGCCTATGCCTTGATTGACAATTTGGTGGACAATTACTTCGAGGTGCTCGACCGCTTTCTGGAGCGCATGGAGGAGTTGGAGGACGAAATCACGGCCAACCCATCCAGGAAGACAAAAGAAGACATCCACCACCTGAAGTTCCAGATGCTGGCCGTGCGCAAGTCGGTGATGCCACTGCGGGATGCCGTCAACAAGTTTTCCCGCTGCGAAAGCAATGCCGTGGACGAAGGCACTGGCATTTTCTTGCGGGACCTCTACGACCACGTGCTGCGCATCGCCGACCTCACCGAAACCTATCGGGACATGCTCAACGGCCTCGTCGAGCTTTACCACAGCGAACTCAGCCTCCGAATGAACAACGTGATGCAAGTGCTGACGGTCATCACCACCATCTTTGTCCCGCTCACCTTTCTGGCGGGCATTTACGGCATGAACTTCGACAACATGCCCGAACTACACTGGGAAAACGGCTACTTTTACCTTTGGGGCTTCATGCTGGCCATCGCCATTGCCCTGCTCTTTTATTTCAAAAGAAAGAAATGGATGTGAGGATGGGCTGTGCAGGCGAAAAATGACAGCTTTCAAATATAGCTTATGAACCAGAACGCCATTGTAAAATATCTCTTGTTTACGCTGAAGCTGCTGCTCTTGGTAGCCTTGATTTACGCTAAAATAAGGTCGGATGAGTGGGAGTCACAAGTTAGCGCACTCGGCAGACAGGTCTTTTCCCTGACCAAGGACAACGGCTTGAAATTCAAGAGTTTCCTCAATATCCTACTTTATTTCAGCATCCTCATCATCGGGCTACACCTGCTCACGGTGATGGCCACCTCTATTTACCGACGGCGAAATGCTATCCCAAAGGACAGGCCGAACAACGTGGTGCTCGGCATACAAAACCTTTATATCCTCGTCTCTACGGCAGTTGTCATTACCACGGTACTTAGTTTTTTTGGCATTGACATCAGGAGCCTTTTCACTGGCCTCACCATCGTTGCGGCAGCCATTGCCATCATTACCAAGGACTATATCGCCAACATCATCAGTGGCATTACCATTAGCTTTTCAGACGAAATTTCAATCGGCGACTACGTCAAAATCGCCGAATATAAGGGCAAGGTCACGGATATCTCCATATCCCGGATCGCACTGCTCAACGACGATGACGACATTGTCTTCATCCCGAACAACACCGTCTTTGTGAGCAACATCATCAATTTTACCAAAAAAGGCCTTCGCCGGGTGAACATTGAGTTCGAGCTGAACCTCTCCTTCCTCAGCACCATCGAAGAACTTGAAGCTGACCTCATCGAATGCCTGGAAGACTACCACGACAGCATCGAACAGGACTCTTTCAAGCTCAGAATCGTGGACATCAAGAAGGACAGCCTCCAACTAAAATTCCAGTACACCCTCAAAAGCATCAACCGGGACTTGGAACGGGATATACGCCGTAAGACGGTGCGGCGTGTGGTGAACCATGTTGGGAAGAAGTAAAGTTGGCAGTTCGGCAGTTGGCAGGTCTTGTCCCGACCACTCGGGATGGCAGTCAGTCTTAGAGTTTGCAGTTCGACAGTGGGCAGTCTTAGAGTTTGCAGTTCGGCAGTTGGCAGGTCTTGTCCCGACCACTCGGGATGGCAGTCAGTCTTATATCTGTATAGTCGGTGTCCAGCGTTAACTATAAAGAGGTGGTACCTTTCTTCAAAGGCACCACCTCTTTGCGTTTTATCAAGGCGTTGGCTAATCAACTGTTGAACTGACTGCTAACTCAAAGACTGACTGCCAACTGTCGAACTGCCAACTGTCCTACCGCACGTACATGTTGAATTCCACCCGGCGGTTGCGCTCACGGCCTTCCATGCTGTTGTTCGCTGCGATTGGCTTTGATTTGCCGTAGCCTTTGTAGTTCATCCTCGCCACATCCACACCACGGGCAAGCAGGTACTGGTAGCAAGAGTATGCCCGCTCCTCCGAAAGCAACCGATTGGCGGCGGCATCGCCCGTATCGTCGGTGTGGCCATCCACGTTGACGTTGTAGCGTGGGTATTTGGCAATGATTTCGGCCACCTTGTCCAACGTGGCAAAGGATTGAGCCTTCAACGTAGCCTTGCCTGGCTCAAACTGTACATTCTTGGCAGCAAACGCTAGCACCTCTTTGTCTTCTTTTGAAATGTCGGGGCAACCCTCGTTGGTGCCTTTCTCATCTGGGCATTTGTCCAAGTGGTTGGGCACGCCGTCACCGTCGCCATCTGGGCAGCCACTTGCGGTGCTCACGCCAGCTTCCGTTGGGCAGAGGTCGCTCTTGTCAGGAATGCCGTCTCCGTCCGTATCTGGGCAGCCATTAGTAGAGGCTGGGCCACGTTGGTTGGGGCAAAGGTCGTCCTTGTCGGGAATGCCGTCATTGTCGGCATCGTAAACGGGGCAGCCACGGTTGGAGGAGGGGCCTTTTTCGTTCGGACAATCATCGTCACGGTCGGCAGTGCCGTCGCCGTCAGCATCCGGGCAGCCATTGGCAGAGGAAGCTCCCGCAATGGTTGGGCAAGCGTCCTTGTCGTCGGCAATGCCGTCCTTGTCGGTGTCGGGGCAGCCGCTGTGGATAGCCTCACCGGGAGTATTTGGGCAGCGGTCTTCTTTGTCAATGATACCGTCACCATCGCTGTCCGGGCATCCCATGAGGAGGATTGGGCCAGCTTGGTCGGGGCATTGGTCACGGCTATCCACGAGGCCATCGCCGTCGGAGTCAATGGTGGTGCTGGCCCCAGGCACTGTTGTCTGTGGCATTTGGGTCTGTGGCATTTGGGTCTGTGGTGCCGGGGTGACTGGAGCAGCGGGTTGCTGCGCTGGTACGTTCGGCGGGCAGCCCTTGAGGGCTATGGTGCCTGGCTGGTCGGGGCAGAGGTCGAGGTTGTCGGGGATACCGTCACCGTCACGGTCGCTTGTGGCATTGGCTTGCGGCGTCGGTGTTGGAGGAGGTGTTGGGTTGTTGGTAGGACAGCCACGGTTCTCGGCCGGGCCTTTGACGGTTGGGCAATCGTCCTCACCGTTGGGCACGCCGTCGTCGTCGGAGTCGGGGCAGCCGTTGGCGAGCATGGTGCCCGCCTCGTTGGGGCAGTAGTCCTGTGCATCCGGGAGGCCGTCGCCGTCGGTATCGAGTGGGCCATCCACCCGTGGCTGAGGCTTGAGCTTGAAGTGCCAGCCTATGCCAAGCTGGAGGTTGTCCCTTTTTTCTTCAAAAGACTTGCGGTACTCACCTTGCAGGGTGAAGAAGGAACTGCCGCCCGCACGCACGTAGAGGCCAAGCCCTACGGGAATTTGGGCGTTGTTTTCCTCAAATTGCTCAAAAACCATCCCTATGCCTGCGAAAAGGTAGGGGCGCATGATGCTCTCGGCGCTGCCAATTTGGAATTGGCCGACGGCATCAAGGCTGAAAATGGTGGTTTTGTCCACACTGCCGGCAATGCTCGCCAAGCCCACTTTCAGTGGCACCCCAATCGCAAAATTCTGGTTGATGTTCCTAAGATAGGCCAGTTCGATGCCATTGGTCGGCTTGAAGCCGTCAATGCCATTGGGCGTATTGTAGTCAAGGAAAAGGACTTTCGCAGAGATGCCGTTGAGGGGCGGAGAATCGTCCTGAGCAACGAGGGAAACCGTTTGGAGCAAGCACAGCACGACCGCCATGCAGACGAGTAACTTCTTCATAATTTTAAATCTGATTTGGGACGAAAGTTGCACGAATGAACAACACCAAGGGGTTGATAGCTCGCCAATTCATTGAAAATCAGCGACTTGCCTTTTCACCTCGCCGTATCCTCGGCACTTTCAATTGCTTATTTTTGAACAGAAACGGGGCGCACAGCCCATTTTTTTCCTTAAACCAAATGTACGGAATTTGGTGACTGATGTTTCAATCGTTTTTTCCGAAGGTCAGGAAGCAAGTTGTTCTTAAGTGGTGGGATAGACGGTAATACTCGTCAAAGTTAGAAACCTTCTGCGAACAAGCTTACACGCAGCGGAGCGGAGCGGCAAATTTCACTGGTTTCAGGGATGGGGGCCAAGTTGCTGGTTTTGGTTTTGGGACGCCATATCTTGAATCCTAATGCGCAAAACCAGCAACCTGACCAGGCTTATTTCCTGATGCTTTCAATCTCGCTAAACGGCAGTACAAATTCCGTTTCGCCGATAGACCAAGGGCCTACCTCATAGGGAACGTAAATGAAATAGATCCCGTCCTTGACCAACCCTGTATTGTCGGCCAACTTGAACGGGAACCCCTCATCGAACTCAAAAGCGGCATCATCTTGGCTCGCTGGCTTGAAGAGGTCGGCCCGCACTTCCCGGAACTTTTTCTCCGCAATGGCCTGCAATGCGCCAAGGTCTGTCACGAGTTGGTCGAGCGTGACTTTTTTTGCGGTGGCCACGTCAAAGGTGGCCACGGTGGAACTGGCACCCGGATGGGCACCGCCCGTGAAGCTGTACCCGTCCAATTTTAGGGTAAGGTATTTGCCATCGTTTAGCAGCACCGTGTCAACGGTTTCTGCCATATAGTGGGCAGGGGCATCGGGCATTTCCTTTACCTGCTCTTGGTGCATGTTGAAAAAATTAGCAATGGCCTCGTCGAGCGGGGGAAGGTTGTCCGGCTCTTCGGACATGCCGACCCAAGATGTCATGAACTCCCGTGACCAATTGTCCACGGCTTGGCGGAGCGAGTCGCTGCCATCTTTGAGAAAGGGGTATTTGAAAATAACTTGGGCGCAATTGAAGACAAGGGTATCTGGCTTGTCGCAATCCGGGCCGTTCTTGCGCTCAATTACCTTGGTTTCCAACGCCAGTGGGGTTGGCTCGGCGGAAACAGGCCTGTCGTTCTTGCAGGATTGACCAAATACTACTACAAAAATGGCCAGCAAAAGCAGTGGTTGTAATTGAATTTTCATGTTGAAATATTTCTGTGAATTTTTGACCAAAGGTATAAACGATTGGCTCAAATGGCTGAAAATTTGCGGCGGTTCATATCAAAACAAAACCATTACCTTTGGCAACCAATTTTTATACTTGGCCATACCAAAGCAGCGACATTCACAACCACTCAAAAAACGACAGAATCTCGAATTTTTAGCGCAAGAGACCTTTGTTTTGCAATCGGCAGCAACCTTGTCAGCTACCGCCACGCAGGGTTCTCTTCTTCGGCGCAAAACCGGAGCCTTAATCGGGGCGTTAACCAAGAAGCTGTTTAGGCTTTTCTCTTTTGGCTAAACTACTTTGGGACAGAAAATCACGCTTTTTTCTCAACCAGCAAAGTCTTAACAGCTTCTTAGTCCATCCTTGTCCGAATCAATAATGAAGCACTTGTATTTGTTGAAACCCTTGTTAGCGTGTTGTTTTTTTGTTGGACAAATTCAAGCACAGCAGTTAGAACCGCACGTGGCGCACCAACCCTCCGCATCCAGTGGGGAGGTCAAACTGGTGGGCGGAAGCTTGAACGTTGGCGGCAATGTGCTCGCTCCCTTTCGCTATGGGGACAAAATCTATTTTTCGGCTTCCGTTCCGAAGAAGCTGGGTACGGGCAAGGTCAGTCGGCTGTTCTCGACGATGCGGAATGGACCTGCCACCTTGCAAACCATCAACCCCAAAGAGGATGAGACGCACGCCGCTTATGCCACCCTCAATTTGGCAGCCGATAGGATTTACTACACCATTTTTAAAGAATCCCATTTAGTACAGCAGGGGAAAAGTGAAATCTGGTATCGTGCCAAGCAGTACGATGGTACTTGGGGGAATATCGTTGCACTGCCAAAGCACATCAATCAATCAGGTACCATCAACACCCATCCCGCCTGCGGCTATGATTTTTTGTTGAAAAAAGAGGTGCTTTACTTTGCCTCCAACAGGCCGGGCGGCAAGGGTGGCTTTGACATTTGGTTTTGCACCGTAGAGCGGGACGGCACCTTCGGCAACCCCGTCAACCTCCCCTACAATACCGAACACGACGAGGTGACGCCCCATTTTTTCACCCACGGACAGATGGTGTTTTTCAGCTCCAACAAGCCGGAAGGAAAAGGTGGCTTCGACGTGTACCGCTGCGAAAAAACCACCACCGGAACGTGGGAAGCCCCTGATAACCTGGGTGCTGTCAACTCTGCCTTCGACGAATTGCACTTCAGCTATCACCAACCAACCAAGACCAGCTATTTCTGCTCTAACAGGCCCAACGACAACTGCCAGAACGCACCCAAGGGTTGCCCCGATTTTTCTGTTTTTTCGGGTATCCTGAGCGGAAGCCTTTTGGTCAACACCAGGAGCGAACTGGACAATACTGCACTTTATGGCTGCAACATCGAACTGGAAAACATGGAAACAGGCACCATCGAAGTGACAATCCTACGGTCTGAGAACAGCACCTTGGAACTGCCCATCCTCACCGGAAAAAAATACCGGCTCATCGTGAGCAGGCCCTACTTTTTCCCCGTTTTCATGGAGTTGGATTCCAGTGGCTTCGACTTTGCCAACCCCATTAAAAAGACGGTGTACTTACGCCCAATGAAATAGGGGTAAGTTTTTGACCTTTCTCCATGCTCCCCCAACTTGAAAATCAAGCGTTTGGGAAGCGATACGATGGCTTGAGGCTAACCTTCGCTTTATTCAATGCCTTAGGTACGCATTGCAGCAGTGGCCTCATTTGGCAAAGAAAGCGGTAGGTAAACAGACGCCGTCGTCCCCATGCCTTCCTCGGATTGCACTTCCAATTGGCCGCCGTGCAACTCGACTATTTTTTTTGCCAACGGCAAACCAAAGCCGGTGCCCCGAAACCTCCTTGCATTTTGGGCACGAAAGAGTGGCTGGTAAATATTGCCCAAATCATTTGCTGGTATCCCAATTCCCATGTCCATGACTTTCAGGTGGCAGTCAGTGTGATTGGCAGTCAGGCTCACCGTTACGGGCTGGTCGCCACTGAACTTGAAGGCATTGTCCAAAATATTGGAAATGGCAGCGGCCAACAGGGAAGGATTGCCACTCACCATCAGTTTTGTGTCCGTGTCGGGTAGATTGAGCATCAGGCGGTCAGCCGGAAATTTTTCCAATACCTCCATCACGCACGCATCCAGGGCGACAGACCGATGAGTGGGCAGTTGGGCCATGGAATCCGAACTGGCCAGCAAGAGCAAGTTATTGGTCAGCCGCTCCAAGCGCTCTGCCTCGGTTTGAATGATGTGCAGGGCAGCCTTGTACTCTTCGGGGCTTCGCTCCTTGGCGAGCAGCACTTCGGCTTCGCCAATGATGGCCGTCATGGGGTTGCGCAGTTCGTGGCTTGCATTGCTGACGAAGCGCCGCTGCGCCTCAAAGGCCGCCTGCAGCCGGTCGAGCATGGAGTTGAAGGCCAATGCAAGCGCCCCAATTTCGTCGTGCGGGTTTTTGACCTCCAGCCGCAGGTCGAGCCGATTGCCGCTGATGCGACTGGCTTTTAGGATTTTCAGTTCCAGCGGGCGGAGTGCCCTGCCGGTGGCCCAATAGCCGACACCTATTAATATAAGACAACAAAGTGCTGTCCAAATGAGCAGGATTTTCCGAAGGTTCATCAGCTTGGACTGGCCGAAGAAATCCAATGCCGTCACGACGACCACATAATCGCCTCCCGGCAAAAGGTAGCGCTTGGCAACGCCCTGCCGCTCCTTTTGCCAAAAGAACACGCTGGATTCCTCCAAAATTTCGCTGCCCAAACCTGGGTAAAACAGCTTGTTCAAGGAGTCACGCCCATCGGGCTGGAGGGTGGTCACAAATTCCTCTTCATCGTCCAGCGTGTGCAAGAACTTCTCCCTTACAACTTGCGTGACGGTCTCGTTTTTCTCCAAAAAAATCTGTTTGGTGATTTCGGCCCGCTCGTCGAGCCGTCGGAAGAACTCGTTGTGGTGAAACCTTGCGGTGAACCAATAGATGAAAATCCCACCAGCCAGCATCGTTGCGAAGGCGGTCAAAGCATAGATAAGGGTGAGGCGATTGCGGATTTTCATGTTGAGGAATTGGGAGCTTTGCGTTTCATTCTCGTATGACATAGCCCATCCCGACCACCGTTTGAATGAGCTTTTGGTCAAACGGCTTGTCAATTTTGTTGCGAAGGTAGTTCATGTAAACGTCCACGACGTTGGTGCCGGTGTCGAAGTTGATGCCCCAGACCTTTTCCAACAAATCAAGGCGGGACAACACCCGGTTTTTGTTGCGGATGAGGCACTCCAATAGCAAGAACTCTTTCAGTGTCAATTGCATTTCAAGTCCATCCCGGACCACTTTTTTTTGGTCCAAGTCCATTACCAAGTCGGCAACTTGGAGCAGGTTGGTTGGCTTGGCGAGGCTTCCGCTCCGGCGGCCCAGCGCCCGCACCCGTGCGAGCAGCTCCTGGAACTTGAAGGGCTTGCCGAGGTAATCGTCCGCACCCATATTAAGCCCCTCTACCACGTCCTGCGTGGTGTTAAGGGCCGTGAGCATGAGGATGGGAGTCTGGAGGTGGTGCTCCACCCTCAGCTTGCGGCAGACCTCCAGCCCGTTGATGCCCGGCATGACCAGGTCGAGGATGATGACATCGAAGCCACCGTTGCGGGCGAGGCGCAAGCCCATTTCGCCGTCAAAAGCCTGCGTGACTTCAAACCCATTTTCCACTAATCCCTTGTTGATGAAGCCGTTGATAGAGATTTCGTCATCAATGAGCAGTACCTTCATGTTCCATTTTTTTATCGCAATTCAACTACACAAAGGAAGTAAAGTTGAGGTACAAACGGTAATATGCACCCACAGAACCATGATAATGGGCAAAAAAAAGGAGCCGCATTTACATACGACTCCTGACTCCCCGCAGGGAGAATTCTTAATTAGAAAACTCGCCAAAAGTATCCGCCCGGTGCTAAGGCTGCGCTAAGGCAAGATTAAGTTTGTGTAAACCCCAAAAACTTAACACAGACTTAATATTTGATTCATCTTGTATTCACGCTCCAATAAGAATTTTGCCCTGATTTTAGAAAACGGTATTATTAATTCTTAATTAGAAACTAAAAAATGGTCACGACCAATCGTCGCAGGCTGCTCAAGCAGTTTGTGGCAAAACTATTCACCTGCCTTTTTATGGCTTTAGCTGCGCAAGCACTGGCACAACAACCCACCGACATCGCAGTATTACCAAAGCCCGAAACAGAAAAAAAATGGTTTGAGAACATTTCCCTCCGGGGCTACATGCAGGTGCGCTACAACCGGCTGTTGGAGACCAACGAAAACCTCAAGTGCGAGCAGTGCGACCGCTCTTGGGGCGACAACGGTGGCTTTTTCATCCGCCGGATGCGCCTTATCTTCTCTGGGCAAGTGGGCAAGCGGGTCTATTTTTATGTGCAACCAGACTTTGCCAGCTCCGCCTCTTCCACGGGACTGCATTTCGGACAGCTTCGGGATGCCTACTTCGACTTGGGGCTGGACGACAAAAACGAGTTCCGTTTCCGCATCGGGCAGAGCAAGGTGCCTTTTGGTTTTGAAAACCTGCAATCGAGCCAAAACCGCCTGCCGCTCGACCGCCACGATGCCATGAACAGCGCCGTGAGCAACGAGCGTGACCTTGGCGTGTTCTTTTACTGGGCACCCGAAAGCAAGCGCAAGCTCTTCTCCAGCCTCGTGAGGGACGGACTGAAAGGCTCAGGCGATTATGGTGTTTTCGCCTTCGGCGCCTACAATGGCCAGACCGCCAACAAACCAGAGCTGAACGACGAGCCGCATATCGTCAGCCGAATCACTTGGCCTTTTGAGCTCAAAAACGGCCAAATCGTAGAGGCCAGCCTGCAAGGCTACACGGGCAAATGGGTCATGCCCACCGACCAATTGAGCAAGGAAGTGAAGTACGTCGCCGACCGCAGCTACACCGACCAGCGCATGGCCGCATCGTTCATTTTGTACCCAAAGCCCTTCGGCATACAGGCGGAGTACAACATGGGCAAAGGCCCTCAGTTCAACCCCGCCACCGATTCCATCGAGACCCGTGACCTTCAGGGCGGCTACGTGACGCTTTCCTATATGGTGAAAAAAGGCAAGCACATCATCATCCCGTTCACCCGCTTCCAGCACTACGAGGGCGGCAAAAAGCACGAACTGGACGCCCGCAGCTACGACGTGACGGAAACTGAAATCGGCCTGGAATGGCAGCCTTCCAAGAACTTTGAGCTGGTGGCCATGTACACCATTTCCAAGCGCCGTTTTGAGGATTTTGCGAAGCAGGGCAACCTGCAAGAAGGGCGGCTGCTGCGGCTGCAGGCACAATTGAACTTTTAGGTTTTGGCACACTTCAAACAGAAGGGACCTTCTGTGACAGAACATTTGCCAATCTGAGGAATTTCAACAAACCAGAAAAAGCAACTAAAGTGCAAATGCCTTAACCGCTTATTAAATTTAAGTAAACAAGCTAAATAATTTGGAAAGATTTAAGAGGTTTGTCCATTAATTTGGGAGAATCTCTCAATCTGCAAAAACATTAACAATGAAAACTCAAATTCAATTCATCGCCCTTTTCGTAGTTTCTTTATTGTTGGGCGCATGTGGCGGCAAACAAAATGCCGACCAACAGGGCGCTGGTGGCAAACTGAAAGGTGAGGTCAGAATAGACGGGTCAAGTACTGTTTACCCCATTTCTGAAGCTGTTGCCGAGGAGTTCAGAGCAGAACAGCCCGACGTGAAAATGACGGTAGGATTATCTGGGACAGGTGGCGGGTTCAAAAAATTTGGGCGCGGCGAAACCGACATCAACAATGCCTCCCGCCCCATCAAGGAGGAAGAAATTGCGGCCTGCAACCAGAACAACATTCATTACACCGAGGTACAGGTTGCTTTCGATGGGCTTTCCATTGTGGTAAACCCGCAAAATACCTTTGTAAAAGACATCACGGTTTCCGAGCTGAAAAAGATGTGGGAACCAGCAGCACAGGGCAAAATCAAGACATGGAACCAAATCCGCCCGGAATGGCCCAACGAAAAATTTAACCTCTACGGCGCAGGCACCGAATCCGGTACTTACGATTATTTTACAGAAGCCATCGTTGGCAAAAGCCACAGCAGCCGTGGTGATTATACGGCAAGCGAAGATGACAACGTGTTGGTGCAAGGCGTTATGAACGATAAAAATGCGCTCGGATTCTTCGGCTACGCCTACTATGAAGCCAATATGGACAAATTAAAGCTCGTCCCAGTAGATGACCAAAACGACGCAAATGGCAAGGGCGCCATTTTGCCATCCGTAGAAACGGTGAAAAACCAGACCTACGCTCCACTTTCTCGTCCGCTATTGATTTACATCAACAGTGTGGCGGTCAAACGTCCTGAGATACAGTCTTTTGTGAATTTTTACATTGACAATGCTGGTGTACTTTCAAGGGAGGTTGGATTCATTCCAATGGAGGATGCCCAGTATGATGCTCAACGCAGCAAATGGAATGAATTCGTCAAAACCCATCAATAGCAAATAATAATGGTTCGTGAGGTTTTGAGGTTTTAGGGTTTTAAGGATTGGGGAGAAGGTGATGTGCCAAATTATTTTTTGAAAGGTTGCAAAAAAGGTATCCCGTTCAAAAAATTGCCTGCGTCCCCTAACCTAAGAACCCCAAAACCTCAAAACCTCACGAACCATTGAAATAAGGAGACCTTTCCGAACGTAAAATGCGCTCGGAAAGCCTTTTTGCGGAGCCGCTCAATTCATTATGATGTTGTTCAGCCGGGTAATCAAAGAAAAAATAATTGTTTCGGTCCTCGCCTTTTGTGCGCTATTAACGGTGTTGACGACTATTGGCATCTTGTATGTGCTTTTATCCGAAGCTTTCGTTTTTTTCACCGAAGTCTCCATCGTGGATTTCCTCACCGACACGCAATGGACGCCACTTTTTGCTGACAAGCATTTTGGTATTCTCCCACTATTAAGCGGCACATTTCTCACGTCACTCATTGCCATTTCGGTGGCGCTGCCCATTGGCCTCACCATCGCCATCTACCTTAATGAATATGCCCACGAGCAATTCAAGACCGTTATAAAGCCCATCCTTGAGTTGCTCGCTGCCGTGCCGACCGTGGTATATGGCTTTTTTGCACTCACGGTGGTGACGCCGTTCCTCCAATCGTTTTTCCCAGAAATGGCGGGGTTCAATTCCCTTTCGGCAGGGTTCGTCATGGGCATAATGATTATCCCCTATGTTTCGTCCCTAAGCGATGATGCCATATCTGCAGTGCCAATTTCCCTTCGGCACGGCTCCTTGGCATTGGGTGCCAGCCGTTTACAGACTGCCTTCCGTGTAATCGTGCCCTCGGCAGCGTCCGGCATCATTGTATCCGTCTTGCTTGCCATATCCAGGGCAGTTGGCGAGACGATGATAGTGGCAGTGGCCGCTGGGCAGCAGCCTCGCCTCACGCTGAACCCCCTGGTGCCCATCGAAACCATCACCACTTATATCGTGCAGGTAAGTATGGGCGATGTGCCTCAAAATTCATTGGAGTACCGCACCATATTTGCAGCAGGCATCACGCTTTTTGTATTTACGTTCATATTGAACAACATCGGCCATTGGTTCAACAAAAAATACCATCGCAAATATGAATAAGCGGTACGAAACAATCAAAAGGGCCAAGGATGGGGCTTTCAAATACTTCGGCTTGTTCTGCACGTTCTTTGGACTGATCATGCTCGCCATTTTCATCGGGAACATCCTGTTTGAAGGGCTTGGAAGGTTGAGTTGGGACTTCATCACGAGCTACTCCTCCCGCCTCCCTGAAAAAGCGGGCATCCTATCCGCACTGATGGGCACGGTCTGGATCATGGTAATGACCGCCCTACTCGCAATCCCAGGCGGCATCGGCGCAGCCATCTACCTCGAAATGTACGCTAAACGCACCCGCTTCGGGAACATCGTAGAACTCAACATCGCCAACCTTGCCGGCATACCATCCATCATCTACGGCTTATTAGGGTTGGAGATTTTCACTTACCAACTCCAAATGGGCGGCAGCTTGCTCGCTGGCGCAATGACGCTGGCATTGCTCATACTCCCCATCATCATCGTGGCAACCCGTGAAGCCCTCAAGGCTGTCCCCAGGTCGTTGATAGAGGCATCCTTCGCCTTGGGCGCCACCAAATGGCAGACCATCCGACGGACGGTATTGCCTGCGGCCTCCAGCGGCATCATCACCAGCGTCATCATTGCACTTTCCCGTGCCATTGGCGAAGCGGCACCTTTGATAGTGGTGGGGGCATTGGCTTATGTGCCATTCGTGCCTACATCACCCACGTCAGATTTCACGGTGCTGCCCATTCAAATATTCAACTGGGTATCGCGCCCCCAAAAAGCATTTCTGGTAAATGCGTCCGCAGCGATAATCGTACTATTGTGCATCGTGTTTTTTATGAATGCAATAGCAGTGTATTTAAGAATCAAAAAGAAGATTAAATATTAGGCAGCACTTATCCTTATCAAATGGCTGAAAAACTTAAAAAAGCAGAAGGCTCCTTCAAAATCGAATCAAAGGACGTCCACTTATACTACGGTGATTTCCATGCACTGAAAGGCATCAACCTTAGCATGTTGGAAAACACCGTGACGGCACTCATCGGCCCCTCTGGCTGTGGAAAATCAACGTACTTGCGCCTGCTCAACCGCATGAACGACCTCATCCCAGATATTCAAATCAAAGGGCAGGTGCTGATTGACGGCCAGGACATCTACCAATTAAAAAGCTCCGAAATTGACCACCTCCGCCGCAATGTGGGCATGGTTTTCCAGAAGCCCAACCCGTTTCCTAAAAGCATTTTCGAGAACGTGGCCTACGGCCTACGGGTGAACGGCATCACGGACAAAAGCTTCATTGAAAACCAAGTAGAAAAGACACTAAGGGAGGCGGCATTGTGGGACGAAGTAAAGGACAAGCTTAAAAAATCTGCCTTCGAGCTGTCCGGTGGGCAGCAGCAGCGGCTCTGCATCGCACGGGCGCTGGCCATTGAACCGTCCATTATCCTCATGGACGAACCAGCATCGGCGCTCGACCCCATCTCGACTGGGAAGATAGAGGACTTGATTTTTCAGTTGAAAAAAGATTTTACCATCATCATCGTGACCCACAACATGCAACAGGCAGGGCGGGTGAGCGACTTCACGGGTTTTTTCTACCTTGGCGAACTTATCGAATTTGATAAGACGAAAAAGATATTCACCAACCCCTCAAAACAAGAAACCGAGAATTACATCACTGGACGTTTTGGATAAATTGATTGCGAATTGCAGTTTGGGTTCCCTACGGGAATGACATGAATGGAACCCAATCCGCCATCCGCAATCCCAAATCCGCAATCGAATGACACATTTAGATTCCGAACTCAAAATGCTCAAAGCCGACATCATCGAGATGTGGCGCTTGGTCATCAACCAACTGGAAAAGGCAAAGGAGTCATTGACCAATTTCGACCGGGACCTCGCCGAGGAGGTGGTGGAGAACGAGAAGCGGGTCAATTCTTATGAGCTGAAAATTGACAGGGACTGCGAAAACATCTTTGCCCTGTTCCAGCCCGTGGCCACCGACTTGCGGTTGGTGCTCGCCTCTCTCAAAATCTGCAACAACCTGGAGCGCATAGGCGACATTTCTGCCAGTGTGGCCGATTTCGTATTGGATGCCGACCAAGATTTCAACAAGGCCATCCTGGACCATACCCGGGTGTTGGAGATGCACGCCATCGCCAACGAGATGGTTGCGGACAGTTTGGAAGCCTTTGACAAGGAAGATACCCGCCTGGCCCGCACCATGTTCAAACGGGACAAAATGCTCGACAAAATAGACGAAGCAGCACTTGACCTCGTGATGGAGTGCATTCGAGACTACCCCGACCAAGTGCGCAACACGCTGCTCGTGATGTCCATGATTCGCAAACTGGAGCGTGTGGGCGACCAGTCAAAGAACATTGCGGAGGAAATCATTTTCTACTTCGAGGCCAAAGTGCTGAAGCACAAAAAGAAAAAGCAGAAGGAAGGGGACGAGTGATTTGTGCTGCCTGCCGATTTATGTCTCTCTAAGTCGCTTTTGTCATGGCCTTCGGCTATGACAAAAGCGACAGATTAGGGAGTGACAATTTTTACAAGAAAGCCCTAATTGCGCTGGGGTTGCCCATATTCCCAACCTGCTTACCTACATTTGTTTTTCAATCTTTCCGTTTTTTTCAAAAGCAAATATCAACGGCATGAAAAAGCAAATCCTCCTGTCAGCATTTTCCATTTTTTGCTTCGCAAAAATGACTGCCCAAAACCCATCGCTCACCACGCAAAGCATTTCCATTTTCAAAAACGGCCAGGCATTTTACCTGAAATCCGGCACATTGAAGCCTACCAACGGCAAGTTCCTATTGCCCGACCCTGCTCCGAAAGCGCTGTACGGCACGCTCTGGTTCAGCTCGCCAGAGGGCAGCCTGACCCGTGTGGCGAGCTACCCTGACACCTTGCGGGAGCAAAAAACCGAGGCCGCCGTGGCAATTTGGGACTTGCTCCGCAGCAATATCGGCAAAACAATGACCGGCTATTTGAGCGAAAAACCGGAAGTGTCCGGCACGCTCGTCAGCATCAGCCCTTCGCACAAAAACGAAAAGGGCGAACCACAGTATTCGGCTCAAAGCCTCGTGACCATTCAATCGCAGCAGGGCAGTTGGACCACCATTCCCGCAGGGAAAATCCAATACGTGCTGTTTGGGAGCAAGCCAACCCTCGACTTCTCGTTGCAGAAAGTGACACCCCGCCACCTGTTCGAGGTCAGCTTCAACAACAAAAAAGGCGAACAGCCTTTCGATATGATGTACTTGGCCAACGGCCTCAACTGGGCGCCCGAATACCTGCTCGAACTCACGGGCGAAACCACCGGAACGCTCGTTTTACAGGGTGAGGTGGCCAACGATGCCGAGGACATCGCCAGCACGACCGTTAACCTCGTGGTGGGCGTACCGAATTTTGCCTACGCCAACCGACTGGCTTACCTCGTTGATTTTCTGCGGGTTGCAAGCCCCATTGCCTTAACCGAGCGCTACAACGCCAATTTCTCGAATGCCCTGATGTCGCAGCAGGTGGCATACGGCGGCGACATGGAAACAATGGCCGGGCCGGAGGAAGCCGAGGGCAGCCGCAACGAAGACCTCTATTTTTACACCCTTAAAAACTTTTCGTTGCCGAAGGGTGGCCGCTCCATGCAGCCCATTTTCAGGGAAAAGGTGGACGTGGCGCATATATACGAGTGCCAATTGCCGGGCAACAATGACAACGAACGCTACTATGAGCCGGAGTTTTTGTTCACGCCGCAGGTCAACAAAACCTTCCACACCCTGCGCCTGGAGAACAAGACCAAGCAGCCCTGGACCACGGCGCCCATTTTTGTGCTGAACACGCAGGGCGAGCGCCGCCCCATCAGCCAAGACCTGCTGACCTACACGCCCACGGGTGGCAAGACCTTCGTGAAACTGACCGAGGCCGTGGAGGTAAAGGTGGAGCAGGCCGAGCGGGAAACCAGCCGCCAAACCGCCGCTTGGACGGACAAGCGCCGTGGCTTCAGCTTCGACCTCGTGCAGGTGGAGGGCAAGGTCAAGGTGAAAAATTTCAAGGACAAACAACTTGACCTGCGCTTGCAGCGCACCATTGTCGGCAACCTGAAAAAGACCACGGTGGAGTGGCTAAAAGAAGAGGTCATCAACCCGAACAACCCTCGCAACCGCAAAACAAACGTGTGCTGGGAAACGCCCATCAAGGCGAATAGCGAGCTGGAGATTGTTTATACTTATGAGATTTATGTGCCGTCGTTTTGACAGCGCACGGCCTTGCGCCTGAGTTTTTCCCTACGGTCATCTTTTAGAAATGGCATCCTGAACATTCAGGATGCCATTTCTGGTTTTGGAAAAATGCCCAAATCTTCGGGTGTGGCCCTGCAAACTTTTACAATGGCACAACCGACGTCGGGGGCGGCACTGTAAACTTTGGCAATGGCACAACCGATGTCGGGGGCGGCGCTGCATACTTTTACAATGGCACAACCGACGTCGGGGGCGGCACTGCAAACTTTTACAATGGCACAATCGACGTCGGGGGCGGCACTGCAAACTTTGGCAATGGCACAACCGACGTCGGGGGCGGCACTGCAAATATTTACAAGTTTTTTACCCTAATGCAGGTTGACGTGGCGGGAAGCGACTGCCGCTCCAAAGAATGCCGTCGCATGGCCGTCAAAATCGGCGGTATCGCCAGTGGTGTGGAAGTTGCGCTGGCCGTTTTTGGAACACCTTGCTGCCATTTCGGAGTGGCGTTGCAGGTAGTCAGCGAGGCTGCGGGCTACGATTTCGCCCTGCGAAAGGATATTGATTTCCTTCGGTAAAAATTGCCGGATGACGGGTTCCAGCAGCGGATAGTGGGTGCAGGCGAGCAACAGCGTGTCAATGCCTGGCGAGGCGGCAAGCAGTTCGTCGAGGTATTTTTTCACAAAAAAATCGGTGCCGGGGCCAGCCAGTTCGCCGTTTTCGACGAGCGGCACCCACATCGGGCAGGCTTGCTGGGATACTTCCACGTCCGGGAAAAACTTCCCGATTTCAATGACATAACTTTCCGACCGCACGGTACCGGTCGTGCCGAGCACCCCCACTTTTTTGGTTTTGGTGAAATGCCCGATGACCTCCGCCGTGGGCCGGATGACGCCCAACACCCGGCGGTCAGATGCTATTGTGGGCAGCGCCAATTGCTGGACATTGCGCAGCGCCTTGGCCGAAGCCGTGTTGCAGGCAAGGATGACCAGCGGGCAGCCCTGCCCGAACAGGTACTGCACACATTCCAGCGTATAACGGTAAATGGTGTCAAAATCCCGTGGGCCATACGGAGTACGGGCATTGTCGCCGAGGTACAGGTAGTCGTATTCTGGGAGCTGCCGCACGATTTCCCGCAGGACGGTGAGGCCGCCGTAACCGCTGTCGAAGATGCCGATAGGTGTGGTGTTCATCAGACTTTTCGTCTATCAGCGGGCCAACAACAACCGCTGGACAAGGGTATTGCCGCCGACCGTCAATTTTACGAAGTAAACGCCAAAGGGCTGGCCAGAAAGGTCAAAGCTCATCTGTCCAGCGGAGGCCGTACCCGCCGAAGTGGCGACCACTCTACCCGTTACGTCGAGGATGTTTACCGCCACATGGTCGGCGGTTCCGGGCGTCCATTTTACCAATACCTGACCGCTGGTAGGGTTTGGTGCAATGGAAATACCCGCCCATCCATTTACATCGCCTGTCCCCGAAACTACGCCAACGGAGGCCATTGCCGTGCAGCCATTCGCATCGGTCACCACCACCGAGTAGTCGCCAGTGGGCAATCCTGTGGCCGTTGCCGTGGTTTGGCCGTTTGACCAAAGGTAGCCGTATGGGCTGGTGCCTCCCGTGGCCGTTGCGGTTGCGCTGCTGTTGCCGTTGTCAATAACGATAACGGTTGGTGGTGCGGTAGGAGAAAAGGAGACGATGAGGGAGTCGTTGGAGGTGCTGCAAACGGTGCCGGAGGGGTTGATGGCCGACACGTAGGTGACGCTTTTGACAACCCATGTGCCTACCAGCGGGGGCAATGAGTTGCCGCTCAAGACGCCGTTCAAGTCTGCGTTGTAGGTGCCGGAATAGGGGACTCCGGTGAGGGTGAAACCGCCCGACACGCCGCCAGTGCCGCCCAGTGCGTCGTTGAAGAACCAGCCGTGCCCACCGTTCGGGGGCGTGACCTGCGAGCCGTCCGTCGCAATGCTGAACGTGGCACCAGTGCCACAGGCATTGACGGGGGCGGTGTTGACCAATTGGCCAGCCGAACACAGGGTCGTGGGGCAATTGGCACCGCCGAGGCAGGTCAATGCCGGATGTCCGTTGTCAACGCTGGTGTTGGGGCCGCCGGGGCAGTTGCCAGCCTCATTGATGACGATGGTGTAGGTGCCGGTTTCAGTGGCCGTCCAGGTGATGGTGCAGCCGTCACCGTCGCCGGGACCAAAGGCATCCACGGCGCCGCTGGGGGCGATGATGGTAAATTCGGGCACCCAAGAGCCTGCCCCTGGGCCATTGCAGATGCTGAACGCATACATGCCTCCCGCCTGAAAATTGTTGCAGGAATATGCCTCGGAGGCATAGACCTCGAAACTGGTTATCTCATTGAACGGACAGCCGGCACCTGCGTCGCAGGGCGCTCCCGAGAAGAGGCTGTTGAAATCAATGTAGGTGCTTGGTGGTGCTGGCGCAGACCAAGTGAGGCACTGGGCGCTGAGTTGCTGGGAAACGAGTCCGAGCGCACAGACCAAAGCGGCAGAAAAGTAGAATGATTTTTTCATCGGATGATTTTATCAAAATGAAGCACCAAGGTAAGTAAAGTCCTCACTTGACAAGCTTTGAAAGGCGGTCAAATCGGTCTTCTATCCGATAGCAAATAGTGTTGGGTTAGGAGGGGGAATAAGCAACATAACCGTTTTGGCACAGCAAATTTATGTTGTAAAAGTGCTTGATAAACCAAGCATGGCAGCGCTACGCTTATCTTTTCATAGGCTTTTGGAAGGAAAGGAACAAGCCTGAATGGGTAGGTTAATCCAAAACGGAAACGCTATCTTTGCCCTACATTTTTCACAAAAAGAATAAAAACGAGCATGGAAGTCCTTACCAAATCAGCCCCCATCCCAGTCACAGACACTTTTCCCATCAACGGCACCGACCATATCGAGTTCTACGTCGGCAATGCAAAGCAGTCGGCGCTGTACTATCAAGCCGCTTTTGGCTACCAGTGGGTGGCCTACCGGGGGCCGGAAACGGGCTGCCGTGACAAGGTGAGCTACGTGCTGCGCCAAGGCAAAATCACGCTGGTGCTCACCGCTGCCCTTTCGCCCGACCATGAGATTGCGAAGCACGTGGCCCTGCACGGCGACGGCGTCAAAGTCCTCGCACTCTGGGTGGACGACGTGGAAACCGCCTACAATGCAGCAGTGGAGCGGGGAGCCGAGTCGGCGATGGAGCCTACTGTTTTGGAAGACGAGCATGGTATCGTGAAAATGGCCGCAATCAAGACTTATGGCGACACCTGGCACACGCTCGTGGAGCGCAGCGGGTACAGCGGGCCGTTTTTGCCGGGCTTCGACGCACGGCAGAGCGCATACCCTGCCAAGTCCGTCGGCCTGAAATTTGTGGACCACTGCGTGGGCAACGTGGAACTGGGCGACATGAACCGTTGGGTCAAGTTCTACGAAGACGTGATGGGCTTCAAGCTTCTCGTCACCTTTGACGACAAAGACATCTCCACGGAATACACTGCCCTGATGAGCAAAGTGGTGAGCAACGGCAACGGCTACATCAAATTCCCCATCAATGAGCCGGCTGCCGGCCGCAAAAAATCGCAAATCGAGGAATACCTCGACTTCTACCGCAGTGCCGGGGTGCAGCACATCGCCGTGGCAACGGACGACATCATCAGCACGGTGAGCCAGCTTCGGGCCAATGGCGTGGACTTCCTCTACGTCCCCGAAACCTATTATGAAGACGTGCTTGACCGGGTCGGCCATATCGCCGAGGACTTGGCGGAACTGAAAAAACTGAACATCCTGATAGACCGGGACGAGGAGGGCTACCTGCTCCAAATCTTCACGAAACCCGTAGAGGACCGCCCAACGGTTTTCTACGAAATCATCCAGCGTGCTGGCGCAAAATCCTTTGGGAAGGGCAATTTCAAGGCACTTTTCGAGGCGATAGAGCGGGAGCAGGAGCTTAGGGGAACGCTTTAAATAGGGATGAGGGATGAGGGGTGAGGGATGAATCGTGGCTTGTTCATCCCTCATCCTTCATTCCTCATTCCTCATCATCAAAACTATGTCAAACAACTTACTTCAAGGAAAAAACGGCGTCATCTTCGGCGCCCTCGATGAGCAATCCATCGCATGGAAAGTGGCCGAGCGCTGCCACGAAGAAGGTGCGAATATTGTGCTCACCAATGCCCCAGTGGCCATGCGCTTCGGGGCCATTAACGGATTGTCGGAGAAAATCGGCGCTCCCGTCATCATGGCGGACGCTACTTCGACAGCGGACATTGAAAACCTGTTTTCCAATGCCACGGCGCATTTTGGGGGCAAAATTGACTTCGTGCTGCACAGCATCGGCATGTCCATGAACATCCGCAAGAAAAAAGAGTACACCGACCTGAACTACGAGTTCATGAAGACCACGCTTGACATCAGCGCCATCTCATTCCACCGGGTGATGCAGACGCTGTGGAAGCAGGACGCCATGAAGGACTGGGGCAGCATCACGGCGCTAACGTACATCGCTGCGCAACGGGTTTTCCCAGATTACTCTGAAATGGCCGAATCGAAGGCATTGCTGGAAAGCTTCGCCCGCAGCTTCGGCTACCACTTTGGCACCCGGAACAAGGTGCGGGTGAACACCGTCTCCCAGTCGCCGACCATGACCACGGCGGGCAGTGGCGTGAAGGGCTTTCAGGAATTCTTCAACTATGCCGACAAGATGTCGCCGCTTGGCAACGCCAGCGCCGAGGCTTGTGCCGACTACTGCGTGTTCCTTTTTTCCGACTTGAGCAAGATGGTGACGATGCAAAACCTCTACCACGACGGTGGCTTCTCCAACATGGGTATGAACCCGGCAGTGCTTGGCTTATAAGCGGTAAGCTTTTAGCTTTGGAAAAAAAATTGGCTTATGAACGTTCCGGCAGTTATAAAAACAAAGTTAACATTTGAGGAATACCTTGCTGGCGAGCAGGAAAGTGCGGTGCGGCATGAATACCGTTATGGTGAGCTAATTCCAATTGAAGCTACAACTAAGAATCACAATACTATCGTCACCAATATTTTGCTGAATGCCGAAATACCGAGATTACGTAAAGCTGGTTGTCAGGTTTTTCACGAAAACGTCATCACCGAGGTAAGAGAAAAGCGTTGGGCTGTTTACCCTGATTTAGTTATTACTTGTGACCCAAGAGATACCAACAATCCATTAGTTGTTAGGCATCCGCAAGTTATAACTGAAGTATTGTCGAAGTCAACGGCATCATACGACAGGGTTGGCAAGTTCTTCAAATACCAGCGCATCCCTTCCTTGCAGCAATACATCCTTGTTTCTCAATATGCCGTCGCCGTAGAATACTACCTTCGGATGGAAGATGGGCAATGGATTTACACCGCTTTGGATAGTCTTGACGACAAATTGGTGATTCCGTCCTTGGATATTGAATTCAAATTGTCGGATTTGTATGCAGCTGTCGTTTTCGACGACCATGAAAAGTGAAAATATTGAACAAAAAAAAGCCCATCCGTTGCGAAGCGGATGGGCTTTTATATTCCTATTCGGTTGAAAACCAATTAGTTGTCGGCAGAAGCTTCTGCGGCGGCTTCGAGGGCAGCCTCAGCAGCGGCCTCGGCCAAGCGCTTGGCCAATTCTGGGTCGTCAGGTATTACCGTGAAGTCCACCTTGGCATCCACATCTGGGTGGAGGTCGAGGATGGCCGTGTACTCACCAACCATTTTAATGTGGTCGTCCGGTAGCAAGATGTCCCGGCGGTCAATGTCAATGTCCAATTGGTCGCGCAGTGCTTGCGCAAGTTGGATATTGGTGACTGAGCCGAAGATTTTGCCAGAAGTGCCAGTCTTGGCAGTGATGGTCAGTTTTTGCCCCTTCAACTTGGCAGCGATGGCCTTGAACACGTCCAGTTTCTTGTTCAACTTGGCCGATTCTTGGCGCTTGAAGCTGTCGAGGTTGTTGCGGTTGACTTTGTTGGCGACGAGGGCCAGACCCTGTGGAATCAGGAAGTTGCGGCCATAACCGTCCTTTACTTTGACGATGTCAAACTTGCGGCCAACTTTATCGAGATTTTTTAGAAGAATAATTTCCATTGTTCTGCGAGTTTGCGGCGGTTTGGAAATTGGAAATTGGAAATTGGAAATTGGAAATTATTGCCCCATTCACCATTCACCATTCACCATTCACCATTCACCAAGTTGAACTATTTCAGCAAGTCAGTCAAGTAAGGCAGCAGAGCAAGGTGACGGGCACGCTTTACGGCGGTGGCCACCCGGCGCTGGTACTTCAACGAGTTGCCGGTGATGCGGCGAGGAAGCACTTTGCCTTGGTCGTTGACGAATTGCAGCAGAAAATCACTGTCTTTATAGTCAATATATTTGATGCCGAACTTACGGAAGCGGCAATACTTTTTGCGTTGCTGGCCGATGTTCGGATTGCTTAGAAACTTAATATCGTCTCTTGATGCAGCCATGATTTTTGAATTTTTTCGTTAAAAAATTTTTGTTGAACGTCCGATGAAGCCTATTCTTCCTCATCTTTTGAAGCAGCAGTAACCACTTTACCACCCTTCAGTTCGTCCTGCCATTTTTTCAGCTTGTCCCATTCGCCCTGTGCGGCCATTTCGGATTGCGCTGGCCAAGTCGTGGGATCCTGGAAGCTGAAGCGGTCGCCGGCAGCATTGAGGAGGTCCTTGATTTGGTCAGGTGTCATGGCGGCCAGTTTCACAAAGGAGTCAACGTTGGCAGCCTTGAGCACTTCGGCGATTTTTGGGCCAATGCCCTCGATGCGCTTCAGGTTGTCTGGCTGTGGCGGTTGTGCCTTCACGATTTTTGGCTTCGGAGCGGCAGCCACGGGAGCGGCAGCACCGGTGTTGAGGTCCGCAGTGGCCTTGGACTTCTTCTTGGTCTTGCCGATGAGGCCCTCACGCTTGTCGGCATTGTACTTTACGCCGTACTTGTCGAGGGCAATGGTCAGGAAGCGCAGCAGACGTTCGTCACGGCGCATGTTGAGTTCGAGCGAGGTAAGGTACGCAGTGGCGTCCGATTGGAACTCCACACAATAGTAGTACCCGGAGTGGCGCTTGTTGATTTCGTAAGCAAGCTGGCGCAACCCCATCTCATCCACATGTACGATGCTCGCCCCACTTTCCTGGAGCTGATCAACATATTTCTGAGCTGTCGCCTTGATTTCATCGCCCGACAGAACTGGATCTACGATGAAAGTTACTTCGTAATTTCGCATACTGTTTTGAAGTATTGAGTGATTCGGTCCTTTCCGTCCCAAACGTTGATTTTCAATGGATTAGCACGAAAACAACGCCCGTCACGCAAAGGCTTTCCGAAAAGGAGCGCAAAAGTAAGTTTTTTAATTGGGAAACAAAGGCGGTAAAGAAGTTTTTTGGCTAATAAATAAGTGAATTTGCCGCCTCTTCAATCTAAATCGTAAATCCCCCCAGTCGTAAATCCCCTTACCTTCGCCCCATGCAAACGAAAGGCAAACTCTACCTCATCCCCTGCCCCCTCGGCGAGGACGCCGTTGAAACAATACCAGCCTACGCCGTGGACGTGCTTCACCGCCTGACTCACCTCGTGGCCGAGCGAGCAAAAACGACCCGTCATTTCATCAAGGCAACAAACCCACCCAAGCCTATTTCGGAGTACCAAATTGAGGAACTGAACGAGCACACGCCCGCCGCCGAACTGGAAGCCCTGCTGCACCCAGCCCTCGAAGGCCACGACCTTGGCATCCTCAGTGAGGCGGGCTGTCCTGGGGTTGCCGACCCCGGTGCAAAACTGGTGGAACTGGCGCAACGCCGAGGCGTGGAAGTGGTTCCGTTGGTCGGCCCCTCGTCCATCCTGCTGGCGCTCATGGCCAGCGGCATGAACGGGCAGTCTTTCACCTTCCACGGCTACCTCTCTGCAAAGGCCCCTGCCGACGACCTCAAGCGGCTGGAACAATTGGCCATCAAGCACCATCAAACCCATATTTTTATCGAGACGCCCTACCGGAACAAGGCCATCATCGAGCAGGCACTGCGGGTTTTGCAGCCCGGCACGAAGTTTTGCATCGCTGCCGATTTGACGCTGGCCACGCAGTTTGTGCAAACAAAAACCATTGCCGAATGGCGGAAAGTGCCGCCGGCAGGGTTGGATAAGCGGCCTGTGGTGTTTTTGATGGGGTGATGGTGGGAAAATAGGGACGAATTTTAAGCGGTTTGAGGCGAAACCTCGAATTGACAGAACTGCTTACGCTCCTCGCCTCGCCGCCCAACGCCAACATGACCCGCAAGGACATCCTCGACAAGCTGTAGGGGAACGACAGTTTTTTCAACTCCAGGAACCTCGATGCATATGTTTCAAAATTGCGGGAATACCTCCGGGAAGATGCATAGGTGCAGTTGCTGACTGCTGAAAGGGGTGGGTTGTCGGCTGGTGTGTTGAAGAACAAAAAGCAAGGAAAGCCAAACACAAATCAGCTCAACAAACTGACCATCCTCACGACTGTACATTCCCCATACTTCCCCGCACCTTCTCCCATCTTCTAAAAAAAGCGGCAATGCTCTTCCCGGCCATCGGGGAAGGGGCATTGAACAGCACGCAGATGCCGATCCCGTCCCGGCGGCTCATGGCAATTTCACTGTGGAAGTTGTTGACGAACCCGGCATGATAGACCAACGTGTTGGCCCCGTGCTCCAATATGCGCCAGCCCTTGGCATAGTAGGCAGAGTCCCGGTGGATGAAGCCCTGCAAAGTTGGCCGTTCCAGCCCCGTGGCTATGACCGGCGTGAACACATCCTTCAGCACACGGGGCGGCACCACTGCTGGGTGGTGGCCAAGCATGGCCTTGAGCCATTCGCCCATGTCGCTGGCACTGGCGTTGACGCCCCCGGCAGCGGCAAATTTGTAATAGCGGTGGGTGATGGAATCGGCTGCCCAGCCCGCAGCGGTGTACTTGTGCGGCAGAGCATGGTTGTGGCTGTTGACCATGCCCTCATAATCGCAAGAGGCATCATTCATGCCCAGCGGCTGGAATATTTTTTCCACCAACAACTCGTTGAACGGCCTGCCCGTAGCCGCCAGCAGAATAGGCTCGATGAGACAAAACGCAGCGTTCTGATAGCTGAAATACTCGCCCTCCTTGCCCGCAAGCCTTGCCGACGGGTATTGGCGGAGGACGTAGTTTTGGTCAAACCCTTTTTCGATTAAATTGGAAAATGCGTGGTAGGGCAGCCCGGTCGTTTGCGTGAGCAAATGCCTGATTTCGAGCCGCTGGGCCTGTTCGGCGTTGCTCATGTTGAAGTCGGGCAGTCGGTCCTGTACTTTTTCGTGCCATTCCAGCTTGCCCTCCTCCACCAGCAACCCCGTCAGGATGCCCGTCATGCCCTTCGAGAGCGACCCAATCCTGAATACCGTGTGCTCGTCCACTGGCCCTGGCTCGCCTTCCGCCTTCAGACCGTAGCCATGTACAAAGACTACTTGGCTGTCCTTCACGATGACCACGGCTGCTCCGGGAGTTTGCGTCAAAATCATCGAGTCCTCAAAAAAACGGTGGTAATCCTTCAGGAAAGCCTCCAAGTTCGGGTCGAGCGGGGGCGGGGTTTCCCTGAGCGAAGCACCCATTGGCACCTGGCGCTCCAGTTCGGTGCAGGAGGCCAGCAATAGCAGGGCAAACAAGATTTTTACGATTCGATGGATGAAATTCATACGGGCGAAAGTAGAAAATTTGGAAAGGATAGAACGGTCATCCTACCGATAGATTGCGGTTTTACGAAATCAACATACTCCATCTCACTCCCGCTTTAGCACGTACACGCTGTCCACTCCCGGCGGCAGCCACCGTTGGAATGGGAAGCCCTGCTGTTTTCGGTAACCGCCGAGGTCGCCGAAGGCCACCACGTACTCGTCGTCCAACACCCACCACCAGCTTTTACCGCCACCGGG
Source organism: Saprospiraceae bacterium UBA6168 (assembly GCA_002435785.1). Classification (GTDB taxonomy): domain Bacteria; phylum Bacteroidota; class Bacteroidia; order Chitinophagales; family Saprospiraceae; genus UBA6168. Next base: position 25,447 of record DIUC01000066.1, on the reverse strand, counting down.
ATAGCGGGGGCCGGGCCGATGCCAGCCGTTGAACTCGAAGCCGCCATCAATGCGGTCGGGCGTGATGTTTTTTTCTTGGGCCAAATGGTCAAGCGCCTGCCACCTTGCCCGGTTCCAGGCGAGGTAGTCATGGGTGGTGCAGACGGACAGTGCAGCCATGACGACCAAGCCAGCCACGCATGCAGCCGTTGCAAATTTTTTCGGTTCAACGGGTTGGCTTGGCAAAAGGCAAATGAGCAGGAACGGCAGCAGTTGGAAAAAATAGCGGTCAAAGCAGTGCAGGTCCAGCATCAAGAAGCCGAGGTAGATGGTCATGTTGGTAAGGGCAAAAACCATCACGGAACGTTGGCTGTCCGCCTTATGGAGCTTGCCCGGCAGGTATTTTTTCAGGACAAAAAACAGCCCGATGGCACCTGTGAAAGCCAGTATTTTCAACAGGAGAATGGCCGCATCGGACAAGGTGGGGGCGGTGTTGAGAAAGTATTGGCCGTCCTTGAGCAGCGGAGGCCCGATGCCGAAGTTGTAGGCCATGTTGCCCCAAGGCAGCTTGTGCCACGCAACGGCGGCGCAAGCAATGATTGCCAAAACAGGAAAAAGCAGCTTCGCAATTTCGGAGAAAGTCGTCGGGAACTTGAACCTTACCGACGGCTGCAGCAGCGCCACCAAGGGCAGCAAGAACCCGCCCGTATAGGCCAAAATGGCGCCCACCCGCAGCGGCATTTGCTGAAAAATGCCCCAGTCCAACCGCCGTAGCAGTTTCCCGAAGTCGCCATAGCCGTCGGGCAGCCCCTGCGAGGTTTCCAGCCATTTTGAGAATGCGAAGAACAGCAACAAGTGGAGTGCCAACGGCCAGGCGGCAATTGCCAAGCTTTTTGGCCGGAGGCCGCCCAAAAAAAGCCAAGCCACGCCAAACGACAGCGGAAACATAAGCCCCTGCTGCCGCACGAAGGTGGCCGCCAATGCGAAAAAACTGCCCCATAGCACCCATTTCATTTTGCCGCTCCGCAATGCACGGGCATAGTACAACGTGCTCATTGCGCCGAAGGCGAAAAACGGCACATCGGTCATGAAGGTGAACGACAGCGAAAAGAAAATGGGGTTGAACGTTACGGCGAGGGTGGCCAGCAGGGCGATTTTTGGCGATTGGCCAAGGTCCCGGCAAAGCTGGTAAATAGCGGCCAGCCCTCCAAGCGCCAGCACGAGCGTAGAGATTCGCAGCACGGTAAACGAAAAACTGAACAGCTTGCAGAAACCTGCTCCCCACAGCACCTGCGTGAGCAGCGTCATGGAGAGCCACTGGTCGTATTGGAGCTTGCCCAGCGTGTGCAGGTTGAGCACCGTGCGCCCATAAGAGAAGTCGTCGTTGAGCGGGAAATCGCCAACGGGGTTCACTAACAGGTTGGCTGCCAGCCAAGTGCCAGCCATCACCGCCAGCGGCAGGAGGTTTGTTTTACTGTATTTCAATAGTTTGTCCAATTTCTCAATGCCCGCCCCCTTGCATCGCCACCGCTCCATCCATGTTTCGATGCTCATGGATTCGTTGCGTGAGCAGTGCCGCCACGAGCAGTAGTCCACCAGCGAACATGATGGCATTGATGGGGTCGTTGCCAAGAAAGTGTTTGTAAACAACACCAAAGCTGAGGGTTTGGATAATCATCGGCACGACAATCATCATGTTGATGATGCCCATATAGACGCCCCGCCGCTCGGATGGGATATCATTGGAAACGATGACATAAGGCACGCCCATCATGCTCGCCCATGCCACGCCGAAACCGAAAATATAGAGCAGCACCATGTACCTGCTGCCCTCAAAATGCGGCAGGAGCAACAGTGACAAGCCCGCCCATATCAGGCATATCGTGTGGACGTTCTTCGCCTTCGTGATTTGCATGAAATAGACGAGGGCAAATGCAGACAGAAAGGTGACGATATTGTAAAAACCATTTACCAAGCCCGTGAACGCCACGGCCTCCTTGTAAGCCTCGCTGTGGGAGTCTTCGGTGCGCCATATCGTCTTTGCAAGGCACGGGGCGATGTATTGCCAATAGCAAAAAAGGGCGTACCATTGGAAGAGATAGACCGCCGCCAGCCGCCAAAGGTTCTTTGGCATGTCGCCGATGGCGGAAAGGATGTCAATGATGGGCCGCAGGATGCGGGTCAGCCCTTCGCCCCGGTCATTGCGCAAGCGCACAAGATCCTCGTCGGTAGGGGGTATCTCCTTGGTGGTGCTGACCGTCCACAGCACCGAGCCGATGGAGCAGACCGAACCGAGGAAAAAAGAGCCGAACACCCAGTAGGGAATGCCCGAAGCTGTTTCTTGTTTGAGGTATCCGATACCCTGGAACACGAAAAGGGAAATATTGGCCAAGGTGATGCCCAGACCCGTAAAAAAGCTCTGCGCCATGAAGCCGGTCGGCAATTGTTTTTCGGGGAGGATGTCGCACACAAAGGCACGGTAAGGTTCCATCGCCGTGTTGTTGGCGGCATCGAGCACCCAGAGCAGCCCGACGGCCATCCACAAGCTGCTGCTGAACGGATAGACGAAGAGGCAGAGACTGCAAAAAATGGCACCGATGAGAAAAAAAGGCTTGCGCCTGCCCCACCGAGGGCTCCAGGTGCGGTCGCTGATTGCCCCGATGAGCGGCTGGATAATCAGTCCCGTCATTGGTCCTGCAAGGTTGAGGAGGGGCAACTCTTCGGGATTGGCACCGAGGAAGGAATAGATGGGGTTGATGGCCGTTTGTTGCAAACCAAAACTGTACTGGATGCCGAAGAACCCAATGTTCATGTTGATGATTTGCGAAAAGGAAAGCGGTACTTTCTTTATTTTTTCAAGCATGGCTCTTCGTTTTGTAACAGCCGCCAAATTAGTAGAAAATTCGGATTATCCTGAAATGCAGCGAACGGGATGGGGTTCGAGCTTTTGGCCACGTTTTTGGCAATTTTTCACAATCCTTAAAATTTTCTTAAAAAAAGTTGCTTCGATGTTGTTGAAAGAACGTTAATTTGCCCATCGGAATAAACAAGCGTCATACACGGCTTTGGTGAGACATTTTCTATCAAAGTTTTCAAAAATACGTTAGCATAATTTGGGATTTGCACCGGCAGATTTTTCGGGTAAAATGGTTTAAGAATAAATGGTAGTACAATCTTTTATTTCTTGAAGGCAGTTTGGCCTTCTTGATAACAGTCGGGTGATTTCTTATGAGAGCGAGGCATCTAATGCCGTCGCTCTTTTTTATTGTGCTACTTTTGCCCATCGTGGCCGCCCAATTTATTGGGAAGGCCGGAAAGCTCGGCCTTCCCAATAAATTGGGCGGCCACAATTCATGATAAAAGCCACCAACATCCATAAATCATACGGCGAGCTACGGGTACTCAAAGGCGTTGACCTTGAAATCCGAAAGGGCGAAATCGTGAGCATCGTCGGCAAGTCCGGGGCGGGCAAAAGCACCCTGCTCCATATCCTTGGCACCCTCGACCGTGCCGACCAAGGAGAGGTCGTGTTTAATGGCGTAAACGTCAACTCGCTGACGAACAACGAGTTGGCGAAGTTCAGGAACACTCGAATTGGATTTGTCTTCCAGTTCCACCACCTGCTGCCGGAGTTCACGGCGCTGGAGAACGTCTGCATTCCCGCTTTCATCAAGGGGACCCCAGAGGCCGCTGCCCAAGCCCGTGCGAAGGAACTGCTCGACTATCTCGGCCTCGCCGACCGCCTCAGCCACAAACCCACCCAACTCTCCGGCGGGGAGCAACAACGGGTGGCCGTGGCCCGTGCGCTCATGAACCAGCCCTCCGTCATCTTCGCCGACGAGCCGACCGGCAACCTCGACACGGCTTCCTCCCAAGAGCTTCACCAGCTTATTTTTCAGCTTCGCAAAGATTTTGACCAAACCTTCCTCATCGTCACCCACAACATGGAACTGGCCGCCATGAGCGACCGGACAGTGGAGATGCAAGACGGAAACCTGAAACAGGAATGAGGGATGAGGGATGAGGTATCAGGGATGAGGGATGCGAGTTCATCCCTCATCCCTCATCCCTAAACTAAAGGCACCACTGTATCGTCGCTTGGCCGTTGGCGGCCAAAAACTCATTGGCCTTGGAGAAATGCTGACAACCATTGAAGGCACCGCCAGCCAACGGGGAGGGGTGGGCGGCCTCCAGCACGAGGTGCTTGAAGGGGTCAATCAGGGCGGCTTTTTGCTTCGCAAAATTGCCCCAGAGCATGAACACCAGCCCGTTACGCTGGTCGGAAAGCCTCTTGATGACGGCATCGGTGAAAGTATGCCAGCCGATTTTGGCGTGGGAGTTGGAATTGCCCTGCTCCACCGTCAGGGCGGCGTTGAGCAGGAAAACGCCCTGCCCAGCCCAGTGGGTCAGGTCGCCGTGCTTGGGCACTTCGCAGCCAATGTCGGTTTCCAGTTCCTTGTAAATATTGCGGAGCGAAGGAGGAATAGCTATGCCACGTGGCACCGAAAAAGACAAGCCCATTGCCTCGCCGGGCTTGATGTAGGGATCTTGGCCGAGTATGACGACCTTCACCTGGTCGAATGGCGTGGTGTTGAAGGCATTGAAAATCAACGGCCCCGGCGGGTAGATGGCCTTGCCAGCGGCAATTTCTTTTTTCAAAAATGCCGTGATGCCCTGAAAATAAGGCTGCTCATATTCAGTGGCCAAGGCGGCCCGCCAGCTTTCCTCGATTTTTACGCTCATGCTTACAAGGATTGAAGGATTGATTGGTTGAAGGAGGGGCAAGTTAAGGAAAACACCGCAATCAGGAACCGACCGAAAGCATCTACTGTTTTCGCATCGGCAAAAGGAAACTCAAATCCCGAAAAATCCTACCTTTGCCGCCACAAAAGTTAATTGCAAGTTTGGCCCTGTAGCTCAGTGGATAGAGCATCTGCCTTCTAAGCAGAGGGTCCCTGGTTCGAGTCCAGGCTGGGTCACATTAAACACTGTATTTTATTGAAATTTAGAGTGTTAAGTTAAAATCGGGAGCGGCTTAGGGTCGTATCCCGATTTTTTTTTTAAAACAAAATCAACCCCTCGTCCGCCTGTATTTCAGCAGCCATTTGAACTTGAAAAACTCGGAGATTTGCGATACGCCCATGTCCCGCATGGCCCAGTAGGTGAGCGCAAGGCCCATCGGGAACACCACGAGGCAGTTCATCCAGGCGGCCAGGATGGCATCAATGACGAAGCGCTCCGCAATGTTCTTGCTGAAGATGCTGATGACGATGAACAGCATGAAGAACACAATGGAAATGAGCAGCGGATAGCCGAACCCGCCTTTTCGCACGATGGCCCCCATCGGTGCGCCCACGAACAGGAACATCAGGCAGGCCAATGCCAAACTGAACTTTGAGTGGAACTCGAAGACGTGCTTTACCCTTGATTCCTTGGTCTTTTCGAGCGAGCGCAGGGTGCTAGCCGCTTGGTCCTGTATGACGTTGATGGGGCTGCGGGCTTTCTCCAGTATCTCCTGCTGCCGTTCAGGTTCGAAGGTTTCGAGGAAGGAGTTGTATTCGTCAATCGGCTTGTCGAGCACCTGCTTGTAGCCAGGCGCTACGACTATCTGGGGAGGGGCAGGCTTTGCAGCGACTTCTGGTACTTTTTTGTTGGGGGCTGGTTGGGGCTGCACCAACTGCTTTTTGGGCTTGGTGATAGGCTCCGTTTTGGGCTGCGGCTGTTTGGCGATGAGGTTTTGCGCAGCGACACTGTCCTTTTTCACCGCACCGGGCTGGCTGGCTGGTATGAGGCCGGCCTCCTTCTTGCCTGAGTAGGTCGAATCCATCTGCGCCCGTCTTTCCTTGGATTCCTGCTCCATTTTTTCCTTGGCCTTCTCTTGCGCCAGCTTGTTGAGGAAGTAAAAATGGCGGTTGTTGCTGTCGGCCATCCTGCTGGATTTTTCCCTGATATCCTTGTCTATGGAATCAATGGCCACATGCAGTTGGCGGTTGCTCAACATGGTGTGGTGCGACTTGAAGAGGTTCTCGTCCGTGCGGTCCAGTTCAAACTGGTCGAGGTCAAAAACCTTGGTCCACGACTCGAATGTGGAGCGCATCATCGGGTAGTTGCGCCTACCGTTCTTGGTGACGGGCTTCGGCTCCGAAAGCTGCTGGCCATTGTAGAGCTGCATCACGAAATACTTGTGGTCTTCGGAGCCGTACATCCTGCCGCTGTCCGCCGCTACCATAGAAAGTCGGGCTTGACTGGCCTCCGCATTGTCGTAGAGGAGCACGTTCTTGATGGTACTGTTGTCGGGCAACTTGTCGCCGATGCGGATGGAAAAACCTTGGAAATCCTGGTTGAAAAGGCTTTCCTCCAAACTCAACGCTGGCTTCTGTTGGCGGATGTCGTAGAGGCGGGACTTGAACTTCAGGTTGGAAACGGGGATGAAATAATTGGAACAGAAAAAGGAAAATACCCCGATAAAGCTCGTGATGACCATCAGCGGGGCCATCGTCCGCCAAAGGGAAACCCCCGCCGATTTCATGCTCGACAGCTCGTAGCGCTCGGCGAGGTCACCCAGCACCATCACCGACGAGATGAGCACGGCCACTGGCAGGGAGAGCGGTATCATGCTCACCGACAGGTAGCCAACCAGCTCGGTGAGCAGGAAAAAACCGACGCCCTTGCCCGCTATATCGTCTATGTACAGCCAAAGCGTTTGCATCACGAACACAAAGAGTGCGATGAAAAACGTCACAATGAATGGCGGTATGAATGACGTGAATAGGAGTTTGTCTAACTTTTTCAATTTAACGTTTGACGGTGGTTCGATTGCTGAAAATCTAAGTTCTCCTCCAAAACGATGGTGAACCTCCCCTTGTCTACAACGGCAAAACTACGTCGAATGGTGCAAGTTTTGCTTTTTGGTAAGGATTGATAAAGCGCCACGGCATTTTTCAAAACAAAATCCATTGTAAAATCAACCCCATACTTTCCCTAACTTTGCTCCCAGTTTTCAGTATTCAATACCTATAGTGGTTTGAAAAACTGTTTGATGTTTTATGCTTCGCAAGGGGGCAAGCCCCCTTGGAAATGGGCTGTCTCCAAGGGGGCCTGCCCCCTTGGTAAATTCACCAATTAGTTATTCAAACAACTATAATTTCCAAAATTAGTGCGCCTACCAACCTACCAGCAAATCGCCGACACCATAGAACAGCACCCTTGGGTGAAGGCGGTGCGCAACTGGGCGATGACGCACTCCCTCCCCGGTTTTTTTGGTGTGCCGCTGTTCGATGTGGCGGTGTTCTTATTCAATGAATCAAAGCGCATCACCCTTTTTTCGAGAGCCAATGCGATGGCGTTCAGCTTCTTCCTTTCGTTGTTTCCCGCCATCATCTTCCTGTTCACCGTGGCCACGTACTTGCCCATTTACGCCAGTTTCGAGCATGAAATCAACGGGTATATCAGCTTCATCATGCCCACCGATGCGGGCGTGGAACTGCAAGACACCATCAAGGAAATGGTAAAGCCCAGTTCGAGCTTCCTGTCGCTGGGCTTCGTGCTGGCCATCTACTTCTCTTCCAACGGCATGTTGGCCATGATGGAGGGCTTCGAGAAGACGCATATCCCGGTCTTCACCCAACGGCCCGGCTGGAAAAAGCGCTTTATCGCCATTGGCCTTACCTTTCAGTTGGGCTTTTTGTTGGCCGGCTCGGTGGTGCTCATCATCCTCGGCGACTTTATCATCACGTGGTTGGCCGACCTCCTCAACCTCACCTTTACCACCGAGAAGACCATCGAAGTGTTCCGGTGGGTGGTCATCCTGACGCTGTTCTACTTTAGCATTGCCCTCATCTACCGATATGGTGCGGCCCTCCGCACGAGGTTTAAATGGATAACGCCCGGTGCCACGCTGGCCACCATCCTGTCCATCACCACCTCCCTTGCCTTTTCGTTTTACGTCAATTCCTTTGGCACCTACAACAAAGTTTATGGCTCCATCGGCACCATCATCGTGCTGATGCTCTGGATTCAGCTCAACTGCCTCATCCTGCAAATCGGCTTCGAACTGAACGCCAGCATCGCCGCCAACCGGGACTTGAAAACGGAAGTGGCGGAAGAAACCTGACGACTTGTCCCGTCACCACCAATCACCAGTTTCCTGTCACCAATCACCAACAAATCCTTTTCCCGCCCAGATAGAAGAACCAACAAGCCACGGCCATCAGCACGTGGGCCACGTCCATGTGGTTGAACCAGATGCTGGGCGCCCATTCGTTTACAAAAAACACGGCGCCGAGGGTGGCCACCGCTACGCCCACCAAAAATAACTTGCTGCCCTCGTGCTTGGTCTTGTAATAAACAAAGCCCTGAAAACCGCCCGTGACTATCAGGATGCCGTAGGCGGCGTGGCCCATTACGAAGATGAAATTCATGGTGGCCACGGATACGATGAGGAAGAACACCAGTTCCACGATGTTCAAAACGGAAAAAAACTGGGCAAGGCGTGGCCGAATCAGCGGGAATGCGTGGAAAATTGAGGCCCGCTCAAAGAAGGCAATGGAAAACATGCTGACGTACCACCCCGGTATTTTCCAGTAAATGCTCAGGGCATAGTTGAAGCTGTGGCCAATGACGCCGCCCAATAACGTGGCCATGCCCATTGTCAAAAAAAAGCCACGAAAGAACACAAACAACTTGGCTTTTCGGGGGTCGGCATCGGGGCCAGTTTTGCCCATCCGGTAGAAGGCGTACCAGCAAACCACTGTTACCAACACATCAGTCAGCATCGTGATTGGCTCGTCAACCCGCAGGCCGAGGATGTCAATGGAAGGGTTTCGGTAAATTGAAGGTTGCATGTAGGGTGGTTTTTGAACGAACGGCCAAGTTACCAACAATCACGGTGGGCGCAAAGTCGGGGAGCGGTGAGTATTATCCTGTTGCCGATGCTTTTGGTCATTGGTGCGGGTACTTGGTGGTTGGAAGTTCGTGGTTGGGGTCTTGGATTGGAGGGCTTGGAAGGGGGACAAGCCTCTGTATTCTTTTGCGTAAAGCCATGGCAGGACGAGGCAGCTATCGTAAAATTTCCCAAAAACAGCTAAAATTGCGCCCTGAACCAACTTCCACAACCAGTACGCATGAAATATTTCCTCACCGGTGGCACCGGTTTTGTTGGCAGCTACCTTGCCAAGCTATTACGTTCCGAAGGGCATGAAGTCCTCGCATTGGTGCGCAACCCTTCCAATGCGAAGGAATTGGCCGAGCTTGGCTGCACCCTTGCGCACGGCGACGTGTCCGACAAGGCATCCATGCGAGACCCAATGACGGGCTGCGACGGCGTGTTCCACGTAGCTGGCTGGTACAAAATCGGCGCTCGCAGGAGGTACCGGGCGGAGGGCACCCGAACCAATGTGGACGGCACTCGCAACGTGCTGGAACTGATGCAGGAACTAGGCATCCAAAAAGGGGTCTATACCAGCACCTTGGCCGTCAACTCCGATACCAAAGGGGTTTTGGTGGATGAAAATTATCATTTCGAGGGCAAGTACCTGAGCCACTACGAATACACCAAGGCGGAGGCCCACAAGATAGCCCTTGCCTTCATTCAAAAAGGGCTGCCGTTGGTGGTGGTCATGCCCGGCCTCATCTATGGCCCCGGCGACACGAGCAGCGTGCGCACTACCTTGGTGCAATACCTGAAAGGGAAGCTCCCGATGTTGCCTCGAAAGGCGGCGCACTCTTGGGCGCATGTCGAGGATATTGCGCAAGCGCACCATGCGGCTATGGAGAAAGGAAGGCCGGGCGAGAAGTACATCATCGCTGGCCCGACCCATTCGCTGGTGGACGCCATCGGCATAGCGCACCGCATCACGGGAAAGCGGATGCCCCGTGCCGTCAGCCCCAAGCTGATGCGTTTTCTCTCAAGGGTGATGTCGGTAATGGGAGTCGTCTTCCCGCTGCCGCCCGACTATTCTGCCGAGAACTTGCGGGTGCTGTCGGGCGTGACCTATATCGGTGACAATGCCAAGGCAAAAGCTGAACTGGATTATGCACCCCGTTCGCTGAAGGACGGGATGTCCACCACGCTGTGGCATGAGATGCGGCTGCTGAAGATGGTGTGAGGGGGCTGGGGAATTGGTTGAATTGGTTGGTTTACAGCAATTTCAAACAACCTCAAACCATTTCAAACAACTCAATTCGGTTCCGCATCCAGCAGCACATACGTCATTTGGTTGAGGTTGGAACGGTTCATTTGCAGGATGCCCTTGAAGGCACGGCGCTCGTCGAGCTTGTAGCGCTTGAGGGCGGAGGGCTTTAACCGGAGTTCTATGACCGTCTCCGGCCCTGCCCCGCCGCAGAAAAAGCAGGTAGCATTGGGGTTACGGGACAGTACATAAGTGACGCCCATGCCATCGAGCGGGATGATATAGCCCGTGATTTTTATCTCCTTTCCATTAAATGGTATGAGCCAGCGGCCAAAGGTCGCCTCGTCGTAGCTGATGCCAATCTCCTCCGAGAATTTTTGGGTGAATTTCACATCGGCGAGGGTGTTCCAGTCAATGGTGGACTGGGCGAAAGCTGTATCAGCTTGAAGCAGTAGGGAGGAAATAAAAATGCTTACGAAAAAGTACTTCATCATTTCATAAAAAGGGGCTTGCAAAACATTGAATGCCAACGCTTTGCAAGCCATTTCTCAAATCCAATGGTAATCACAACCGATTATCGTTCACCATCCCCAACAGCTCGTCCCGGTAGTTTTTACCGATGGGCAGGTGCTTGGCCTGGCCTTTTTCCATGACCTCCACCATATTGCCCAAGATGGCCTCCACCTTGCCGATGTTGACGATATAGGAGCGATGAATGCGGCGGAATATCTTGCTGGGCAGCTTGTCCTCCAAGCTCTTCATCGTTTGCAGGGTGATGACCCGACCCTTTTCGGTGCGAATGATGACATAGTCTTTGAGACCCTCGATATACAGCACTTCCGAGAAATTCACCTTCACGAACTTCTTGTCCGCCTTCACGAATATGAAGTCCTCGGTTTCGTTGATTTCCACGTGTGAGGCATTCTCCTTGCGCTTCAGTTCTATCTGGTCAACGGCTTTGTTCACGGCCTTCATGAAACGCTCCAACGAGATGGGCTTGAGCAGGTAGTCCGTTGCGTTCAGCTCAAAACCTTCGATGGCATAATTGGAATAAGCCGTGGTGAAGATAACGAGTGGCGGGTCGGTCAGCGTTTTCAGGAAGTCAATCCCGGTGAGCTGCGGCATCTGTATGTCGAGGAACATCAGGTCAACATCGTGGTTTTTCAAAGCGTCGTTGGCCTCAAAAGCATTGGTGCAGCGCTGCACGAGGTGCACGTCCGGCATTTTTTCCAAGTAAGTTTCCAGCACGTCAAGTGCCAGCGGTTCGTCGTCAACAATAATGGCGTTTATCATAATTCAGATTGTTTTGATTGTTGAATTAGTGGATTGTTGAATTGTTTGATTGTTGAATTGTTGAATTGTTTTTTCATCACTAACAATACAACAATATAGCAATCTAACAATTCAGCAATTTAGCAATCTCTATTCTTCCAGTTTTAAGTACAGTTTTACGGTATAGGTCGTTGGGGTGTCCTCCACCACTAATTTATAGCGGTTGGGGTAAAGCAGTTCGAGCCTCCGCCGGACGTTTACCAACCCAATGCCACCGCTTCGTGGATGTAGCTGCTTGGGCATACTCTCGGCTTTGCTGTTTTCAATGTGTAAATCTATCTCATTGCCCCGAACATCGAGCCGGATATTGACAAAACCTTTTGAAATTTGGCTGCCAAGCCCGTGCTTGAAGCAGTTTTCGATGAACGGGATAAACATAAGCGGGGCTACTTTCTGGTCGCTGACAAAGCCCTGCACTTCGTAGCTCATGTCTACCCGGTTGCCTTGCCGGATGCGCTCCAACTCCAGGTAGTTGGCGATGTAGTTGACCTCCTTGCTCAATGGCACCCATTTTTCGTTGCATTCGTACAGCATGTACCGCATCATTTCCGACAGCTTTAGCACGATGTCGGGGGCAAGGTCCGACTTCTTCAGCGTCAGGGCATAAAGGCTGTTGAGCGTATTGAAAAGGAAGTGGGGATTGATTTGGGACTTGAGAAAACGCAGCTCGGACTGCATCGTTTCCGTGACGAGTTCCTGCTTTTCCCGGATGTTGTTGTACCAGTCCACCGTGATTTTCACGACCGTGGAGGTGCTGAGCACAAAGAAATTGGGCACGAAGTACCAGTTCAGGTTGAGCAGCACCTGTTCCTGCATTTCGGGATAATTGCTGGACTTGGCATAAATGAGGAAAGCCTCCAGCGGCGTCACGATGAACACGGTCAGCAGCAGAAAACCGAGGTACGGCAAAAAACGCTTGTCGGCCAAATACTGCGGCACCAATCGGTACACATTGTAATAGACCGCCATGCCCAACAGAATCAACCGCACCACGTTGTTGCTCACGGTATAAAGAAAAGGATGATGGGTCAACAACACCTCCACCACCGAGTACAACAGGAAAAGCGCCACCCAAAAGAGCGTATGTTTCGTGGCCTTTGTAGTAGCCAGTTGCAACAGCCTTGCTTTTATCGTGCTGCTAAATGTCATTTCCTATCGCCGCTGTGAAAAATCATGCCGCAAGATTGGCTGTTTTGAAAACAAACCGGACAATATTTTAGATGAAAAAGCCACCCCACCCGATTTTCACCGCAAAAAAAGGCATTGCAAAGTTGGTGAGGCGCAGTTGATAGTTGAACCCGATAATTGTTACCTTTGCGTCCGTTTTTCAGGCTTGGGGCAAATGACCTTTTGCACCACGCCCAAAGAAAACTGCCTAACTGAAATGGTTTACCTGACGAGAAGAGAACGCTTCAATGCCGCCCACAAACTGTGGGTAGCCGACTGGAGCGAGGAGAAAAACATCGAGTGGTTCGGGAAATGTGCCAACCGCAACTGGCATGGCCACAACTACGACCTGTACGTGACGGTGAAGGGCAGACCAGACCCCGTCACCGGTTTCGTGATGGACGTGAAGGAGTTGAGCCAAATCATCAAGCGCTATGTGGTGGACGTGGTGGACCACTCTAACCTCAACCTCGATGTGCCTTTCATTCCAAAAGGTATGCAGCCAACCACGGAGAACCTCGCCATCCTGTTTTGGCAACAACTCGAACCCCATATTTCGGGCTGCCAGTTGCACTGCATCAAGCTTTGGGAAACAGAAAATATCTACGTGGAGTATTTCGGGGAGTAAGGCGCAATTTTTCGAACTGACAGGCCGGGTGCCTTCATCCACTCGCATCAATCCATTTAAAAAACAACCAACACCTAACTCCAACCTTACCGAACCAGCGTCACTTCCCCATAAAACACCTTCCCAGACCCATCCACGAACTCCAACTCCGCCTGCCAAACAAACAGGGCGGGGTTCATAGGCTGGCCATCGAAGCTGCCGTCCCAGCCGAATTGCGGGTCGCTCGGCACGAAGTCTTTCTGGTAAAAAACAAGGTTGCCCCAGCGGTCGAAGATGCGGAAATGCTGCACTTTGGCCACCTCCGGCCCTGCATAGAGGAGGAAGCGGTCGTTCGTGCCATCGCCATTCGGGGAGAAGGCCGTCGGCACATAGAATGGGCGCTCCGACGTCACCACCACCGTCACCCTGTCCATCGCTGTGCAGCCGTTGGTGTCAATGATGTGGATGCGATAAGTCGTCGTTTTCTCCGGCACCACGGGCTGCGCCAAGCACTGCGGGCATGCCACGGAGTCTGGCAAGTTCGTCCACCAAAGGCTGTCCACCCCGCTCAATGGGATGCTGATTTGCGCCTCCAGCACCAAGCCCTCCCCCAATTGGATGGTCACGTCAGGGCCGAGTTCGACCAGTATTTCTTCGGGGCCAAGGAGCGTCACCGTATCCGTCCAAGTACAGCCGTTTTCGTCCCGCACCAGCACGATATGCTGCCCTTCGGGCAAAAAGCTGAACTGTGGGTAGGTGATGAACGCAGCACCATCCAAGGAATAGGAAAATGGCGGCGCCCCGCCAAAAACCGAGTCAACATAAATGTACCCATCAGGGTCAATGCAATCGGGGTGTTCAAGCCTAAGCAGCACATTGTCAATCAGTTGCGCACTGGCGATGACCGCTGTGGTGTCCATTGCGGAGCAGCCGTTGTCCAATCTCGTCACCGTCAGGATATACAACCCTGCTGCGTCCACGACGCTCGTCAAAGCATCCGGCGTAGCAATGGTACCAGTGCCGTTGGTCGTCCAGAGATAGGTGACGCCCAAAGCCGTAGAGCCAGTGCCAGTTACCGTGGCGCTCAGGTTTTGGCAGTCCAAGTTCCCGATGGAAGCGGCGATGGCCGTTGGCAAGAGCTTGTTCTCCGTCACCACCACCGTGCTGTCGTGCTGGCAGCCGCTGGCCATGTCCGTGACCGTCACGCTGAAAACGCCCGCTTGGCCCACTGTCGGCGTGGGCGTAGTGGGGTCGAGGATGGTGCCGGGGCCAGCCCACTGGTAGGTATAGTTGGGCGAGCCGGGCAGCACGGAAAGCTGCGCCGTGGGCAGGCTGCAAGTCAGCATCGGCGCAGGCCCAAAGGCAATTGGCGGCGTTGTCAAGTTTTCCAAAACAACGATTGAAGCCGTGTCGGTGCAGCCGTTTCGCTGGTGGGTGGCAGTAAGCTGGTAGGTGCCAGCGCTCGCCACGGTGGCATTAGCGGCGTTCACGCCCGTTACGATTTGCCCGCCCATTGTTTCCCAAAGAAAATCCAACTCGCCCAATGGGCTGCTCAAATTGCCCAACAAAGTCACCTGTTGCATGGCGCAAGTAATGGTCAGCGTTTGCGAAGCGTCTATATCCGCCAAAGGTGTCAGCGTATCTAAAGTGACGGCCACGGTATCATACACCACACAGCCATTTCCGATGTCCGAGACCCGCAAAACATAGGTGCCGGGTTCGTCAATTAGCGGGGTCTGGCTCGTTTCCCCACTCACGATTTGGCCATTAGCGGTTGTCCAAAGATATACAATGTTCGGCCCGGTTGCCGAACCAAACCCACTCAAAGTCAAACTGTTGCGAGCGCAAGTCAGCGTAGTGTCTTGCCCTGCGGTGACAGCAGGGATGGCGGCGTCCATGCTCACCGACACGCTGCCCGTTGCGGTGCATTGCGTCAGCAGGTTCGTCGCAACAACGGTATAAGTACCAGCGGTGTCCACCTGCGGCATGGCCGTGTTCTGGCCGTTGACAATGTTGCCGTCCAGCGTTGCCCACTGGAAACTGAGTTGCCCTGCGGGCAATGAGTTGGAAGCATCGAGCGTCACCACGAGGTTTTGGCAAGTAATGCCGGGCGGATTGGCCAAGCTCAGGTTTGGCGGTGCAGTGCCGTCCAGCACCTGCATTTGTGATATTGCGGAGCAGCCCGTCAACAGGTCGGTGGCGGTGAGCCGGTAGGTGCCGGGGCAGGCAACGGTGGGCTGAAAAATGTCCGTTGGACCGATGAAGCAGCCGCCGTTCGTGGCCGTCCATTGGTAGGTGAGCAGGTTGCCGCCCGTGGCCGTGGCATTCAGGGTGAAAATGGTGTCCACGCAAGTGTAGAGCAGATCCGGCCCGGCATTGGGCATGGGCAGGTTCGGGTCCACGCTCACGCTGGTCACGTCGCTGTCGGTGCAGCCGTTGGCAATGATGGTGACGGTCAAAATATAGGTGCCAGCTTGGCAAATGACCGGGTTGGGCGTGTTTTGTCCAGCGCAAATATCCCCGGTTGGAGTCATCCAGGAATAGCTGACGTTGGCGGGGGTGGCGCTGCCGTTCAGCACCACAGTATTGTTGTTGCAAGTGAGCATGTCGGGCGGGCCAGCATTGGCGATGGGGCGCAGCGTGTCCAACCCGATGGCCACGGCGTCCGTTGCGGAGCAGCCCGTCAAAGTATTGGTGACCAGCAGGTTGTAAATGCCCGGTGCATCCACGCAGGTCGTTATTTGGTTGGTGCTGCCGCAAAAACTGCCCGTTAAAGTTGACCACTGGTAGGTAATGCCAGGGCCAGTTGCGGAGCCGCCACCGTTCAGTGCCAACGTCTGGTCCACACAGTTCAGGTCGTCGTCAGGCCCAGCATTGGCGGTGGGTGGTTGTCGGTTGTCCAACACCAGGGTTTGGCAAGTGGTGGTAAAAGCTGCGCCGCTCGGATAAGTACGGGTCACGGTCAGGTCATAAATACCGGGGCTATCGGCACAGGTAGTGGCCGTGTTTTGCGGAGCGCAAAAACTGCCAGCCGCACTCGTCCACAAATAGGAAATATCCGGCCCTGCGGAGGAGCCGGATGCGAGCAAGTCCGCCGTGCTGTTGTTGCAGTCGAGCGGCCCGGAGTTGGAGGCTGCACAGATGGGGTTGCAGTTTACCGGGGCAAAGACCACCACGGCGTCCGTGTCTTGGCAGAAGTTCAGGGTATTGATGACGATGAGCGTGAAGATATCGCTAGCGTTCACGGGCATGACTTCGGGCATGAGGGTCTGGCCGTTGGCCACTATACCCCCCACCACCGACGACCACTGATAAGTATAAATAGTACCGTCCACCGAGGAGCCGCTGCCATCGAGCAGTGCGGTTGTTTCTCCGCAGGGAATCTGGAAGTCCGGCCCGGCACTGGCATTGGGCTGGAAGTCGAGCAATTGCACCAGCACGGCGGCATCGTCATG
The DNA here is from genome assembly GCA_002435785.1 of Saprospiraceae bacterium UBA6168. Classification (GTDB taxonomy): domain Bacteria; phylum Bacteroidota; class Bacteroidia; order Chitinophagales; family Saprospiraceae; genus UBA6168. Next base: position 8,777 of record DIUC01000066.1, on the reverse strand, counting down.
GCAGCCGTTGAGCAGGTTGGTGACGGTGAGGGTATAGACGTCGGCGCCCTGAACCTGCGCATTGAGGAGCGTGGGGTCGGTGCAAATGCTGCCAGTCGCACCCGTTTCCCAGAGGTAGGCGTACTGCGGCCCGACCGAGGTGCCGGTGGCATTGATCGGGTAGCAATTGGCCAGTTCAGGGCAAGTCAGTGATAGGATATTGGTGCCAATGACCACTTGCGGCGTAATGGTATCGGCGACCACCAGCACGGTATCGGAGGCCAGTAGCCCCAGGGCGGAGTTGCTCACGGTGAAGACGTACTCGCCCGCCGTCACCCTCGGTGCAAACGGATTGGTTTGGGACAACACGCTGCCCGAAATGGCCGTCCAGGTGTAGCTGATGTTGGGGCCTGCCGAGCCGCTGGCTTGGAGGGTATCGGTGAAGGTCGCCGAAAAGCAGTTGATGAGGCCGTCGGCCCCGGCATTGGCGAAGGGGGCGCAAGCCACAGGGTCAATCGTCACGGCAACCGTGTCGAAACGGATGCAGCCGGAGGAGGTGTTCGTCACTTGGAGTTGGTAATCGCCGGGTTGGTTCACCACGGGCGTGGGTGTCGTTGCGCCAGCGAAAATATTGCCGCTCAGTGCCGTCCAGTTATAGGAAAAGTTTGGGCCACCATCGGAGCCGCTGCCATCGAGCGTGGCTTGGCCGGTTTGGCAGTCGAGCACTTGGTCTGGCCCTGCGTTGGCCACGGGTGGTATTGTTCCTTCAAACACCACGACCGTGTCATAGCTTGTGCAGAAGGCAAGGTTGATTTCGAAGACAAAGGTGTCAGCATAGTCAACGGTTAGCTGCACGTCGCCTGAAAGGGAGTCGCCTTGCGAGTTGTACCATACCAATTTGGCAAACGGCACGATGGTCGAACTGCTGGCATCCAGCGTGACGGAAGTCTCGGTGCAGTTGAGCGTGTAGTCTGGCCCGGCGTTGGCCACAGGTGGTATTTCGTTTCGGGTGATGATGGTGAAGTCCGAATCGGTGCAGCCATTGGTGGTATCCGTGACGGTGAGCAGGTAGCTGGCCGGGGCGTTCACGGATAAGAACAAAAGGTTGGTGGGGTCGAGGAAGGCACCGCCCGGCGAGGCGGTCCACTCATAGATAAACTCCGGGCCAACGGAGGTACCGCTTCCACCTATTTGTACCGAAATCTTGCCGCAGGAGAGCGAGTCGTCTGGCCCGGCATCGGCAGTGGGCAGCAGGTAGTCCGTGCCGATGGTCACGCTGGTGGAGTCGGTGCAGCCGTTGGAGGTATCGGTGAGCACCAAAGTGAAAACACCGGGGGTGCTGGTGTGCGCCACAGGCGTGCCCTGTTGGTTAAAAATATTTCCAATCCACTGATAAACAATGAATTGCGAACCTGTGGAGCCGCTGCCATCAAGGGTCAGTGTGTCGTGGTAGCAGTTGAGCAGGTCGCCTTGCGGCAATGCGATTTGGGCATTGGGGGTCAGGGTGTCAACCGTCACCACCACGAGGTCAGTGTCCCGGCAGCCGTTGGCCAAGTTCTCCACGATGAGCAGATAGGTGCCGGGGTCGTCAGCCATTGCGTTGGCGGTGTTGGTTGGGGGCAAAATATTGCCGTCCATCGTGCTCCATTCAAACGAAATACTGCCCATCGGAAGGGAGGCAGCACCATTCAAGGTTACGGTCGGCACCGTGCAGGACAGCTCTTGGTCTTGCCCGGCATTGGCCACTGGCGGCGTGGTATTTTGGTTGATGGTGACGGTGGCGGTGTCTTGGCAGAAATTGGTGATGTCGGTGATGACGAGGCGGTAGGTGTCCGGCTGTGTGATGGTGGCGAACAGCGTGTTGGCGTTGGCGATGGGGCTGCCGCCCGTTGCCGTCCAGGTCCAGTTGAAATTGCTGGTGGGGGTGGAGTTGTTGCCATTCAGCACGATGAGTGCATTGGTGCAGGTCAAGGTCATTGCCGAAGGCAAAATAACGGCATTCGGCAGCACGGCATCCTGCAGCACGGTGACGGTGGCGCTGCTGCTACAGGCACCAGCGGAGGAGGTCACGGTGAGGGTGTAGGTGCCGGGAGCAGTCGCCGTGGCGGTCGGTTGGTTGGTCGGCCCGCCGAAGGCCCCGCCCCCTGTGGTCGTCCACTGGTAGCCCAGCGTGCCGAAGGAAGTGCTGGCCGTCGAAGTCAGCACAACAGCCGTCTGTTGGCAGGTGAGCGTGTCGGGCTGGGCAATACTGACGCTGGTTTGCACCACAGTAAGGTTCAGCGTCACGGTGCTGTCACAGCCGATGGCCGAGGGCAGCACGTTGATGTAAGTGCCTGTTGCTGAGTAGCTTGTATTGCCTACGAACACGCTTTGTCCTTGGCAAATGGTTTCGTTGAGGATGGTGGAGATTTCGGGGAGGACTGTCAGTTCGAGGGTCACGGAACTGTCGCAGCCGAAGGTGGTGAGTAGGTTGACAATGACGGTGTCCGTGGCGAAAAACGGCTGGTTGCCCACCCAGACCGTATCGCCAAAGCAGATGGTTTCTGCCAATTTGGTGGTCACGTTGGGCAGCACGGTCAGCACGAGGTTCACGATGCTGTCGCAACCGAAGAGCGAGTTGAGGGTGTCGGCGTAAGTGCCTGCCGTCCCGATGTTTTGGCCGTCAAAAACAACGGTTTGCCCTGCGCAGATGGTGTCCCGGAGCAAGGTGGTCGGTGGTGGTGCGCCGATATTGACGTTTACGCAGTTGAGGCCGATGTTGCCGCAGAAGGGGGGAGTAGGCCCTTTGAGGGCGGCATCGAATGAGGCTGGCGTCAAAGGTGTGCCGGGCGTGGGCAGTGCCGCCGCATCGGCGAGCAGGTAGCTCAGCCCGCAGACGGTGAAGCTACCAGCGGGATAGGTGGAAAAATTGTCGGAAGGCCCAATGTTGTAGAGCGAGTTGCCGCTGAAAACGGTGAAGGTGTAACCGTATTCCAGCGGGTCGGGCACGAGGGCGCCATAGACGGGCACGAGGTTGAGGTCGAGGGCTGGCTCCCCGATGCAGGCGGTCACGTCGGGGTTGGGGAGGTTTCCGGCGTTGGCGTCGCAGCAGAGAATGCCGGACTGGTCGCAGAGGATGACCTCGAAGTCGAGGATAGTGCCCCCGTTGAACTGGGCGCTGTTGGCGATTTCGATGCACCATTGGCCGTTGGCGGGGCCGGTGTTGAAGTTTTCGAGGCAACCCGAAAACGGGCGGTAGCTCCCCTTGTAGGTGCCACTCCCCCAGGGGCAAGGGCTTGGGCAGCCATCAAATACACAGGGGTAAGGGCATGCACCGATGGTGTCCGGGATGCAGGGCTGGCTGCACGGCACGAAGAGAATGTCCCAGGTGGCCAACGGGGTGAAGGTGTTGCAGTTGCCGTTGGTGCCCACGAGCTGCACCTGCTGCCCGGCGGGGGAGGTCAGCGTGAGGTTGAGGCCGCCGATGCGCCCGTGCCGGAACTTGATATAGACCCCGCAGACGCCTTGCGTGGGGCTGGCCAAGTTGTTGTTGAAGGCATCGGTGAAGTCGTAGCAGACTTGAGTATTGGTGTTGGAAGGGAACTGTAAGGGGCAGTTGCCGCTATCGGCACAGCCGCAGTTCTGCGCCCACATTGCGTGAGCGAAAACGGAGAAAACGAAAAGGGATATGAGCCTTGGGATTATGCGCATATAAGTTCTGTAATCGGTGCTGCTCAAGGAAAAGGTTTAAAGGAAAAGGTAGCGGCTGAAAACTACTTCGTTCCGCCCTCCAACGAGGGAATTTTCATCAAAATTACACGAAATAAACGGAAGGACGGAAGGGAAGGATTCGGAAATTTGGGATTTGTCGGAAATGGCCGGTATCACTGTGCCTTCAACTTGATTGATTACAGTTGCTGAGGGAGTTGTGTGTTACCTTGGAAAAATGAAATATCGGGCAGTTTACAGCGTAAAGATTTTAATTTCAGGACCGCAATCCGGGCTGGGGTTACCCGTAGCCAATATGCTGTCAATGCCAAAAGGTGGCGACGAGCGGGCATACATGTATTGCTTGTTGATGTAAAAGAGGAATTTGTCCCCTATTCGGCGAAGAGTGAGGGTAAATCCCTGATCGTAGTTGGGAAAATCGAAAGCCTCAAATGCAAAATATAGCCCGTATTCAATATCGTCAATTACCAAGGTTCTGTTCTGCCCCTGCTGCCAGAGCCTCAAGTAGAAGCCGTTCCCATCAAAAAGGCTTACCTGTATTTGGGAAGGAGTGCTGGTAAAGGTGTACTTGATTTCAATATCAAAGTTAACGTCCTCTGCAATCAGGTCGTAGTAATTGGTGTTGCATTCAAGCTTCCTTTCAAAATGCCTTTGTAGATTATCATCGAATGGGATGGGCGCTGTGGAGAAGTCAAATCCGGCTGGATCAGCCTGTTCATTGAAGAGTTCTTCGAGGTAGTATTCCTTTTTGCTGCCAGTAAAATCGCACGCTTGCCCTTCTGCACCCAAATAAGGTGACTGCCGCATGAGGGATTTCCATTCGTCGTTGGCAAATTTATCATTCCGATGCTGCCTGCCCAACACACAGTGTCCAATCTGATGGTAAATGAACTGGCCTGTGAAATCCTCCCCATAAATGTTTTCATATAGGGTTGGAACAAGAATTACTTCATTTCCACACGAGGTTCCTTCTGCAAAGCCTTCAATTCTTTCAAATTTCAGTTTGCGCAACTTCTTTTCGATGTCCATCCCGTGTTGGGTAGCGAGGTCATTGATGGTTTTGAGGTACTGGCCATAGGGCAGGTCTTCAAGCGGCGTTGGCTTGTCTTTTTTGCAGCCACTGAGCAAAAGCAATAGTGCAAGAAAAGTAAACTGTGTTGAATTTTTCATTGATTCTGGATTAGATGAAAATATGTTGAAAAATAAAAGGTGTTGATATAATTGGTCTTGCCCACCTGTCTTGGCCCGTAAACAAGGATGATTTTACGGTAATCCAACAAGTCTGTTTTTATTTGCTCCGCAATGGCTCGTTGAATCATTGGCTTGAATTTTTCGGATTCATTGGCAAAATTAGCTTGAATTTTTCGGATAAGGCCAATTGCCTATTTTTCCCAACCTTTGTAAAAAAGCTGGTGCATGAGCCTGAAATCAATCCTTCCACATTTCATTTTTTTCATTTTTTGCTTCGCAAAAGTTGTTGCTCAAGCCCCGCAGACTTTCCCGCTTTACGGTGGATTAGCAAGTAGCACATAAATCCTTACCGGGGTACGAACCGCTGACTTTTCTCCCCCACCCTGCTGATTTTTATCACTTTCCCCGCCTACCGTCCCCACCTAATTTTGCCCCGATTTACAGCCTAAAACAAATAAACCTGCCAAAAATCACCCAGTCATGGTCAACCAACTCGATAAAATCTTCAAGCCCCAATCCATCGCCGTCATCGGCGCATCCACCCGTGAGAACACCGTTGGCAATTCACTTTTCAAGAACTTGATTGACAACAAATACAAGGGCGGGCTTTACCCCGTGAACCCAAAAAGCAAGGAAGTACTGGGCGTTCCCGCTTACGAGACCATCAGCGCAGTGCCCGGCCCCGTTGACTTGGCAATCATCATTTTGCCCGCAAAATCCGTCCCCGGCGTGGTCGAGGAGTGTGGCAAGGCGGGCGTTGGCGGGCTGCTCATCATCTCCGCTGGCTTTCAGGAGGCGGGCGAGGAGGGCAAAAAAATGGTGGCAGAAATCATGGCCACCAGCCGCAAGTACGGAATGCGCATCGTCGGCCCCAACTGCCTCGGCATCATCAACCCGACGCTGGGGATGAACGCCACTTTCGCCAAACGGATGGCCCTGCCGGGCAACATCGCCTTCATTTCGCAGAGCGGCGCCCTCTGCTCCTCCATCCTCGACTGGGCCGCCGACCAAAACGTCGGGTTCAGCCACTTCGTCTCCATTGGCTCGATGGTGGACATCGGCTTTGCGGAACTGATTGACTACTTCGGCATGAACCAGGAAACCTCCTGCATCCTGATTTACATGGAGTCGCTGACCAATGCCCGTCAGTTTATGAGTGCAGCGAGGGCCTTCGCCCGCTCGAAGCCCATCATCATTTTGAAATCTGGAAAAAGCACGGATGGCACCAAGGCGGCCATGTCTCACACCGGCACACTTGCGGGCAACGACGCTGCTTTCGAGGCAGCATTCAAACGGGCAGGCTGCGTTCGGGTGGAGCGCATCTCGCAGTTGTTCAACTGCGCCCAGGCGCTGTCCATGCAGCCCCGTCCTGCGGGCAACCGCCTCGCCATTATCACCAATGCGGGCGGCCCCGGCGTGTTGGCCACCGACTTCCTCACCACACGGGGCGGCAAATTGGCGGAGCTTTCCGAAGAAACGCTTGCGAAACTGAGCGAGGCGCTGCCCGCACATTGGAGCCACGGCAACCCCGTGGACGTGCTCGGTGACGCCTCCCCGACCGAGTACCGCAAGGCCGTGGAAGCCTGCCTCGCCGACGAAGGCGTGGACGGCGTTTTGACCATCCTCACCGCCCAGACCGTGACCGACACCAACGGCACCGCCGAAGCACTCGTTGCCGCAGGCGCACATACCCGCAAGCCGGTTATTGCCTCCTGGATGGGCGAACGGGACGTTTGGGACGCACGGAACATCCTCGAAAAGGGCAAAGTCCCCAACTACCGTTACCCGGAGAGCGGGGTGGACGTGTTCCTGCAAATGTGGCAGTACACCCGAAACCTTGAGTTGCTTTACGAAACACCGCCCGAAGCACCCCGCCGTTTCGTGCCAAAAAGGGATGCCGCCTGGCATATCATCCGCACTGCTTTGGCCGAGGGCCGCCATTATTTGTTGGAAAATGAGGCGAAGGCACTGTTGGGCTGTTACAGCATCCCCGTCGGGGGCAATTTCGTGGCCACAAGCGCCAAGGAAGCGGGCCAATTTGCGGAGCAAACAGGCTTCCCCTGCGTAATGAAAATCGTGTCGCCCGATGCCCTGCACAAGACGGACGTGGGGGGCGTAAAGTTGAACATCACCACCAAAGCCGCCGCCGAGAAAGCCTACGAGGCTATCATCGCTTCGCTGAAAAAGCACAAGCCAGATGCGCACGTGGTTGGCGTTTTGGTGGAAAAAATGCAGAAAAAACGCTACGAACTGCTTATTGGCGCCAACCGTGACCCGATTTTTGGGCCACTCATTGTCTTCGGGCAGGGCGGCGTGGCGGTCGAGGTCATCAACGACACCAGCTTCTGCCTGCCGCCGCTGAACATCGCATTGGCCCGCCGCACCATTCAGCGCACCCGTATTTATGAGCAATTGCAGGGCTTCCGGGGCATTCCCGGCGTGGACATTGACGACCTGGCCTTCGTGATTCAGAAGTTCGCCTTCATCCTCATGGATTTCCCCGAAGTGCGGGAAATGGACATCAACCCCTACCTCGTGGACGAGACGGGCGGCATCGTGGTGGACGCCCGCATCCTGCTCGACGACTATCAACCCCGCAGCAAGGAGCACCCTTACAAGCACCTCGTCATATCCCCCTACCCCGAAAAATACGTGAAGCATATCCAGCTCAAGGACGGCCGGGACGCCATCCTGCGCCCCATCCGCCCCGAGGACGAGCCGATGGAGGCCCGGATGTTCAAGCGCCTTTCCGACCAGTCGCTTTACTTCCGGTTCTTTGGCTTCAAACCGAAGGTCACGCACGACTTCCTGACTCGCCTCACCCAGATTGACTACGACCGGGAAATGGCGCTCATCGCCGAAGTAGAAGAAAATGGGGAAAAGCACATGGCTGGCGTGGTGCGTATCATCGCTGACGCTTGGGCCGAAACGGCGGAGTTCGCCATCCTCGTCGCCGACCCGTGGCAAAACCAAGGCCTCGGTAGCATGATGACCGACTACATGCTGGAAATCGCTCGGGACAAGGGCATCCAGCGGGTGAACGCCTCAGTGCTGCGCAACAATTCGCACATGATACGCATGTTTAAGGACCGTGGCTTCGTGTTGGCGGTGGAGGACAGCGGCGTGTTCTCGGCAGTATTGAATTTGGAAAATGCACTGCCCTTTGTGGCGGAGTTGCCGTTTGAACCGAGGTAGCTTGGAAATCCTTTCCGGGCGAACCCATGCCCGGAAAGGCTATTTTAGGCTGTAATGGCATACCAGGATTCAATCTTCGGCTGTGAGAAACTGTTTTAAAACCCCTGACGAGTCAGGGGTTTTAAACAGTTTCTAAGGCTATTTTTGTGACTGGAAAACCATTGCTGGACTATTCTTTAACTGTAAAGTCTTTTTGGGACGAGGCATTCAACAGTTTTAAACGCCCCCTCACCTCACCAGCACCACGTCCCCCTTCAGCAGCTCCACCGTCCCGTCTGTGAACGCCACCTCCGCAAACCAGACGAAGACCGCAGCGTTCATCGGCTGGCCACGGTGCGTGCCGTCCCATCCAGTCGCAGGGTCGTTGGGCTGAAAATCAAAATACTGGTAAACGGACTCGCCCCAGCGGTCGAAGACGAGGAACGACTTGACTTCCCGCACCTGCCCCGGCCCCGCAAAGAGGGTCAGCAGGTCGTTCACCCCGTCGCCGTTCGGCGAGAAGGCGTTGGGGACATAGACCGACTTTCGGCGGTCCACGAAGACCGTCACGCCGTCGGACGCCGTGCATCCGCCAGAGGCGGACGTGACCGTCACCGAATAGGCCGTCGTGACGAGCGGGAACACCTGCTGCTGCGGGCATTGCGGGCATTCCACGTTGCCGGCGCCCGACCAGTTGACATGCGCCAGCGAGCCGGGCGGGACGT
>DIUC01000092.1 GCA_002435785.1 Saprospiraceae bacterium UBA6168 | reverse complement strand
TTTCAAATGGCTAAAGTCGAGCTAATACCCAATACCCAATACCCAATACCCAATACCCCACCTACTTGCCAAGCGTGGATGCCCGCATGATGGCACCCGTCCCGAAGCGGTTCCGAATCTTGTCCATTGCGTTCAACAGGGAAATGTCTTCTTGCGTGTCCTCGAACAGGAGGATTTGATAGTTGCCATGCACCAGCTCGCTGAACCGGACGCCGACGAGCCGGACGGAAATGCGGCGCTGGTAAAGCTTGTCGAACAACTGATGGACATAGCCGATGAGCGATTTGTCGTTTGCCGTGAAGGGGATGCGCTTTTGTGCGGTGAAGGTCTTGAAATCGTTGTACCTGACTTTCACCGTGATGCAGCTCGTGAGTTCCTGTTTCTTTCGGAGGTCAAAAGCCAGGTCCGTCACCATTTGGGTGAGTTGGTCTTTCAGCAGCCGGATGTCAATGGTATCCTCCTGGAACGTCCGTTGGGTGGACATGGATTTTTGGTCACGGTACGGCACGATGGGGCTATCGTCAATGGCGTTGGCTTTCCGCCAAATATCAATCCCGTGCTTCCCGAACTGCCGTTCCAGCAGGTTCGGCGATACTTGGCTCAACGTGCCGATGGTGCGGACGCCCCGCACGGTCAGGCGCTCGTAAGTGTCCTTGCCGATGGACGGCATTTTGAGGATGGAAAGCGGCGCAATGTAGTTCTTCTCGTTGCCCGATGCGACGAGGTGCAGGTTGTTGGGCTTCGCCTCCCCCGTGGAAATCTTCGACACGGTTTTGTTCACCGCCAAGCCGCCCGACAGGTTCAGGCCGCTTTCCCGGATGATTCGCTCCCGCAATTCTTTTGCCCACAGGGCACACCCCACGTACTTGTCCATGCCCGTGAGGTCGAGGTAAAACTCGTCAATGCTCGCCTTTTCAAACAGGGGGGCCGCCTCCTCGATGATGTCCGTCACGATGCCGGACTGCTTGGCGTACTCCTCGAAGTCGCCTTTTACCACGATGGCATCGGGGCAGCGCTGCAAGGCGACCTGCATGGGCATGGCAGAACGGACGCCGAACTTCCGAGCCTCGTAGCTGGCACTTGCCACCACGCCCCGCCGACTGTTGCCGCCCACAATCACGGGTTTTCCCTTCAGCGCCGAGTTGTGCAGGCGTTCGCACTCGACAAAGAAACAGTCGAGGTCAAGGTGGAGTACCGCTTTTTCATACATTTTGAAACAATGTGTTGATATTTGCGCGTAATAGCGTGCAAATTAAAACATATTGTTTTGAAAACGCAAAGATTTATGTCTTTTGTGGAAAACTATTTGGTGCTGTGCTTTTGGTGGGAGAGCCACTTGGTAGCAAAGCCTTTAGGCTGTCCCGTCAAAGGCATTTATGCCGCAGACATACGCTCGGCGGGCATAAATGCCCTCGACAGGACAGCCTAAAGGCTTTGTTACCCGGGGCTATTGGCCGCTACCAACTCTTTTGCCTTCCTCTTCCAAGCCAGTTTGCCGCTGCCTCGACTTCACGTTTTGGTTGCCAAAACGGTAGCTGACGCTGAGGCTCACCCGGCGGCTGTCCCAGCGGCCACCACCACTGGACACCATGCCGTTGAACTTGGAAACGCCATCCCAGCCAGACTGGAAAAAGATGTCGCTGGCGCCCACCCGCAGGTTCAGGCGGTCTTGCAGGAACTTGCGCTGCAGGCCCATGTCCAAGCTCCAGCTCGACTCGTACTCGAACACACCGCCCCAAACGCCGGGGCCGCTGTACCACCCCGACACCTCGAACTTGATGCCCGCCGGGAGGTCGAAAGTGTGCTGCTGGTAGATGTTGTAGGTGAAAGCCTGTACATCCACCACAGCATCGCCGCCGTAGTCGGCTTGGTTGTCGAGGTGGGAGGCGCTGAGGCTGAAGTAGGCGTTCCATTTTTTGCCAAACTCCACGGGCGCACTGGCACTAAAGCTCCAGATGGTTTGCGTGGCGAGGTTGTCCCAGTTGATGAAGCTGGCCCGTGGGTCCACGGGGTCGGGGCCGATGAGCCGGGTAATCTGGTCTTCGGTCAGGCTGTAGCCGAGCTTGAAATTGTACATGTACTTCCAGGTGTAGCCCAGTTCCACGTTGTTCACGATTTCAGGCCGCAGGAAGGGGTTGCCCTTTTCGTAAGAAAGCTGGCTGAGTTGGTTGTTGAACGGGTTGAGCACGTTGTAGTCCGGGCGGTTGATGCGGCGGCCATAGTTGAGGGCGAGGCCATGCTGCTCGGCCACCTGCCAAGTTAGGCCAGCGCTGGGAAACCAGCTCAGGTAGTTCAGCTCGACGGGCGGCTCTTGCAGTTCTGGCAAAAACGTTTGAAGGTCGCCCATAGCATCGGTTTGCTCGGCACGGAGGCCAGCGCTCATGTTCCATTTCTTGCCCAGTGGGCGGGCAAAGTTCACGTACCCGGCATACACGTTCTCGTCGTACTTGAAACGGTTGGAGGAGCGGTCGTTGCGCACGGGCTTCCCGTTTTTTTCATCGAAAAACAAAAAAGTGTTGTCAGAGACCACCTTGCTATACTTGGTTCCAAAGCCTAATTTGCCACCAAGGAAGTCGTCCTCATAATCCGCCTTGAAAGTGTAGATGTCAATGTCGGAGGGCGTGTCGAAGCTGTTGATGATTTCGGTCAGCACCACGTCCTCGGCTGCGTTGAAGTATTGGTTGGGCTGTCGGCGGACGCTGGTATTGCGGTAAGCGCCATAGTCGAGGTCTATGTTTAGGCTGCGGCCCTTGGCGTTGTCGAAGCGGTAGTTGAGGTTGTAGGTGGCCTGCTTGTTGCCGTTGTCGCCGATGGTTTTGGCCACCAGCAGGCTGTCCACTTGGTTCGGGGAGCTTTGCTGAGCTATGCCTATCCGGTTGACGGAAGTGCTTTCTCGGTCGCCGACGTTGGCGCTTGTGAGAAAACCGAGCGTATGGTTTTTGGCCAAAAAGAAGTCGGCCCCCACCCGCAAGTTGACGTAGCGCCAATCGTTCACGTTTTCGTTGGTTTCGTTCAGGAACAGCCCGTTCTGAAAGCTCTTGAACTTCATGTCGTTGTAGCCGCCACCCTGGCCAGCGCCCATGTTTGCGAAGGTATTCATGACCTTGTTGCGGTAGTTGCCGTTGGCCGAGGTATTGAGGCGGCCATAGCGGCCCATGTTCGGCGATACGCTCACGGAGCCGTTGGCGCCCATGTTCTTGTCCCGTTTCAGGCGGATGTCAATGATGCCCGCATTGCCCTCGGCCTCGTATTTGGCGCCGGGGTTGGTGATGATGTCGAAGCGGTCAATCTGCTCGGCTGGCAGGTTTTGGAGGTAGTTGGAGAGGTCTTGCCCAGTGAGCGGGAGGCGCTTGCCGTCCACGTAGAGCAGCACCCCGGCACGGCCCAGCACGTTGATGTTGTCGTTGTTGTCAACGGTCACGCTCGGTGCCTTGCGGAGCAGCGACAAGGCATCCGACCCCACGCTGTTGATGGTGCCGTCCACGTTGAACACGGTGCGGTCGGGTTTCACCTCCACCATCGCACGGGAGGTGGTGACGGTGGCTGTGGCCAATTCCACGGCTGCCGCCGGGAAAGCAAGATTGCCCAGGTCCACGGCTTGGCCGTCGGTCAGGGCAATATCGCCCTTGCGGAGGTCGGACATGCCTACGAAGGTGGCCGTGAGGAAGTAGCCGCCCGCTCGCAGCCCCTTGAGTTGGAACTGGCCGGTTTCGTCGGAGGTCTCCACTTTTTGCAGCAGGCTGTCGGTGGCGCTGAACAGGGCCACGTTGGCGAAGACCACTGGTGCGCCGCTGGCGTCTTTGAGTTGGCCCTTGATGCTGGAAGTTTGTGCTTGCGCAATGGCGGACGCGCAAAGGAGGATTAAACAGAGGTTGATGATTTTCATGCTGTGTGCGCTTAAAATAGATTGAGTCAGGTGAAAAATAAAACGAAAGGACAAACCAACGGCGATAAGGTTGCGGTCGGCTGTGTTTTTTGACAAGGGCCGGGTTTTGGATGACGAAGGTTGTATAAGTCTCGCTAAGTCGCTTTTGTCATGGCCAGAGGCCACCTGCGACGTCATGTTTCATGTCATGCGAGACGTCGCAGGTGGCCTTTGGCCATGACAAAAGCGACAAATAAGGGAGTCGTCATTTTATAAGAAATCTCCTTTTCAATAAAACGACCTATGCCTAAATCCATCAACATCCGCTTACCTTCGCCGCAAATATTCGACAATGACCTTTTCTGAGCTCGGTTTATCCGCCCCCCTGTTGGCTTTGGTAGAAAAAAACAGTTACGAAGCGCCCCGTCCCATCCAAGCTGCGGCCATCCCTGCGATTTTGGCGGGCAAGGACGTGCTGGGCGTGGCCCAAACCGGTTCGGGCAAGACGGCCAGTTTTGTGTTGCCCATCTTGCAGCAGTTCGAGCAAAAACCGCCTGCAAGAAATCGGCACATCACCACTTTGGTGCTGGTGCCTACTCGGGAGTTGGCCGTGCAGGTCGGCGAGGTATTCCGGTTGTTCAGCGAGCAGTTGCCGCGCCCCGTCAAATCCCTTTCGGTCTTCGGCGGCGTGTCCATCAACCCGCAGATGATACGGTTGCAATGGGTCGAAATCCTCGTCGCCACGCCAGGCCGCTTGTTGGCGCTGGTGGAGAGCAAGGCCCTGCGCTTGTCCGCAGTTGACACATTGGTGCTGGACGAAGCCGACAAAATGCTGAACATGGGCTTCCGGGACGAGATGGAGGCCATCTTCCGCCTGCTGCCCCCGAGGCGCCAGAACCTATTGTTCTCGGCCACCCTCGGCAAGGACGTGGACACCGTCACGGAAATGCTGCTGCGCAACCCCATCAAGATTGAAATAGCGCAAGAAGTCGAGAACTTGGACTTGATACACCAAGCGGGCTATTTCGTCACCGAAGACCGCAAGGGGCCACTGCTGCGCTACCTGATTAAATCGCAAAATATGCAGCAGGTACTGGTGTTCACCTCGTCCATCCATCAAGCAGATTTGGTGGCGCACAAGCTGAAAAAAAATGGCATCAAGGCATTGGCACTGCACAGCGAGAAAAGCCAAGGCGCACGGACGGAGGCACTGCGCTACCTCAAATCCGGCGAAACAAACGTGCTCGTGGCCACCGATTTGATGTCCCGTGGCATTGACATCCCCGCCCTGCCCGTCGTCATCAATTACGAACTGCCCCGCTCGCCCAAGGACTTCATCCACCGTATCGGCAGAACGGGTCGGGCAGGCGTGGAGGGCCTTGCCATATCCTTCGTGGACAAGGCAGAGGAGCCTCATTTTTACGTGATTCAGAAGAAAATGGGCAAGCGGGTGGAGATGGTGGATACGGACGAGTTTGATTTGTTGGGGTATTAAGAATGCTGTTTCCTTGCACTTCTGTGGGGCCACAAGCACCAAAGTGGAGCATGGTATCTGATTTTTGTTACCAAGAAAAGTTAAACTTTTTGGCGATTTTGCGCTTTTAATTGGCTTAAAAATTTTATTACAATATGGATAACAACAAAAGCATGACTACATCAACCACAGGAGTAAGCTACCAAGTCAATGAGGATAGCAACCAACCCAATGGGGCAGGTAAATGTCCCTTCAGCAGTGGCGCACTGAGGCAAAGCGCTGGCGGCGGCATGAGAAACCGCGACTGGTGGCCCAACCAGTTGAAACTGAACATCCTCCGCCAAAACTCCAACCTATCGAACCCGATGGGCGATGGGTTCAATTACGCCGAGGAGTTCAAGTCCCTCGACCTCGCCGCCGTGAAGAAAGACATCGTCGAACTGATGACCACCTCCCAAGCCTGGTGGCCAGCCGACTACGGTCACTATGGGCCGTTCTTCATCCGGATGGCATGGCACAGCGCAGGCACATACCGCATCCAGGACGGACGTGGCGGCGCTGGTTCCGGCACCCAGCGGTTTGCACCGCTCAACAGTTGGCCCGACAATGCGAACCTCGACAAGGCCCGCTTGCTGCTTTGGCCCATCAAAAAGAAATACG
>DIUC01000075.1:42208-98106 GCA_002435785.1 Saprospiraceae bacterium UBA6168 | reverse complement strand
GTAGCGGTTGCTATTGCCTGTGCAGGGAGGCCCTCGTTGTGCAGTCGGATAACTTTGAGTGTGAGTTGTATGCCTTCCCCGATGCCTTCTTTTTTACCTAAATCAAGTGCATCTGCAATCAGGGTTTTTTCCGTGCTCACTCCGTCCCAGTATTTGTCGTAAGTTTCCAGTTCAGCCCGTGTGAAGGCGCTTTCCCGAAGGCATTCGATAGCTTGGCGTACTTCTGGATTGGTGAGCAGGTCGGCTGGTGGTGCCTCTGAGTTGTCTTCTATCTCGGTGAGGTAGCGCAGCCATAAGGTTTGCAGCTTTTTCTCGATGAGGTTTTTTGCTTTGAACTTGGGCAGTTCCACGAAAACAAATTCTAGCCCCTCGATTTTTTTTCCCGATAACTGGTTGTGGATGATGCTGTAATGGTGATAGTATTCATCCGTGTCCCGCTCGAAGTTTTCGTTCACCATGCTCAGGGCATAAACGGGCTTAAGCCCTTTGTATTCCCTGCCTTTGTCCAATTGTTTTACATAAGCTTTTGAGGCATTGAACAGCACCCGGCTCTTGAAGCTGTCGGTCCAGAGCATCTGCATCTCAACGATGAACTGGCGGCCTGTGTTGTCGGTGCAGCGCACGTCCACGATTGAATTTTTCAGGACAGGTATTTCCGGCACCTGCTCTGAGGGTAGGTATTCCAGCCCGATAATCTCCTGCCCTTCAGCGAGGGGCAACAGGGCGTTGAGAAAACTTTTCAATAAGTTTGGGTGCTCGCCGAACACCTTCTTGAACGTCAAATCATTTTTCGGGTCGAGGTAACGCATGGTACAATTGATTTTGAGCAAAGTTACGACAAAACAGGCATCGAAAAACATCCGCTCCAAGCCCCTCAAATGCGGCTACAAACTCGTTGCCTGCGAGTGGGAAGAGCGCCTGCCTGTCGGCAAGTGAAGGGAAATTTTTAAGGGATAGTGGATACTATCGTTGGGATAATTTGCCACAGCAAGACGCCAAAAGATGGCGTTCTATGACCGTCAAGGATTTTAAAACAGTCTACCAGGGTTCCCCGCTTATTTAGCTACAAAAAAAAAGTCCTACCCAAAGGGCAGGACTCCAAATATAAAGCTATGAAAACTAAAACTATTCGAATTGATTATTCTTCTTCCTGCTCCGAAACTGCTTTCCCTCCATTGAGTTCATCTTGCAATTTCTTTAGCTCGTCCCATTTGCCATTGGCTGCCAAATCTGATTGGTTTGGCCATGTGGTTGGGTCGTGGAAGCCGAAACGTGAGCCAGCAGCTACCAGGATTTCTTTAATCCTGTCAGAAGATGTGCCAGCAAGCACTGCAAATGTAACGATTCCTTCTGCATTAAGCAACTTTTCGATGGCAGGGCCAATGCCTTCGATTTTTTTCAAGTCGTCATTTTTGCCAGCAACTGGTGCTGCTGCGGCCACTGGTGCCACCGGCTCGGCAGCCACCACGGGAGTTGCTACATTAACCACCACTTTCTCCTCCTTTCTGGGGGCGGGCTTGGCCTTCGCAATCGTCGCAACTGTTTCAGGAACATCATACGGCATGATGCTGACGTAAGTGCGGTCACGGCGTTTTTTGGTAAAAACCACATTACCGTCCACGGCTGCGTGCAGGGTGAAATCCTTGCCCAAATAAACATGCTCGCCTGGGTGGAACCTGGTGCCACGTTGACGAACGATGATGTTGCCAGCTACGGCCTTTTGGCCGCCGAAGAGTTTAACGCCAAGTCGTTTCGCATTACTGTCCCGACCATTCTGGGTTGAACCTTCACCTTTCTTATGTGCCATTTTTAAAGATTTTTAAGTTGAAAAGATGCCCCGGCAAATCGCCGGGAATGAATTGAGGCCATCGGATTAGGCAGTTATCGAATTGATTTTGATTTTCGAAAACTGTTGGCGGTGGCCCTTTTTCACGCGGTAGCCCTTGCGCCTTTTCTTTTTGAAAACGATGACTTTGTCGCCCTTTACGAGCGGGTTGAGGACAGTAGCACCGATGCTGGCGCCCTTCACTATCGGCGTGCCGACGTTGATGGAACCGCTGTTGTCAATCAGGTGAACCTGGTCGAACGATACATTGGCGCCCTCTTCGGCTTCTAACCGGTGTACGAAAAGCTCTTGGCCCTCCGTCACTTTGAATTGCTGACCGGCTATGGTTACGATTGCGAACATGTTAAAGAATTTAGTGAAAAAATTGTTGGTTGAATTTTCAAAATGCTTAAAAGCCCTTTAAAAACGGGCGCAAAGATAGGCGCAGGTTTTTGAAAAAACTATTTTTCCACTTAGAAAAAACTGGTAAAATTTAATGCGTTCGGTTCTTGCCTATTTTGAAAGCAAAAACCTGCCCGCTGGCAGCCATTTTCCGTCCAAGGAAAGTCGGTACTGATAAAGGCCTTGCTGCCAATTTTCCGTGTCCAACTTGAAAATTTGCCCCTGAACGGCCTGTTGTGATACCATTTGCCCCAATTGGTTGAACACCTGCAATTGCATATTGCCTGTCGGCAGATGAGCGCCCTTTAGGTCAATGATGACGTGGTCTCGGGCCGGGTTGGGGCGGGTGGTCAGGGTGAAGTCGGATGGATTCAATGCGACCGTGCTGGAAGTTCCACCTTTGTTGACGATGTTCAGTTCAAAGTCGTCGAAATAGAAGCCGTCCGCCTCGATGAACTCGTCAGAAACAAGCCTGAATACAAAGCTGAACTTAACGCTGTCATCGAGGGCAAGCCATTCCGTGAGGTCAATTTCTTCCCTTACCCAATTTTGCTGGAGGCCATCATAGAGCGGCTCGGAGAACGACTGCTGGTCGGTGCCGGCTTCCGTGTATTTGCCACAAAGCGCCATGAAGCCGCTGCCGTTGAAATTGCCCAAGATTTGCACGAAGTCTTCGTCCTCCTCGATGTCCCATTTTGCCCAAAAACTAAGCACCACGCTGGTGGCATCCTTCACCGTGACGGGGTTTTTCAGTTTGAGCTCGCTGAAAGTATTCGGGGCATAGAAGCTGTTTGGCGAATCGGTGAAACTGGTGGGCGCCGACCGGAAATGCTCGTTGGTCAAGTCCCAGTCGCTGGGGTTCCAATTGTCGAGGTTGTCGGCGGCATCTATGAATGCGGTCGCTGCATTTGCGGTGTAAATGCGCTCGACGGGCTGCCGCCATTGGTACAGGCCATTGTCCAACACGAGGTTGAACTGCACGAGGTCGCCCTCTTGGATACTCGGTTTCAGCGTAAAAGGTATGCCATTTGAGGTTTCCTCCAAGTGGAACATGCCATAGTTGAGTGGGTTGCCCACGGCGAGAATGTTGTCGCTGATAGGCTCCAATTTGACGGTAAGTAGGCCAGGAGCAAGCCCTATCTTTTTTAAGGAAAACAAAATCGAGCCTTGTTGTTGGCTCAGGTAACGGTCGCCACCGGGCGTCAACACACCAAAGTTCAGCACGAGGTGTGCGGTGGTGAGGTTCATGGTCATGTTCAGCTTGTTCAGGTCGTCAATGGCGGAGGCCGGGGGCCAAAATCCCCAAGTGCTGGGGCCAACCTCTGGGGTCATGGAAAGGATTTTCTGCTTGGAGATTTGTTCCCCGTACATCCAATCGTCCGAGCCGCCATTGGTCGTATAGCCCACGGTCTGCGAGCCGAACCCTGTGAGGTAATTGTTCTCCCGGGTCATAAATGGGCCGAAGGTGGAGAAGGTGGCATGGTCGGGCGAGGCGCCGTCCACCCAGCCCCAAGGGTAGATGAGCAGGTTGCCAAAAGTGTGGTAGTTGAGCGCAATTTGAAAATTGTGGGCAAGACAAAAGTCCCGCATCATTTGGGTCTCTGGTTCCGAAAACGGCGCAGTGCCACGGTAAACGGCGCTACTGGGGTCAGGAGAGGAACCCGAATTGTCGAAGCCCCATTGGTAGCCATAGTTGCGGTTGAGGTCCACGCCAAAAGTGCCGTCGCCATTGGTCCGGCGGTTCTTCCGCCAAAAGCCCCCACCATTGGGGTTCGTAGTTTCATTATAGACGTAGCCGTCGGGGTTCACGCATGGCACGAAATACATTTCTGTATTGTCAACAAGGTATTTCACCTCTGGGTCGGTATCGTAATTTTCGAGCAGGTACCACATATAAAACAGGAGCTGCGACAAGCTGTTCGGTTCACGGGCGTGGTGCAGCGCATCGTAAAGCACCTCTGGTTCGGACTCGTTCACGTTGGGGTTGTCGGAAATTTTCAGCCAATAGACCGATCTGCCCTCATGGGTAGTGTAGGCGGAGGTGATGGGCGCACGTGCCTTTATGATATTGGGGTACAGGGCAGCCATCAGGTCCAATTGGTCCAGCATACCTTGGTAGGTGACGTAGCCGCCCATGTTGCCGCCAGCGTAGTTGGCTGGGGTCGTGTATTGCGTAAGTATGGGGTCTGGGCAAGGCGGCAGTACCCGCTCGGAGGTAATCTCCTGCCCTTCGTTGAGCATTTGAAGGTGGGCTACAAGGTCGGGAATTAGCACCTCCGTTCGGAACCCGGCGGCGGCGATTTGGGCTATTTCGATTTGATCGAATTCCCCGATGAAATACTTGCCGGGCTGGTACTTGCCGTGGTCAACATCGAGGCCGAGCTGGGCAAGTTTCTCAAGGGTTTTTTCTTGGTCTAAATTGATTTTTAGCCTTGAATACTGCTGTGCCTGGAGCGTGAGGGAAATTGACAAAAAACAAAGTAGGAGTACTTTCTGCATGATTATTTTTTATGAAGATTGGATGTCTAATGGCTGCAAAAGTACCCAATTGCGCAGCAACGCATCTGTCAAACTAACTGCAAATGCGATTCATTTCCGAAGGATTCGACAAAAACAAAAATTTGGCATGGTATGGCTTTCCATGATTATCAAATATTTCCACTAAGTTGCAGCCGATTTTTTCACTCAAAAGTCCTTTCAAATATGGAGACCATAAAATTGGGTTCAAAAAACCCCCAAGTAAAAAACTGGCAATACTTCCTCATCGGCTTGGGAGGGAACAACAAAATCGTTGCCGATGGCGATTTTGGGCCAAGGACGCACACAGCCACCGTCAATTTTCAAGTGGCAAACGGCCTTGTCGGAGATGGGGTCGTTGGCCCCAAGTCCTACCTCGCCGCCTTCCGGGCGGGCTACCGCCTGAAGGAAGCCTACGAGTATCCCAACAAGCCCGACTTCAACCCGCTGGTAGGCAATGCCGCCAGGGCCAAGATATTCGGCAACTTCAAGTTCAAATCGGCGGGCGACGGCACCGAGGCCATTATCATCACCGATGGCTGGGAGGCAAAGAACATCGAGCGGGTGGAAATACCCCAGTTAAAGGGCATGAAAGGAGTGCCGCCAAGCGGCAAGGTGCAGTTCCATCGCTTGGGCGCAAAACAGTTGCAATCCCTGTTTGTGGACTGGGAAAAAGCTGGCTTTATCAAAGACATCCTGACTTGGGAAGGCTCTTATGTGCCCCGCTACGTGCGTGGCAGCCGCAAAACGTTGAGCAACCACTCCTTCGGCACCGCCTTCGACATCAACTACGCCTGGAACAAGCTCGGCCAAGTGCCCGCCCTCGTCGGCGAAAAAGGCTGTGTGCGGGAAATGGTGGCCATCGCCAACAAAAATGGCTTCTATTGGGGCGGCCATTTCAGCCGCTTGGATGGGATGCACTTCGAGGTCGCTGTGGTGAAGGGGGCGTGAATCTTGGGACAATTGACGAATGGCGATTCGGCCACTCCAAGGAGGGTTGAATCGTCATTCGTAAATAATCCCCTTACCATTTCTCCACAGCGCCCAGCCCGAACAGCGCAAAGTCGTATTTTACTGGGTCTTCGGGGTCAAATTCACGAAGCCGCCCGGTCAGCTCCAGCACGGCCAGCCAATCGGTTTGGCTGCGCTCCAACAGCCCCAGCTTGCGGGCTATCCTTTCCACATGCACATCCAAGGGCACCAACAGTTGCGAGGGCTTGATGGCCGTCCAAATCCCAAAGTCCACTCCCCTGTCATCCCTCCTGACCATCCATCGAAGAAACATGTTGAGCCGCTTGCAGGTGGACTTGGTGGCTGGTGAAGGCACATGCTTTTGGGTGCGCTGCGGCGCATCGGGCAGCGAGAAAAACAGCTCCCGAAAACCGATAAGTCCCTGCTCCACATGTGCATTGTCAGGTGCCATATTTTTCAAAAAAGCCTCCTCCAGCGAGGCGTGGTTTTGGTAAAACCATTGGAAAAATTCGAGGAAATACAGCGTATCCGTGGCTTGAAAAGTGCGGTGCTTGAAACCCAGAAAGGGCTTCCGGTCGTGTTCTTGGTGATGGAGCATGAAGTCGTGCGGCGCACCATCCATCATGCCGAAGAGTTCGTTGGCTTTGTTGATGATGGTTTTTCGCTGCCCCCAAGCGAGCATGGCCGTCCAAAACGCCGATATTTCGATGTCCTGTTTTTTGGAAAAACGGCGAGGCACGCCTATGGGGTCGTTCTCCACGAAACTGTTTTGGTTGTGCCGCTGCACGCAGTCGTCGAGGAAGATTTTCAGGTCAGGCTGTGTCATGGTCAAAACAATCTGCTAATGGTACGAGCGATGGATTTATTTTTCGGCCACATGCGGAAATAGTTTTCAAAAAAAAACCGACCTTTGCGAAGCCAGAAAAAAGACATCTTGAAAGAAAAGGCCATCACCCACCAGCACTAATAATGACCGCAACACTCACATACACCCTCGTTCTTGCTGCTATCTACTTTGGCATAAAAGCCATCGAGTATATAGAGCATAAAGAGTTATGAACTAACGAAGTCGTTTGTACATCTCCAGCTTCGCAATGCCGAGCCGCTGGAAAAAATGGCCAACCGATACCCTCAGCACCCCCATCCCGTACTTCATACTCCGCCTGAAATTGATGGAAGAAGCCTCCTCGAAATACTTTGTGGGGCAAGTGACCTCGGCAATGTCGAACCCGGCAAAGACGATTTGCGAAAGCATTTCATTGTCGAAAACAAAGTCGTCCGAGTTCGCCTCAAAGTTGATGGTCGTCAGCACTTCCCGGTTGAAGGCCCGGTAGCCCGTGTGGTATTCCGAGAGCTTGTAGTTGATGAGCAGGTTTTGCGAAAGCGTCAAAAACCGGTTGAAAACGTATTTGTACAAAGGCATGCCGCCCCGCAGCGCCCCCTTTCCGAGGATGCGGCTGCCCAGTACCACCGGGTACAGCCCCTCCCCGATGATGTTCACGAAGGAAGGAATCAGCAGCGGGGTGTACTGGTAATCGGGGTGTAGCATGATGACGATGTCGCCGCCAAGTTCCAGCGCTTTGCGGTACAGGGATTTTTGGTTGCCACCGTAGCCCTTGTTCTTTTGGTGCTCAATGACGTGGTTGATGCCCAGTTTTTTGGCCAATGCAACGGTATTGTCATGGCTGGCATCATCGCAGAGGATGACCTCGTCAACGAGTGGGAAGGAGATTTCGGCGTAAGTTTTTTCCAGCGTCAATGCTGCATTGTATGCTGGCAGCACTACGATGACCTTTTTTCCTTTGTACATTTGCGTTCTTTTCTTTGAAAAATGACCGCAAAGATAGAAAGACATCGGACTTGACGAATTGCCCTCCCCAATCGCCGACAGTCGCTCCCCTAAAGTCACAATTTATACCCATGAAAAAAATCACACTTTTGTCCACCTTGCTCCTTGCTGTTTTTTTCGCTTCGCAAATGCTGGCTCAAACCGTTTTCGTAGCCGAAAATGGCACAGGCGCAGGCACTTCTTGGGCGGATGCCACCGGAAACCTCAAAGCAGCCCTTGACAATGCCACGGCAGGAACCCAAGTCTGGGTCAAAGAAGGCACCTACCTTCCCACCACATGCACCAACTGCAACTTCAATGACCGCAACCAATACTTTGAGGTAAAATCTGGCGTAAAGCTCTATGGCGGATTTGGCGGGTTCGAAGCCAGCATCGGGCAGCGAAACATCATGGCCCACCCCACCATCCTCAGTGGCGACATCAACCAAGATGGCAGCCTTTTGGACAATTCCTATACCGTCGTTTTTACCAAAAACGTAAGCGCCACGACGGTCGTGGACGGCCTCACCATCACGGGCGGCAATGCCGACGGTTCGGGCGCTGGCCTCGGCACCCCCCAAACCAGTGGCGGCGGCTGGTTCAACCTTGGCTCTACGCCTGGCGCTACCTCCCACCCCAACATCAGCAACTGCATTTTTACCCAAAACTACGCTTGGGGCTATGGCGCCGGCATGTTCAATGATGGCAGCTTCGGCGGCGCCTGCAACCCCATGTTGACCAATTGCCAGTTCATCAGCAACGTGGCCCGTGCAGACGGCGGCGGCATGTACAGCACTGGCAGCTTCAGCGGCAATGCCAACTCCGTGCTGACCAACTGCCAGTTCATCGCCAACAAATCCACCGATGGCGACGGCGGCGGCATGTTCAACATGGGACAAAACGGGACGAGCAGCCCTACCCTTTCCAACTGCCTTTTTGAGCGGGACACTGCCTTCCACGAGGGCGGCGCTTTGGTCAACTTTGGCAACAATGGCAACGCCAGCCCCATTTTGACCAACTGTGTTTTCAAGAAAAACGCCGCCGAGTTTGGCGGGGCAGTCTATAACGATGGGACTTTCATCGGGTACAGCGGGGCCGAGTTCCGCAACTGCCATTTCACCGAAAACCACTCCGGCAACGATGGGGCGGCCATCTACAACTCCGGCTATCAAGGCACCTGCAGCCCTACTATCTTGGGTTGCCTTTTTGAAAACAACCATTCCGGCTTTGCGGGCGGTGCCATGTTCAACAACGGCAACGAAGGCGTAAGCAGCCCGATTATTCGCAACTGCCGTTTCATTGGCAACCATACCGACACCTATGGCGGTGCGATTTACAATTTTGGGAAAGGAAACCTCGCCTCGCAAGTGGAGGGGAACAGCAGCCCCGAACTCACCAACTGCTTGTTTTACAACAATTCGGCGCTATCCGCAGGGGCCGTTTACAACCTCGGTGCGGAGCTGGGCAATGCCAATGCCATGATTACCAACTGTACTTTTTATGGCAATCACGCCAACGTTGGTGGTGCGCTCTATTGCAACGCTGGCGAGGGTGGCACAGGCGTAGCCAGTCCCACCGTTAGCAACAGCATTTTTTGGGCAAACACGGCGGGAGAAGGCAAGGTGTTCCGCATCATTTGGGGCACGCCCACCATCAGCAACTCCGTGACTGATGTGGCCGATTGCGCAGCGCTTTACAATGGCAACGGCGGCATCGTAAACTGCGGCGGCGGATTGGTTTTCAACCAAGACCCTTTGTTTGTCAGCCCTGCCAGCATTAATTTTCACCTCAATCCCGGCTCGCCAGCCATTGACGAAGGTGACAACATAGCCATCGCCCAAACGGGCGTGGGCATTGACCTCGACAGCTTGCCCCGCATCCACAACAGCATCGTGGACATGGGCGTGTTTGAGTTCGGAGCCTCGGCGGGCAGCTCCCCGCACATCACCCAAAGCCCCCAGCCCCTGACTGTGTGCGAAGGGGCTCCAGTGGCCCTAAGTGTGAGCGCCAGTGGCGCACAACCACTTGCCTTTCAGTGGTTTAACAACGGCGTGGCGATTTCTGGTGCTTCGCAAAACGTGTTTGCCATTGCGGCCACGACTCAAGCCAACGCTGGTATTTACACCTGTATGGTGACCAATGGAAGTGGCACCGCCACCAGCCAACCAGCCATCCTGACCGTGGATGCCTTGGCAACAGTCGGAGTGGAAATCTTGGCTTCGCAAACAACGATTTGCGATGGCGAGCCAGTGATTTTCACGGCCCAGCCCATAAACGGCGGGGCTTCCCCACATTACCAATGGTATTTGAACGGCAGTGCTTTTGGCAGCCTTGCCTCTTCGTTTACCAGCAACCAAGTCCAGGACGGCGACAGCTTTACCTGCCAAGTCACCAGTTCGGAGGTTTGTGTCGTCAGCCCCATTGCCACTTCAAATTCCCTCAGCATAAATGTGGAAACCCTGCTGACGGCCGCTCTTGCCATTGCCGCTGATGCAGTTACGGTTTGCGAAGGCAACCCGGTCACCCTCACTGCTACCCCCATCAACGGCGGCGATTTCCCCTCGTTTCTATGGACGCTGAACGGTGTAGCGGTTGGCGCAAATGCGCCAACCCTGCTCGTCGGTTCCCCAGTAGGCGGCAGCACTGTCCAGTGTTCCATGACTTCTTCCAAGACCTGCGTGGTGGAGAACCCTGTGGCCTCCAATATGGTGGCGCTGGAGGTTTTGGAAAACGTAACGGCTTCGGTGGTGGTGGTTCCATCCTTTGACGCAACTATCTGCCCGGGACAGATCGTGGAGTTCACGGCATCGGCCATAAACGGAGGCGCTACGCCCAACTATGGGTGGGCGGTGAACGGTATGCCAGCGGGCGACGGCTCGGTGGTCTTCACGACAGATGCGCTCCAAGACCAAGATGTGGTGGCTTGTTACCTGACTTCTTCCGAGAGCTGCGTGTTGGAGAACCCCGTTTTGTCGAATGAGGTGTTGGTCAGCGTGGATATTTGCGGGGGGGCAGCGGATGTCCTCAGTAGCAGGCAAATGGGCGTTTTGGTCAATCCCAACCCAAGCAGTGGAAAATTTTTCATCGAGGTTTCGAATAGTTCGGCTAACTTTGTTTTCAAAATATTGAACATCCAAGGTCAGTCTCCGTTAGAATCACTTGAGAATCATGCCAATGCCCCTTTCCGACTTGAGTTGGATTTAAGCTGCTATCCAAAGGGGGTTTATTTTTTACAAATTATATCCGGCACACTAAACAGTGTGCAAAAACTGGTACTTCACTGACTTCGCATTTTGGAACAAATCTTTGGGTTGGTGCAAATTGCTTTCAATAGTGGCTTGCGCTACTTGTGTCGCCCAGTTTTAAAATGTCATTGAGGACAGTATTTGGCAAAACTACTTTTGTCAGGTATTTACTTTTGTATTGATAGTCAGTAACTTGCGTTCTTTATTTGAAAAAGCGTTTTTGAACAGCAAAAAAGTATAAACCGATTTTCACAAATATCCCCCCTGGAGCAGGGTTTCTGGTTGCTTGACTTGGAGCCGATTTTTTTTGCTTAGGGTAAAATGAACATTGTCTTGAAAACAAAATTACAAATTCTGATTCCCGTCCTGGTACTGGGGAGCCTCTCCCTATTTGCACAGGACATCCACTTCAGCCAATTCTACAATGCACCAATGACGATGAACCCGGCACTTACGGGTATGTCAAAGGGCGATATCCGGCTGAACGGCCTCTACCGCAGCCAGTGGAAAACGGCAAATTCCCCGTACAAGACTTTTGATGTGTCGGCAGAGAAGAAATTCTACAACATCAACCACGACCGCTGGTGGTTCAGTGCTGGCATAAACCTGTTTCATGATAGGGCTGGTGCCGGGCATTTGACCAACAACCGGGTGATGCTTACCGGCTCCTATACCCGTATGCTCGACAGGCACAGCTTCATGACCCTGGGCGCAGCGGTTGGGGTTGGTCAGCGGGGTTTCGACCTCGGCAACCTTACCTTCGACAACATGTGGAACGGCGATGTCTTTGACCCGACCCGCCCACCCAACGAGGCTTTTGACGACACGAACATCTTTTTCCCTGACCTCGGCACGGGCCTCAACCTGCGCCGCCAGTGGCCCCGCAGCCGCTCAAAGGTGGATTTGGGCGCTGGCATTTTTCATTTGAACAAGCCCAACCAGAGTTTCTATAAAAAGGATAAAAGTAGCCTGCCCATCCGGGCCAGCTACTACATCATGCCCACGGTGCAGGTGAACGAAAAGGGCGACATCGTAGGGGCAGCTACGGCCCAGAACCAGGGCGAGTACTTCGAGGCGCTGGTCAATGTAGGCTACCGTTACCACATCAGCACCCAGCGGTCGAAGGAGATAGCGGTGCAATTGGGCTTTGGCTACCGGTTCAACACCATTGGGGATGCGTTCATGCCAGCGGCTGAATTGCATTATCGTGACTTGATGGTAGGCCTGAGTTGGGACATGAACGTATCGAAATTTTCAACAGCCACCAGGCATAATGGCGGGCCGGAAATCGCTATCCGGTACATCCTCCATAAGGTGTACCCGATTAAGTTGTTCAAGGCGTGCCCGTTGATTTAACTTGGGGTCATAGTTGGTCCCAACAAAAAAACAGCTGTATGAACATATATCCAAAAACAAAAAGAAGCTTGATGATGCGATTATCCCCCCTGGTGTTGTTGCTTGCATTGATGGCAAGCCAAGCGGCTGGCCAAACATTCAAGCAATACGTGAAGGCCGCCGACGAGGAGTTCAAGGACCTGAACTATTACTCGGCCATGAAGCATTATCAAGAGGCCATGTTAATATCTGGCGAGGTGCCGGATGTAATGTACAAATATGCCGAGGCCGCCCGCTTGTTCGAGTCCTATACCTTTGCCGACACGGCCTATACCAAGGTCCTCAACAGCGAGGTGGCCAATAATTTCCCGCTCACGAAATACTGGCTCGCACGGGTGATGAAAAAGCAGGGTAAGTACGAGCAGTCGCAGGTTTTTTACCAGCAGTTCTTGGATGAGCAGGGTGCTTCCCAGCCGGAGTACGCAGCCATTGCGAAGCAAGAAATCGAATCGCTCAACTGGGCCATAGAGGCCATAAAGCATCCCGACGAGAACGTGACCATATCGAGGCTCAACAACGAAATTAATACGCCGTGGAATGATTTTGCGCCGCAAATGAGGGGCAGCGACCTCTACTTCTCTTCCTTGAGCGAGCAGCGGGCCTTCAAAAAAGGAGAGCCTCCCCGGCAGTATTCGGTTGAACTGATGGCGAAGGACGGCAAGGGCAAGGGCGAAAAATTGGAGCTTAACGACGACAAGCGCCACACGGCCCACGCCGATTACAGCAACGACAACCTCAAGGTTTATTACTGCCTCTGCGATTACGTGGACTCCAAAGCCGAAGTGCGCTGCGAGTTGTGGTCCCGGCCCGTGCTGGGAGAAAACAAGTTCGGCAAACCCACCAAGCTGCCCGCCAGCATCAACATGCCAGGCTATACCACCACCGACCCAATGCTGACTATTGACGAAGCAACTGGCAAGGACTGGCTTTTTTTCGTGTCCGACCGACCGGGCGGCCTCGGCAAGCTGGATATTTGGTCGGTGTTGGTGGAAGGCGACAGCAGCTTCTCGACCCCCATCAACGAGGCGGCCCTCAACACGCCTGAAAATGACGCTACGCCATTTTACCACCACCAGAGCAAGACCATGTACTTTGCAAGTGATGGAAGACAGGGATTCGGTGGCTTCGACATTTATCAGGCCAACTTGAAAGATGGCGTATGGCACGACATAGAGCACCTGCCAGCCCCCTACAACAGCAGCTAC
The DNA here is from genome assembly GCA_002435785.1 of Saprospiraceae bacterium UBA6168. Lineage (GTDB taxonomy): Bacteria > Bacteroidota > Bacteroidia > Chitinophagales > Saprospiraceae > UBA6168. The sequence continues at coordinate 84,717 of DIUC01000075.1, read as the reverse complement.
AACGACAACCATTTTTGGCTGAACGACACCCGCACGAAGGGTTATTTTTCGTCGAGCAGGTTGGGCAGCTTAGTGCTGGAGCCAGAGTTCGAGGCGTGCTGCTACGACATCTACGCCTTTACGATTCAAACACTTGACCTCGATGTGCTCACCTTCAACAAGAAAAACAGCGAGCCGTTGGAAGGGGTCACCATTAAGTTGTTCGAGATTGGCAAAGAAGGCGAAATCTTGCTTTCTACCGTGACCAACCCGACAGCGAACGACTTCCATTTTCCGCTAAAAAAAGGCACAAAATATACGCTGCTGGCCACCCGTCCAGGCTTCTTGCCTATAAAGGAGGAGATAGACCTTACGCTGCCCAGCACTTCCAACGCCCGCACCATGGAGCGCAAGCTTTACCTCGTGCCAGAGAAGGTGGACCTCCACGTGACCTCCTTCAACAAAAAGAACGGGAACCCCCTCAAGGGCGTGGAGGTAAGGTTGGTGGTGGATGGTCAGGAAATTGACTTCAAGAAAAACGAAACGGGCAACGAGGTGGACTTTGTGCTGGATAGGGGCAGGGACTACCAGCTCATTGGATCCAAAGTGGCCTATTTCTCGGATACTGCCTTTATCAACCTGAAAACGGACGTTACAACGAACGATGTTTTCAAGCAACTCAACCTAAAGCCGAAGGAAATCGAGGACTTCCCGCCTTTGGTCATCTACTTTGACAACGACCAGCCCAACCCACGTACCCGCAAAACAACCACTGAGTTCAGCTACAAGGAAACTTGGGAAAAGTACATGGACCGCAAGGAGACTTTTGTCAACGAGTACGTCACTTCCCTGGTGGGCTTCGACAGCATAACTTCCGCCCGCCGGATGGACGCTTTCTTTGAGCGGGAGGTGAACAACGGCTACCTCAGCCTGGAGGTTTTCAGCGAAAACATCCTCGATATCATGGACGACGGGGGATTCAAAGTGGAACTCGTCATCCAAGGGTTTACAAGCCCAAGGGCCAGTGAGGACTACAACTTCGACCTCTCGCAGCGCCGCTCCGATTGTTTGAAAAACCATTTTGAAACTTGGAGGGGAGGCGCGCTCATGCCGTATATCAACAAGGGCATGTTGGTGATGCAAGTAGTGGGCTATGGTGAAAAATTGGCCCCCCAGTTCATCAGCGACAAGCTCGACGATGAGCGGGGTAGCATCTATTCCGTCGTGGCTTCCTTTGAACGAAAAGTGGCCATTATCGGCGCTCGGCGGGTAGCAGAGAATTAGAGGGGGGGATGACAGCGATGAGATTGCTTTCAATAATTAAAAATCAGCGAAAATTATGCGATATAAAATATACTCAGCTTTAATTTTTCTGTGCATGGCTTTTGCACTGCCCCTTCACGCTACGCATATTGTCGGCGGGGAGTTGAGTTATAAATATGTGGGAAACGACAGTTTCCTCATTACCCTTGACTTGTACCGGGATTGTGGCAATATCAACAACGAGACTTTTGAGCTGCCTTATGCCAATATCGGCATATTTGGGGACAATTTGCTTTACTATACCGGCATTCCGCTATCTGAAATGAGGCTTTTTCCCGTTGGCATTTTTGATACCATCCCAAACAACATCGCTGGTGACCCATGCTTGTTCGTGCCCCCAAATGTCTGCGTCCAACATGCCCGTTACCAGCGGAAATTCAAGTTTGTTGGGCCGCAGGGCGTCCATATTACCTACCAGCGTTGTTGCAGGAACTCCGTTTTGGACAATATCATCAACCCGCTCCAGACCGGGACGACCTATTCCATATATATTTCCCCAAAGGCCAAGACCTTACAAAACAGCAGCCCACAGTTTGGGTTTTATCCGCCGGTTTTTGTTTGCGTGAACTACCCGATTATCCACCCCCACGCTGCCGACGATATAGATGGGGACAGCTTGGTTTATAGCTTTTATACCCCGTTCAGGGGCGCAAGTTTTGGGTTTCCAATACCTACCCCCGACCAGCCACCATTGGGGCCACCGTATGGCCCCAACGAGATACAGCCCCCACCCTACCAAACCCTTACATGGAAAGACCCGCCTTACAACCTAACCCAACTGTTGGGGCCCAGCAGCAACCCACTGAGCATTGACCATACAACTGGGCTTATCACCGGGTTTCCCCAAATCCAAGGCCGTTTTGTGGTGGGCGTACAGGTACAGGAATACCGCAACGGGCAATTGATTTCCGTGCTCCAACGGGATTTCCAGTACGAAGTGGGCGTTTGCGCCGAATTGGATGTCCAAATCGTGGCACCGGATGCGCAGTGCGACAACCTCACGGTCAATTTTGGGAACAACACCAACATCGCCCAAAACTTCATTTGGTATTTTGATTGGCCAAACCTCACCCCAAGTTCCAACCTGAAGCAGCCGACTTTCACTTATCCCGACACTGGCACCTATATCGTCGCCCTCGTGGCCGAGCCTGTCGGGCAATGCGTGGACACCGCTTTCCATGAAATTTATCTCCAGTACAATTCCCTGACCCCGGACTTCCATTTCCAAACCTACGATTGCACAGACCAGACGGTGCTGGTGCTGGAAGACCTTTCCACCGATTTCGTGTCGCCAGTGGTCAAATGGCATTGGCTGGTGACCTACGGCAATGGTGTCACCCAGTTCTCCAACGCCCAAAACGCCGTCTTCCAAGTGCCCAATCCGTCCACCGGCACCATCACGCTGACCGTCCGCTCGGCCAATGGCTGCGAGCAGTCCAAAACCGTCAACTTTACCACGGGCGGGAACAACCCCGACAACTTCATCCCCGACACCATCCAGATTTGTTTGGGCGAAACGGTGTTCCTGAACCCTGCCGGGGATTTACCGGGCTTCACCTACCAATGGGCGCCGCCCATCCCAACAGGCCAGCAAACATTGGCCAACCCAGCCGTAAACCCAGCCCAAAACACCATTTACAGCGTGACCATCACGGGCTACAATGGCCTTTGCCAAACCTTTACCAAAGTGCTCGTGGAGGTGTTCCAGCCCGTTCAGTTGGCCTTCGAGCCGGATGCGGACTGCGACGGTAGGGTCGTGCATTTCATCAACCAAAGCCAGTTTGCACCTCATGGCTTCTTCTGGGAATTTGGCGACCCGTCCACCATTGCCGACACTTCCAGCCAAACCAGCCCCACCTATACCTACCCCGATTATGGCGAGTACCTCGTCACCCTGATGACCGCCGCCAATGCGGTGTGCAAGGACACCCTCCAGCAATTGGTAACCACTTCAGTGAAAACGCTGGAACCTGCATTCGGCTACCAGTACGAAGGCTGCGAGGAGGACTCCGTTACCATCCGTTTTTTTGACCAAACCATCAATAGCGAGGGAGATGCAGAGAGTTGGCTTTGGACCTTTTCAGGGGTGTTTAACGGAACTTCCACGGTGCAGAACCCTGTCATCACCGTTCTGCAAGAGGGTTGGCTGTACGTGACCCTGGCGGTGTTGACCAGCGAAAACTGCACCGACACCACAGCGCTCGACTCCCTCTATATTGACTTCACTGAACTGCCCAACTTGGAGAACAACAGCGAGGTCGTCGGCTGCCTCAACGGCGGCGTTTGCCTCAACGTGGGGGGAGACACGACCTATATTTACCAGTGGTCACCGCCCATACCGGGCTGCGACAACTGCCCAAGCCCGTGCGTAAACCCCTCACAAACAACGGTTTATACCGTGGTAGTACTAAACCCCAACGGCGCTGACACCTGTGCCATCACCCGCCAAATAAAGGTCATCGTGTCGCCGGATGTGAACCTCGTCGGCAGTGAGGATGTGGAAACGTGTGAAGACAGCGTCACCATTTGCGCCACCGTGGAATTGTTGCCAGTGGTGTTCACCTGGTTCGATGAAGACGGCCAGCAAGTAGCGGGCAATGTGGATTGCATCACCGTACATGTGTCCGGCTACGACCACTATGTGGTGCGGGCAACCGACACCCTTGGCTGCCATTGGTACGATACCATCCGTGTGGTGGGCGGCCCAGTGGACATCGAAGCGGTGGGCGACCAAATCAAATGCTCCAACGAGCTGCTCGACATTTACGCCACCAACCTCGACCCGAACGATACGCTGACTTGGCAATGGACGCCAATAGAAATCTTCGACGGGCCGACCAACGTGCCCAACCCTACCTTGCCGACCGTGCCAGGCCCTCGTTGGGTGTACGTGGAAGCCACCAACCAGTTTGGCTGCTCCGCAATGGACAGCGTCTATGTGGCGGTGGTGGACACGGCGAACGTCCTCAACTTCGAGTATATCGTGGAGTGTGATGGGAGCACCGTGCAGTTTGTGAACACCAGCACCGATGCCTTCAATTTCTCTTGGGACTTCGGCGACCCCACGGCGACCGACGATACCTCGCACTTGGACAACCCAATCTATACTTACCCCGGCATAGGCACCTACACCGTCCGGCTCACGATGGACTTTGACCTTGCCTGTGTGGACACCTTGGTGAAGAACATCGAGCTGCTCGAAACCCAGTTCGTGCCCAATTTCACCTACGAGTACCTCGCTTGCGAGGTGGACAGCGTGGAGGTCCAGTTCCATGATGCCACGGTTATTTTTCAGGCGGGCATAACGATTGACAGCTTTTTTTGGGTCACCAGCAACGGCGATACTTCGAGCCTGCCCAGCCCCATCTTCACCATCTATGCGGGCAATTCCTTTGAGGTGACGATGACCATTTTCACCAACAACGGCTGCGAAAGCTCGGAGACAAAACTGCTCAAACTGGAATTCATTGAGATTAACTTCTCGGATTCCATCGTGCTATGCCAAGGTGATTCCACCGCATTGAACCCGCAAGGGAACATTGCCTACGAGTACCATTGGACGCCCAACATCGCCATCAGCGACACTGAGGTGGCCAACCCAACGGTCTGGCCCACCCAGACGACGACCTATACCGTCGAAATCACCAACTTCTCCCCCGACACCTGCTCGGTGACGAGGACGATAACGGTTTTTGTTCCTGAAAAAATAACGGTGAATGCCCCTGCCGACACGCTTACTTGCGGTACGCCTATCACCCTTTGCGCAGCGGCAAATTTGCAAAACCTTGATTACGAGTGGTCTGCAATACCAGGTGGCGTAGTGGGCAACGGCATTTGCCTGACCCTTTTGCCTTCGGCAGATACGGAGTACGAAGTGCTGGCCACCGACCAGTATGGCTGCCATGGGCGGGATTCCGTCTTTGTGGCCAATGAGGAAGTGAAGGTCAACTGGCAAAACGCTGGCGCCGAATGTCCCGATGAGCAGGTGCAGTTGACGGTCAACAACCTGGTGCCCGACCATAACCTGAGCTATCAATGGACGGCCACGCCCCCCGGTCAGGTTTTGCCGCCAGCTAACGGGCCAACCGTGACCGTGCTAACACCTCCTGCCTCGCAGGCCGCTTCCTATACTGTGACGGCGACGAATCAGTATGGCTGCACGGGCAGTTTGACCCAAAATATTTCGAGCTATGATTTTGTGCCTACGGTGGTGCAAAATGTGCAGGTCTGCCCCAACGTCAGTGAGGAGCTAAACCCGGGCGCAAATCCCAATTACGATTACCAATGGTCGCCCTCCGTTGGGCTTAGCTGCACCGATTGCCCAAACCCGACCGTAACCGTTTCACAATCAACTGTTTATACGGCTACCGTGACGGGCGATTTTGGTGCGGAGCAATGCCAAGCGGTCATTCAGGTGAATGTCACCGCTGCCCCAGTCATTGTCATCACGGAAACGGTGGACACCTTTACCTGCGGCGGGCCAATCGTGATTTCGGCCCAGGTCAACGTGCCGGTGGTGGAGCTGATATGGAAGGACGAAGCTGGCACCCAACTGGGCACCCAACCCACCCTGACCGTGGACCCGGACAGCACGGCCACCTATACCGTTTTCGTGGAGGATGCTTTTGGTTGCTCCGCAATGGATGAGGTGGTGGTGGCCAACTACCAACTCGACCTCCTATTGGACGGCAGCGGGGTCATTGACACCTGCCCCATGCCGAGCTACAATATCTGCGTCACCAACCTCGACATCAGCGACATCCTGACCTACCAATGGACGGCCTCCAACGGCGGCACCATCCTCAGCGGCGGCACCACGGCTTGCCCAAGCGTGACTTCGCAGCAAGGCGTCACCTCCAACTTCCAAGTGCTGGTGACCAACCAATGGGGGTGCAGCGCTACGGAGAATTTCAGCGTGACCACTTACTCCTTCAACCCGATTTTGCGGGAGGTTGTGGACATCTGCCCGGACGTGCCGACCCCCATCAACCCAGAGGCGGCTGGCTCCCCATTGAGCTACTTCTGGTCGCCACCGACGGGGCTTTCCTGCACCAACTGCCCGAACCCCGTGGCAACGCTTGACAGCAGCCAGCTTTATCAGGTGACGATACAGGGCTACAACGGGGCAGATACCTGCTCGCTGGTGCAAACGGTGCAGGCGAGGGTCATGCCAAAGCACAACCTGACCACCATCCCGGTTGACTCCGTGCTTTGCGACAGCACCGATATTTTGCTGTCCGCATTTTATACCTCGACGGTGATAAACGGCCTCGCCTGGTCGCAGTCGCTGAACTTTTCCAACCCATTCAGCACACAGGCCAATGTGACCGTGACCCCCAGCGGTACGGTGAACTATTTCGTGCAAACGACAGACACGCTTGGCTGCCATGATACGGCACAAGTGGTCATTTACGCCTACCCCGTGGATATTTCGCTGGACGACAGGTTCAGTTTCTGCGAAGAAATCGGCAACTTGACCATCCCGCTCATCAACCACCATCCCGACCAAACGCTGACTTTTGAGTGGTCGCCCATGACGTTTATCGAAGTGCTGAACCCCGACGGCAGCGTGGTAATCTCCGGCTTGGGCTTTGATGAAACATTCATCGTTAAAGCCACCAACCTGTATGGCTGCATGGAGGCGGACACCACCGAGGTCTTCTACTATGACATCGAGCCGACGGTTGGGCAAATCACCTCCAGCAACGACACCATTTATTTCAACTCCGGCGAGTTCTCGCAATTGGAGATTGATTTCATAGAAGGCTACACCTACCAGTGGTCGCCGGAGGCGGGCCTCAGCGACCCGACCATCCACAACCCGATAGCCACCCCGGACGAAACCACTACCTATACCGTGTTGGTGACGGACGAGGGCAACTGCCAAGCTGCCCGGCAGATAACCATCGTGGTGCTGAACCCAGATTGCGACGAGCCAAACCTCTTCCTGCCAAATGCCTTTACGCCCAATGGCGATGGCGAGAACGACGTCCTCCTCTTCCGCAGCAACATCGTGGCGGAGATGGAATTGGCCATTTATAACCGCTGGGGACAACGGGTGTTCTTCTCGCAAGACCAAGCCATTGGCTGGGACGGCACCCTCAACGGGCAGCTACTGTCGCCCGATGTGTATGGGTTCTACCTTCGTGCGAAGTGCTACAACGGACAGGATTATTTCAAGAAGGGGAACATCACGTTGTTGCGTTGATTTATCGCTGGCGCAATTGAGAAAGCCGCATTCCTGACGTTGGGAATGCGGCTTTTTTTGTTGGATGGAATGCGGCTTTTTTTGGGTTAAGCATTGCTATTCACTTACTGCTGGCACAGGGACTTCAAATTGAAAAACGGGCTGTTCGTCATCCATCACCATAACATCAGTATGCCTATCCCTGCGACCTATTTGAAGTTGAAGCCGTGCTGCTGAAGGAGTTTTTTTTCTTGGATTTGGTGGTAGTTGGTGGCAAAGTTAGTTTGCAGGGCTATCTTAGCCAATGCGTCAACTGCGCCAATGGAGCAATTTACCATTCAAATCACTAAACATGCAACTGCTTCCCATCCATCAAAAGCTCGAAGACAACACGGAATTCCTGCACCTGCCCGAGGACGTGACCTACCTCGGCATGTCGGTGAGTTTCTTCGAAAAAATTGGTTACAACCCGCCGTGGATTGGGTACTTCGCTGAGAGGGACAGACAATTGGTAGGCAACGCCGCCTTCAAGGGCCAGCCCGTGGGCGGCAAGGTGGAAATTGCCTACGGGACATTTGAAGCATTCCAGCGGCAAGGCATAGGCACAGAAATCTGTCGGGAATTAGTGCTGCTGGTGCAGCAAACTGACCCGACCGTCCGCATCACGGCAAGGACGTTGCCAGAACCCAATTACTCGACCCGCATTTTGGAAAAGAACAACTTCCGCCTGTTGGGCACCGTGGATGACCCGGAGGATGGTGAGGTTTGGGAGTGGGAATGGGCTGGGTAGTTTTTCCTTCCTACTTTTGCCCCCTAAATCAATCACCCAACATGAAGTTACAAGCCGCCTTCGTTATTTTATCCTTTACCATTTTCACCGCCTGCAAGCAAAAAACCCCGACCTCCAAATCCCCTACCCCACCCACCGACCCACACTCCTTTGCGCAGCCAAACCTCGCCGTTGCGAAGCACCTCGACCTGAATCTCAAAGTGGATTTTAACCAAAAGACCCTCGCTGGCACGGCGGCTTGGACGATTGAAAACCCCGGAAAGGTGAACGAAATCATCTTCGATACCGACCGCCTCCGCATTGAGAAAGTAACCATCGGAAGCAAGGGCAAGGAAACGAAATTCACGCTCGCTGCCCCAGATTCCGTGCTTGGGTCGGCGCTGCGGGTGCAGATAGCGCCAAGCACCGACCTCGTCACCATCCATTATACCACGGGCGTTGATGCCGCTGCTTTTGGTTGGATGGAGCCGAGCATGACGGTTGGCAAGAAGCTGCCGTTCCTGTTCACGCAGGGGCAGGCCATCCTCACCCGCTCGTGGATTCCTTCGCAGGATTCGCCCGGCAACCGCATCACTTACAGCGCCAATATCGAAGTGCCGCCCGGCATGATGGCCGTGATGAGTGCCGAAAACCCGCAGCGGCCATCGCCGGATGGAAAGTACAGCTTCAAGATGGAGCAGCCCATTGCCCCATACCTCATTGCATTGGCCGTCGGGGATATTGCTTTCAAGTCCATCAGCAACCGCACAGGTGTTTATGCCGAACCAGCCATGCTGGATAAAGTGGCTTATGAGTTTGCGGATATGGAAAAGATGGTGGCTGCCGCCGAATCGCTCTATGGCCCGTATGCTTGGGGGCGCTTCGATGTCATTGTGTTGCCGACGGGGTTCCCGTTCGGGGGCATGGAGAACCCGAAGCTGACTTTTGCCACGCCGACGGTCGTTGCGGGCGACCGCAGCCTTGTGTCGTTGGTGGCGCACGAGCTGGCGCACTCGTGGTCGGGCAACCTCGTGACCAATACCAATTGGAACGATTTCTGGCTAAACGAGGGCTTCACGGTCTATTTTGAGCGGCGAATCATGGAGGCGCTCTATGGCAAGGACTACACGGAAATGCTCAACGAACTGGAATACCACGAACTGCTGGAAGAGATGAAAGACCTCCAACCCGAAGACACCCACCTCAAGCTCAACCTCGGTGGCCGCAGTCCCGACGACGGTTCCACGGGCATTGCTTATCAAAAAGGCTCGCTGTTCCTCACCATGCTGGAGCGATTGTCCGACCGGGAGAAATGGGACGCCTTCCTGAAATCTTGGTTCGATTCCAACAAGTTCACTTCCAAGACGACCGAGGAGTTCCTCGATTTTTTGCAAAAAAACTACCTCGACAAGCACCAACTCACCGCCAACACCAAGGAGTGGGTCTATGGCCCCGGTCTCCCCGCCAATACCCCGGCGCCGCACTCCGTCCTGCTTGCCAATGCCCAAAAAGCAGGGGCCAACATCGCCACTGCCATGCCCGATGCCAAAAACTGGACCCCGCAGGAGTGGATGCACTTCATCCGCAGCCTGCCAGAAAGCGCAGATGTGGCGACCTTCAAACGGTTGGACGAGCAGTTCCACCTTACCCAATCCACCAATGCACAGATTCAAAACGCATGGTACGAGGTCAGCATCCGCCACGGTTACGTGAAGGAGATTTTGCCGGAGGTGGAGCATTTCCTCGTCAATGTGGGCCGCCGGTACTTGGTGCGCTCGATTTACAAAGCACTCAAGGACACGGGCCATATCGAGGATGCCCGCCGCATTTTTGCGAAAGCAAAACCCGGATATCATGCCGTCACGAGGGGGACGATTGAGGAGATGTTGAAGTGAAAAGGGGTTAGACGGGTTTAGGCTAGAACTGTGTCAATCTATACTGAAACTAGGTAGGTATAGGATAAACCACAGTTTTCACAAAAAAGAAAGGCTAAAGACTAAAAATACCTTTGAGAGATTCTCTTGACCCATGTTTAGACTCATTGTACCTACTTTTAGTCTCTCTTGACCCATGTTTAGACTCATTGTACCCATTTTTAGTCTCTCTTGACCCATGTTTAATCTCATTGCACCCATTTTTAGTCTTTCTTGACCCATTTTAAGTCTCATTGTACCCATTTTTAGTCTCTCTCAACCTATGTTTAGTCTATTTGCCAATTTTATGCAAATATTTCACCCAAAACTTCCATTTCAGGCAAGCATTTTAGCCTCGCAGCCCTACATTTACTCCCATCAATTCACAAACGCCTTCCGATGACTCAAATCTTATCCTTCCTCCTGTTGCTCTGTTTTGCAGTTGCTGCTACTGCCCAAAAAATGGTGCACATCCCCAATTACCTCCAGAACCCCAACGACGTGAACGGGGCGCAGTTTACGTGGAGCAAGACTGCCCAATCCGACAACTTCATCCTGATTTGGGGCAATACCGTGGGCACAAACCCAGCCAACCACCCCGACCCCAACCTCGCCTTCAACCCTGCGAGAATCCTCGATACGATGGAGTTCATTTATGATGAATTCAAGGCATTGGCGTTCTTGGACGATGCGCCGGGCACCAACCTCAGCCAATACAAAATCCCCATCGTCATGTACGGCACTTGGGGGGCAAACGGGGCACAGGGCTTCGCCAACGGCGGCGATGCGGACGGCGTCATCGGGGCTTTTTGGGTACACCCATCGGCCATGCTCGATGGAGGGGTGGCGGCGCACGAACTGGCACATAGCCTACAAGCGCAGAACAATATTGACTACCGCAACACGCACGGTCTCGGCTACTCTTGGCAGAATGCGGGCATCTTTTGGGAAACCCACGCCAATTTCATGCGGAACCTACTTTACCCCAATGCCGTCACCGCTTGGGGCATGGACGTTTACCATTATGAAACCTGGGGCGACTGGAAGAATACCTACGAAAACTACGCCCTGCTCATGGCCATCATGGAGTCAGAGGGCATCGGCATGGTGAACCAACTTTGGCGGGAATCCCTGAGCCACGAGTACCCCTTGCAGGCATACAAGCGGCTGGCCGGATACACGCAGGCCCAGTTCAACGACAGCCTTTTCCACTATGCCCGCCGCATGGCCACGTATGATTTCAGCTACAACAACCTCGGCACCCACTTCCGCCAAAAGCGCAACGCCGACCTCCAAAACTGGCTGCCCACCATCCAAAACGTGTACAGCATCCTGCGGCCCGTGACGGGCGGTAACCCGGGGCGCTACGAGATTCCCATCGAGCAGGCACCGGAGGAATTCGCCTACAACGTCATCCCGCTTTACCCCAATGCCGATAGTTGCTCCGTCATCGTGAAATTCAAGGGGCAAACTGCCGCCAACTCCCACACGGGGTGGCGCTACGGCTTCGTGGCGGCACGAGCCAATGGCACGATCAGTCGGTACAGCCCCACTTACAGCGCCAACACGGGCGAGATTGCCTTCCGTTTGCAGGGCGACGAAACGAAAATGTACCTTGTAGTAATGGGCGCACCAAACGACCAAATCACCACCAATACCACCAACGATACTTGGCGGGGCTATCCTAAGCACTTCCGTTTTCCTTACGAAGTAAATATTACGGGCGCCGTGCCGGAGGGCTATCAGGCTGCCGCAAATTTCCGTCCGCAGCTCAGGACCAACGGCCACCTTCATTCCAACGGCGGCGGTTGGGTGCAAAACTCCGCCACTGTGGCGAGTTCGGTCTATGTTGCGCCTTCGGCAATTGTCCGTGGCAACTCCAATATCAGCGGGCAAGTGCGCATAGAAGGAACGGCGGTAGTGCGCAATGCTACCATGAGCGGCAACGTCCGCATCCTCGGCAATGCCTTCGTGGACGGCGGCACTTACAGCCAAAACGCCAAGGTGCAGGGCAACGCCTTCGTCGTCAATGCGACCATGTCCGGCAGTGCGCTGGTGGGTATGCGGGCACGGGTGGACAACTACACGCTGTCCGGCACCGTGGAGGTGGGCGGCGATGTGGTGGTGTACAACGACCAAGGCAACTGCAACAACGGCGTCCATTATCGCCTCACCAATTACTACGACAACAAGCTCCTCGAATGTGACAACCGCACCGCCAGCCACCCCGCCAACTCGGACGTGAACAGCAGCTACACCCCGTTCAGCAATGCAGCGATGGCTCCTCAATGCCTATGCGCTGGCCTGACCACCGTCGCAGTGGATTCGATGGACATTGCGCAGCCAACCTGTACCAACCTTGCGAGCGGCAGCGTGGCGTTCCACATCGGCAGCAATTGCGGGCCATTTATATACACTTGGAGCAAGGGCAGTGAGACGGGCAGCAATCTCGATGGCCTCACGCCCGGCAGCTATTCGTTTACCATCACGGATGCACTGGACCGGGTCGGCTTTGTTCCTGTGGAAATACCAAGCCCGCCAGCTTTGACTGGCTCCGTTTCCACAACACCTTTTGATTGCGAAAGCATATCGGGTGGCACGGCAAAAGTGGAAGTAACCAGTGGTACGGCACCGTTTCAATATGAATGGACGAATGGTGAAATCAGCGATGAAATCATCAACTTGGTTCCCGTCGAATACATGGTCACCGTCACGGATGCTTTGGGCTGCACCTTCACGGCCACTGCCGACATCCAGTTGGCTGGCCAAATTACTGCTTACCTGGCCGTTACGTCCATTGACTGTACTGGCAATATGGGTGGAGGGGCAATCAGCATCGTAAACTTTGACGGCACCGCCCCTTACTGGTATCAGTGGAGCAATGGGGAAACGACGGCTGCTTTGGCCAATCTCTCGCCCAATACTTACACTGTCACTGCCACGGATGCGCTGGGTTGTACGTTCACAGGCAGCACGACGGTCGGGCTGTCTGGGGAGCTGGCAGCTTCCGTGTCCACGACACCAATCTCCTGCTTTGGCGGAGCGAATGGCTCGGCGGCCATTTTGCCGCAAGGCGGAACACCTCCTTTTGACTGGCTTTGGGAGGGCGGACAAACGGACAGCTTGCGCAACAACATGGTCGGCGGCGATTATTCCGTCACTATCACCGACGCATCGGGCTGCACCAACAGCCTGCAATTCACCTTGCCCCAACCAAATTTGATGGTACTGCAAGCCACCTCCCAAAACGCCAACTGCTTGAGTGGGGCAACTGGCTCTGCCAGCATTGTGGTATCGGGCGGCACACCAGGTTATGTGTTCAATTGGAGCAACCAGATGAACACCGCCAACATCACGGGCTTACTGCCCGGCAGCTACACGGCTACCGTCACCGATGCCAATGGCTGCACGTCCACCACAGGGGTAGTCATCGCCTCGCCCTCCTCGCTTGCCGTTACCCTGCAAGCACCGCCAAAGCTTTGCCCAATGCAGGAGGGCACGGTCAGTACCTTCGTGACGGGCGGCACCCTGCCGTACAGTTATTTATGGGAAAACGCCGACACCACCGCCAGCATCGCCGTCATGGGCAGCGGCATACACGCCGTCACCGTGACGGACGCCCTTGGTTGCTCCGCAAATGCGTGGGTGGCCATCTTCTCCAGCGTTGACCTCTCGCTCGACATCGCCCAAAGCCCCATCCTTTGCCACGACGGCACCGAAGGCACTGCGGCGGCAACACCGCTCACTGGCACAGCCCCTTTCACTTGGACTTGGTCCACTGGCGCTACCGACAGCTTGCTCACCAACCTCGGCACTGGCAACTATTCGGTGACGGTGGTTGACGCAACAGGTTGTACCCAAGTGGCGCAGTTCCTATTTGCTGCACCGCCAGTGCTTGCGGTGGAAACCACGGCGCAATCGGCGTCCTGCTTTGGTGGGTCGGACGGCATGGCGACGGTCATTGCCGAAGGCGGCACACCGGGCTACAGCTTTGTTTGGAGCAATGGACAACCAGGCCCTTCCATTGGAAACCTGCCCTCCGACAACTATTCGGTAAGTGCCACCGATGCAAACGGCTGCGCCACCACTGCGGCGCTGACCGTCACCGCTCCACCCCTGTTGACCTTGACGGACAACTCGCAGCCGGTGTCCTGTTTTGGTGACTCGGATGGCGTGGCGTCGGTCATTGCCGAAGGTGGCACACCGGGTTACAGCTTTGTTTGGAGCACTGGGCAAAGCGGCCCCACGTTGGAGAATGTGGTGGCAAGCATCTATGCCGTCACCGTCTCGGATGCCAATGGCTGCACGGTAGTGACAGCTTTTCCGGTCGGTTCGCCCGACGAACTGGCATTGGATACCCAGGTTCCGCCCTTGCTTTGTCCCGGTGGAATGGGTGAGGTCTCCGTCACCGGGAGCGGTGGCACGTTGCCGTACAGCTATTTGTGGAACACTGGAGCAACCAATTCCTTGCTGGTCGGTGGAGTGGGCAGTTATTCGGTAACGGTCACGGATGCCGAAGGCTGCACAAAGACAGAGACAGCGGAAGTGCAGGAAATCCCCCTTTCCATAAATCCGTTGGTCGTCAATGCCACTTCCCCAACCGCCGCCAATGGTGCCATTTACCTGATGAACATTATGGGTGGCACGCCACTCTACAGCTACCTTTGGAGCAACGGAAGCACTACGCTGGAAGTGTTGGGCCTCCTTCCCGGTGATTACTCGGTCACGATAACCGATGCGGTGGGATGCTCATGGGTGTATTCATTTACGGTTGGTTTTGAGGTGACGGCCACTGGCGATAAGCAGTTGAAAGGGCAAGCCACCATCGTCCCGAACCCTTCTTCAAGCCATGCGGTTTTGTACCTCGAAATGCCCCAGGCACAGCCATTAACCGTGGCCGTCACGGACAGGCTAGGCCGTGACATCTACGCCAACAACGCCTTTTTTCAAGCTGGAAAAAACAGCTTTGCGCTGCCGCAAGGCTTGGCGGCGGGCATGTATTGGCTGACGCTAAAAGATGGGGAAGGTAGCCGTCTGGTATTGCGGTGGGTGGTGCAGTGAGGGGGCATTCCTAGTGAGGTTATTGGATTGGTTGCTTTGTCTTTTTGATAGTTTTGCAGAAAGTTCGTAGGACACAATAGCATGAAAAACAACATCACATTGCTTGCCCTTTTGGTCACTTTATTGGCTGTGGGCTGCACTGAAACCACGCCAAATGCGCTAAAGGAAGCGCTGGTTGGCCAAGACTATTGGCTCATCAACAACAACAACGACACGACCCAAGTGGAGTTTTTGGAGACCTGCACTCGCCATTTCAATTGGCAAGCGTTCATCGTGAACGAATGGGAACTCAAGGAGGTGGATGGCCAGTTGGTGCTGAACTTTGATACCCACGACTTTGTGCCCAAGCAATCGGCGGATGGGGGCTTCGAGTTTCATTGCGCCAAGACCGGGGAGCGGTTGGTGAGGGCCAATGCCGCAACTTACAATTCCGAAGCCCTGCTCGGCACTTGGGTGGACGTCCACGTTGCTGGCAAGCAGCCCGGCGAGCTACCTCCCTGCCCCGACGGCACCCCGACCCTACCATCCATCACTTTCATGTCCGCCAACTGCACCGTTCAGGATTACTGCACGGCCAAGGAGGTACCATACCAAATCAATGCCTTGGCCAAAATCATTTGCATGGGCGACCCATGCACCTCCACCGGCCAATGGAAAATCAAGGAGCTGTCCGCTAATAACTTGGTGCTGGATGTGCGTAAAATAGAAGGGGAAAAAGTGAGCTATGAGTTTAGCAAACGGTATGTGAGGGGGTGAGTGATAGTCGAGAATGATGAAAGGAGGGAAGCTGAGGTGGTCCAGTTTTTCCTTATGTTCATATCTTTCGTTGGCGTAGTGTATTATCGTTGTCAATTACTGTAAAATAACCATTGAACTCAAATTCATGATTTCCAAGTAATTCTTGGAGCAATTTAGCAGGATATTCAGGTAGGTAGCTTTTCAAGCGGAAATATATGACGCCTGCAGTCGGTCGGTAACCATCTTTAAAATGAGTTCGCCATAATCCCTGTCATGCGTTAAAATGGTAAGCTCACCTTCGATTGCCCGCTCAATAACGGTTTTGTCCGAAGACGATTGGGCGTCTTCGTTGACGGAATATACCTCCACGCCGTTTTTTCGCATTAGCCATACGCTTGCCATGCAAAAATTCTCGTTTGCAAGGAATTTCATCAAGCAGCTTTGGCTTTGGTAGGTAAAAAGAGCAGTCCATCTTTCATACAATCAGTTAAGAAGCCGTAAACAGCTTGGATATGTACTTTGGTGAGTTTCGGAAAATTTTCCAATAGCATTTCCTCTGACCATCCGTCGGCAAGGCGTTCCAATATAAACTCTACGGAAAGCCTTGTGCCCTTGATGGCAGGCTTTCCCCTTAAAACTTCGGGGTCAGCGGCGATATGTTCTTTCCAGTCAAGCATGTTTGGTGATTTTTTACAAAAGTAAGGGAAATGAATTTGTGTTTGGGTATTGACTATCACCCTCAATCGTCAGTCGTCAATCCCCACTCCCCACTCATCAAGGTTTATTCTTCAACCACCTATCCAGCCACCCAAAAAACTCCCGCTGCCAAAGCAGGCTGTTCTGTGGCTGCATCACCCAGTGCCCCTCGTCGGGAAAGTAAAGGAACTTGCTCGGAATACCCTTCAACTGTGCCGCTTGGAACGCCTGCATCCCCTCACTCTCCGGCACCCGGAAGTCGAGGCCGCCGTGGATGACCAGCAGCGGGGTGTCCCAGTTGTTCACGTATTTGTGCGGGCTGTCCAACTTCCAAGTCTTGCCAGCGTTGGGGGCCCAGTAGGGGCCTTCGAGGTCGTTGTTGGCGAAGAACAGCTCCTCCGTCGTGCCGTACCAGCTTTCCATGTTAAACATGCCGCAGTGCGAAATGAATGCCTTGAAGCGCTTCTGGTGGTTGCCCGCCAGCCAATAGGCCGAGTAGCCGCCAAAGCTGGCGCCCACGGCACCAAGGGCGTCCCGGTTCACGTAAGGCTCTGTGGCCACGTCGTCAATGGCAGAAAGCAGGTCTTGCATGGCCTGACCGCCCCAGTCGCCAACGATGTCGTCGTTCCATTTTTGCCCGAAGCCCGGCAGCCCCCGGCGGTTGGGCGCCACCACGATATAGCCGTTGGAAGCCATCAGTTGCAAGTTCCAGCGGTAGCTCCAAAACTGGCTAACAGCGCTCTGCGGGCCACCTTGGCAGTAGAGTAGGGTAGGGTACTTTTTCTTTGGGTCAAAATCGGGCGGGTAGGCTACCCAGGTCAGGATGTCTTGACCATCGGTGGCCTTTACCATGCGTTTTTCAATCTTCCCGAACTTCATGGTGGCCAACAAGTCCCGGTTGGTATAGGTCAACTGCATGTCCCGCCCACCTGAAAACGGCACGCTGAACAATTCATGCGGGTCGGCCATGCTGCAACGGGTAGTCACGATGCCGTTTTTTCCCACCAAAAACGGCCCGTAGTTGAACTGTCCGGCAGTGAGTTGGGTAGGGCCGCCCGCACCGTTCAAGTCAATAGAGTAGAGCTGCTCCGTGCCAGCCTCTGTGCTTTGGAAGATGATGCGCTGCCCGTCGGGCGACCAAGCTGCCCCCGTCGCATTGCGGTCGAGGCCGGCAGTGGCTTCCCATTTGCGCTTCTTCGCAAAATCATACACAAACACCCGGTGGCGGTCAGCCTCATAGCCGGGCTTCTCCTGGCTCTCCCAAAGGAGGTACTTGCCATCCGGTGAGAAGGCAGGGTTCACGTCGTAGCCGCTCATTCCGAAACTGAGGTTGGTGGCTTGCTTCGTCGTGACATCGAACAGGTAAATGTCCGAGTTGGTGCTGTTGGCGGAGGCCGTGCCGCTGAGTTTCTTGCAAGTATAGGCGATGCGTTTCCCATCGTGGCTCCAGGCGATTTGCTCCATGCCACCCATTGGCTTCAGCGGCGTGTCATAAGGCTCCCCGACGATGTTGAAGGGCTGGCTGGTCAGCTTGCCATCGGCATAATCTGCGACGAAGATGTTGGAATAGCTGCCATCTTCCCACTCCGTCCAGTGGCGGTACATTAAGCCGTCAATGACCTTTCCACTTGCTTTTTTCAAGTCGGGGTGGGCATCCTGTGTGGTCTTGTCGTACTTCACGTCGGCGATGAACAGGATTTTGCGACCGTCGGGCGAATACTTGAAGCCACCCATTTCGTGGTCGGAAACCTGGGCATGGCCTGTGCCGTCCGGGTTCATTTCCCACAATTTGCCACCCCGCAAATAAGCGATTTTGCGCCCATCCGGGCGAAAAGTGGCATCGTTTTCATTGCCATCGAAGTTGGTGAGCTGGCGTGGCTTGCCGTTGTCCGACCCGTCGATGCTAATGGCGTAGAGGTCCCGGTTGCCCTTGTTCGCCTCGATGTTGTAATAGCTGACGCCATACACGGCTGTCTTGCCATCCGGCGAAACATCGAAAAGCGCTACTCGACCGAGTTCCCAGAGTTTCTCTGGGGTGAGCC
Organism: Saprospiraceae bacterium UBA6168; assembly: GCA_002435785.1. Classification (GTDB taxonomy): domain Bacteria; phylum Bacteroidota; class Bacteroidia; order Chitinophagales; family Saprospiraceae; genus UBA6168. The sequence continues at coordinate 66,009 of DIUC01000075.1, read as the reverse complement.
GGTTGGGCGCTTGAGTTTGGGCAAAAACGGTGAGTGCAAAAAATGGAAGTGTAAGTAGAAGGGTGATTTTTTTCATCTTTATTTTTTTTCGTTCTCTGACAATTTTTGTGGGAACAAAGGATTGGAAAGCCCGAAGGTATTTCCAAGTCTGGGTGTACCGGAGGCGAAGGATTGGAAAGCCCGATAGGGATTTCTAAGCCTGAGTGTGCCGGAGACGAAGGATTGGAAAGCCCAATAGGGATTTCTAAGCCTGGGTGTGCCGGGCTTACTGCTCCTGGGTGTACCGGGCTTTCCAATCCCTGTCGGGCTTAGAAATCCCTCTTCCCCAATTCATCTATCAATCCTATCATATTGCGGAGCAGCCGTCAAGAAATCCTGACTGAACCGTACACTGTAGCTATCCAGCATTGCATGTACCTTGGCTGCATCTGGTGAGGCAACGATTAGTCCGGCGTGGTTCTTTTTAACAATTCGGTGTACCACCTCCGGGTCGTTGTAGCCGCTGAGGTCGGGCCATTCCTGTTTGGCGAGGCAAAGCACGATGCCAGCGTAGTCCTCCCGGTGTTGGGGGACCTTGTAGGGCAGCTTGTCTCCTGCAATTTCGATTTTTGCCCACTCCGTCCAAAGGTTGACCCCTGTTGCATATTCAATGACCTCGGCGATGTAGGCCCCCCCGACCCTTGCTGCTGTTTCCAAAAAGTAAAACTTGCCGTCTGCGTGGCTTTTGATGAATTCGGTATGCGTCACGCCCCGTTGGAATTTCAAAGCAGAAAGCACCTGCTTGTTCAAATCCCTCAGTGCCAAGGCGTCAAGGCTGTTGCGTTTTTGGGTGCTGGTCATGAAAATACCACCGCCTTGGATGATTTCGAGTGGGGGCCGACCGTATTTGCTCACCTCCACGAACTGTACTTCACCGTTGATGGTGATGGCATCCACGTGGAAAATATCGCCCGGCACGAAGCGCTCCAACAAAAAATGGGATTGCTCATCGCCCAATTGGCTGAGGTAGTGCCACAGTTCTTCGGCGCTGTGGATTTTGCGGATGCCTGCTGCGCCTGCCTGCGAGCGGGGTTTGAGTACCCAAGGCGGCGGCACGTGTTGGGTGTAGTGGTGGATGGCTGGGTGGTTCAGCATAGAAACAAAAGCAGGGGAAAGTATGCCCTTTTCGGAGGTGACCATGCGCATGGCCAGCTTGTCCCGAAAGTTACGGGCAGTCGTATCGCCCATACCGGGAATGCGCAGGTGTTCCCGCAGGGTCGAGGCGATTTCCACGTCGAAGTCGTCAAGTGGGATGATGCGGTCAATGTTCACGGTGCGGGCAAGGTAGCTCACCGCATTGATGACATCGTCTTTTTTTGTCAAGGACGGCATGAAGTAAAACTCGTCCACATCGCCGTGGGGCCAATCCGGATCGCCCTGCAAGGCATGGCGAGTGAGCACGAGTACCCTGCAGCCTTCCTGTTTGCATTCCGTGATGAGCCGCTGGCCTTTTACATCGCCAGCGAGGATGAGGACGGTGAGTTGGTTAGTCATTGATTGATTGTTGTATTGCTGGATTGTTGTTTTGTTAGTCTCTTGTACGGTTCTTTTTGGTTTCAACCTAAAACTACCCGCACCGTCGAAACCACCCGACTGAGTGCCTCCTTCACCACCGCCGTGTCGGGGTGGCGGAGGATGATATAGCCCTCCCCTTCGTAACTTAGCGACCTCTCTTGGCCGGGTTTTGGGATTTTCACGTCGGTGATGAGGTGCCCAACTTCCCGCTGTACCTGCTCCAGACCAAGCACCTCCCGCACTTTGCCTGTGCCTTGACCACGCAGGTAAGCTGCCCCAACGGCGTATTTGCGCTCGGGTACTGGGAACGTCCCGAATATCATCATGCTGGCCCAAGCTGCCACGCAGTCAAAGTCGTTCGCACGGCTGATGAGGGTGGTAATCTGCGCGCCGGGAGGCCGTGCCGCCACCTCCGAGATGGCGATGCTACCGTCTTGTCGCCGAAACCATTCCAAATGGCTCATGCCAGTGTTCATGCCAAGGGCATCCAAAGTCTTGAATGCTGCTTGCTTAATGTCATCAAAAACAGGCGATTCGACCTCTCGTGGCAAAACCACCTGCCACTGTATCCACGGCTCCCGCATGGCCTCCAACGGGTTGGGGAAATATTGCGTGAGCGAATGGAAAACAGGCTTTCCATTGAGGGAAAAAGTATCGAACGAAAACTCGTCGCCTGTGATAAATTCCTCCAGCAGCACCTCATGGCCGGGCGCTGGTGGATTGAGCGATAGCGCCTTTTCCAGTTCCTCTGCATTGTTGGCGCGATAGGTGGACTGCGAGGCTGCTCCATCTGGTGGCTTTACGACGAGCGGAAACCCGACAAAATCTGCGAACGCAAATGCAGATTCCTGGTCCGTCACTTTTTGGTGGCGGGCGCAAGGCAGGCCAGCCCCACGGAGCAGGTTTTTCATGCGCCCCTTGTCCCGAAAGTTGTACGCCGTCTCCACGTTCATACCCGTTATACCGAGCGACTCCCGAACCTGTGCCACTGACACTTGGGCTTGCTCCACCGCACCCAATATCCGGTGGATTTGGCCTTGCCTCCCCGACAGCAGTTTGGAGGCTGCTTCCAATTGTGTGGCATTGAACACATCGTCCACTTGCTGGAAATCAGCGAGCCGGTGTTGGATATCGGTGGGCAACCACTCCTTTGGTTCTTGGCTGATTAGGCCCAGCCGCACGTCGGTGAGGTTGGCCAATGTCCGTATGAAACGGACGGCATTTTCGGTATAGTTCGGTGTTGTGTAGATGACGAAAGGCATATTGCTGTGTTAGAATCAGGGAATACGAATCCTTGCTGAATAGTTGGGTTGGACGCATGGCGCTTGTACCGAGCAAATATAAAAAAACGGGCTTCCCAAGTTGTAGGGAAGCCCGTTTTTCACAAAAAAAAGTAGGTGCGGTTATTTTTGGACCACAAACTTTTTGGACAAAACGCCGTCCGGTGTGCTGACGGTGATGAAGTAAGCGCCGCTGGCGAATGACTCCAAGCCAACCTGCAACTGGCGAACGTCGGGTTGGATGTTTTGCGAAGCAACCAATTTGCCCTGCAAATCATAGAAAAACGCCTTGCTCGCACCGGACAATGGACGCTGGAAGCTCACGTTCAGGACGCTGGTGGCTGGGTTCGGGAAGAGCTGGATGCTGTTTGCCAAGACTTGGTCCTTTACCTTGGTCACCGCATTTTCATCAATCACGATGTTCATCTTTGGCGTGCCAAGCCAGCCGCCCGTACCGTCTTCCACCACGAAGGTGAAAAAGTCATAGACGGCATTAGGGTCCGTGTTGGTGTAGGCGAGTTTCTGGAGGTGGATATCGGTCATGTTGAAATGGTCGCCGATGCCAAGTTGCACCCCATCACGGCTGAGGAAGCCGAAATCGGTGTTGTCCACGACAGTGAATTCCAAGTCGTTGCCTTGGTTGTCCACGTCATCCACGGCCAGCTCAAAATTATGGATGATGCGGGTCTCCAATGGTTTGACGAAAATCGTGTCGTTGTTCACCAAGAATGGGCTGTTGGGCGAGGTGCTGGCGCAAAATTCCAGCGACCATTTTTCGAGGGTGCCGCCCTGCCCAGCATTGTCAATGACCTGTACCTTGAGCGTCCAGTCCCCGATTTGGTTCTGGTCCTTGAAGGCCGCCAGTGGTGATTGGGGCTTATAGGATAGGCCGCCAAGCGGAGGGCATGCTATGTTGAAAGGCGACTCGTCGTTAAGCCCAAGGTTGAATTGGGAAACGTTTCCGCAGATGCTCTCGAAGAGCGTTACCTCTGTACCTGCTGGGCTTAACAACGATACTTTAAGGTCTTTCACTTTGTCGTGGCTGCCCTTTATGTTGGAGACATTAAGGTCGGTGATGATGCCGGACTGCAAAATCGTCAGTACGCTGGTGACGGTCGGTGTGCCCACTGATGAGATGTTTTTGGGAACATCTGGGCTGTTGAAAGCCGAACATAGGACCGTGTAGGTTTGGAAGCTCTTCGCCGTAGTGAAATCAGCCGAGCCACATTCATTGGATGGGCGTATGCGCCAGTAGTAGATGGTACTCTCGTTCAGTGCCACGGTTGGCGTGAAAAAGGCATCGGTAATACCGGTTTTTTGCTGCAAGATGGTGCTCGCCTCGAAAGTGGGGCTGGTGGCTATCTGAAAATCGTAGAAATCCGCCTGCGGCAAATCTGTCCAAGTAAAGGTAGGTAGCAGCCCAAGGCTTGCCTGACCATCCGCTGGGGAGATGATGTTCAGTGCAGTGAAATCATTGTAAACAATGTTGAAAAACAAGCTCCGGTAAACGGTGTCGGTGCCAGCGATAGCCCTCAACAGTATTTCAAACTCGCCATCAGCAGTGACGTTTCCCATGTCAAAAGTCACGGTGGTGCTCTGGCCCGGGTTCACGGTGCTATTGCTGAAACTCACACTCACGCCTGCTGGCAAGCCACCAATTACTTCAAACTCAACGGGGGTGTTGAAATTGAGCACGGAGCCAGTCTGGAGGTTGATGGTTGCATCGTTCGGCACACAGACTTGCTGTGTTTGTGGGTTCAGCGCCAAGGTGAAGCTCGGCACGTCGGCTGGGGTGATGGCGAAGTTCTGGTTGGAGAGGTCGAAGAAGATGTTGTTCGATGCCTCGATGCGTATCCTGGCAGTGTTGGATGTTACATCTGGAATAAACACGACTTCAGAACCGTCGTTTGGCGTAGCTGTCGCCAAAATTTTATTGAAATTCTGTCCCCCATCGGTAGAGAGCAAGATGTTGACTGCTTTACAATTGACCAAGCTGCCATCCGTATTGGCCACGTCCCAAGTGACGGTGACTTCCTGACCGGCTTTCAACTCAACGCCAGAACTGTTCGGGTAGGTGACCCGGAACGGCCCAGCAGATGCCGTGGATTTGAAGGATACATCCTTCCAAGTGATGCCACCTGCGCCTTCGCTCACATTGTAATCACGCACCGTACAGCGGAAATTCAGGTCACGGGAATAGGTAGGTAGTACCTCGGTGATTTCAGAGCCATTGTTCAGGATGATGGGCAGCCTTGGGAAATAGCGCTTTGGACTTGTCGTTGGGTCAAAAACCCGGAATAGGGGCGCCGAACCGACAGGCGTACCAAGTTGAACGGATGGGCCAAGGTCTATCTGCTCCCAAGCGTACTTGAGGGCGTCCCCATCGGCGTCCGTTGCTTGCGCATTCAGCTCAAATGGTGTGCTGATGGGGATGTAGAAACCATTGGTGTAATTGTGGTTGACCACTGGGGAGTGGTTGGAAGTTTCGAAGGTTTGGCCACAAACGCTGCCACCAGTCTGATGGGTGTTTATCCAAAACTGCTCCACCGTGCCGCCGTGGTAGTGTACCATTGCAGGGCCAGATATGTTGTTAGAGCCGCAAGAGCCTTGGTAGGACAAAATTGTGCTGCCGCTCCCTGGCTCCCATGCAGAGCCTGATGAGTGTTGGTCTTCTTGTCCCGGGCAGTTGTTGAAGGTATGCCCGGCAGTGTACTGGTGTCCCATTTCGTGCGCTGCGATGGACAGCGTGGTGCCGATTACATCTGTACTGAAATTGCAAGTTACGCCACGAGCTTTGCCGCCGCTGCAAACCGAGCCGCTGACCACGCCGCCCACATCGTTGCAGGCAGCAGTATAAACATGGCCAATGTCGAAATTGGACAAGCCGACGATGTTGTTCAGCACATCTTCGTTTTGGCCCAACAGGGCAAGGCCAGAGTTTGAATTATTGTAGGGGTCGCTCGCTGGATTCACGAACACGAGCAAGTCGTTGTTTGGAATCAACACCAACCTGAAATCGGCGTCCCGCTCCACCACAGAATTGAGTGTGCTCGTGGCGGTAACCAATTTGGAAAGGACTGCGGGCAATGAGCCACCATGCAATACGCCAAATTCGCCAGTGCAGGCCAGTGCAAATCGGTAGGACCTTCTGACCGTAAGCGCACCTTCGCCGCCTCCCCTGAAGCTGACCTCAGCATCGTTGGGCACAATGGCGCTTGGGTCGAGTGGTTCTCCATCCATCGGCACGTATTTGATGGTCCTGAGTATGTCATCATTGTCCCAACTCAGTTCGGAGCGGTTGAAGCACAGGTAATATTGCGTTTGGTTGCTGGCATACGGCATGACCAAAGAGCCGCCACCATCGGTCAGGAGGAAGGCATGGAAGCCGTCCAGCCCGAAACCAAAGCGAACGGTGAGGGTAGGGTCATTGAGGCCAATGCCAGCAAAAGTGCGAATCATTGGGTAGCGCTCGGCCAATGCTGGGTCCATTACCAGCGACTCCCATGCCCTGAAGGTCTCAATGGAGCCGTCAGGCAGTGGCAGTTCTACTTGAAAGCTGCCGGACAATGCCTCGGAAGAGCCTTCGGCGGGGGCATTGCGCAGGTAGTTGCGCATGGCGGGCAGGTCGAGCGAATAGGTGATGTAGCTGTTGGGCATCGTCACGGTTTCGGCATTTTGGGGCAGAAAAATCTGCTGTTCCGTTACTTTCTGAAAAAACTTGGGTGCTGATTGTGCCGCCAACGTGAGGGCCAACAAGATGGCGCTAAAGGTGGATAGAAAATGTCGCATCATGAATTGAAGGTTGGTATAGTAGAATGAAAATTAAAAAGTCCCATTGTGAACGAACTGTAAAGGGATAAGTTTGGCAAATTTACAAATCTATGGGGCATTGGTTCAAAGGATGGGCGGTTTTGTTTGGTTGTTTGAAAGACAAAGCTGCATTGTTCACCCAAAACAGATTTTTTTAAATAGAAACGGCTGACAGGAATGCCTGCCAGCCGTTTGATTGTGGTCGCCCAATTTATTGGGCAGACAGGTAAAGATTTCAGCACGAAGTTTTGTTTGTGCGTCCATTTTTGTCGGTCAGCCAATAAATTGGGCGACCACAAGCTCCACCAGCCTTTGTGTTTTCCCTCTGTGTTTCCAAAATAGGATTTCGGAGGCACGTGATTACTTCACTGTATTGCGGCCAATGCTGTCGTAGTAGAAACCCTTGTCGTGCATGGCCTCCACGTCGTAGAGGTTGCGGCCATCGAAAATCACGGGGCTTTTCAGCAGTTGTTTCATCACCTCGTAGCTCGGTGTGCGGAACACGCTCCACTCCGTCACGATGGCCAGTGCATCTGCTCCGATGAGCGCTTCGTACTGGTCGGCGGCCATGCTCACTTGCCCATCGTACTGTGCCTTTACATTGTTCATCGCCTCCGGGTCGAAGGCTTTGACACTGGCGCCTGCGGCAATTAGGTCGTCAATGAGGTAGAGCGCTGGTGCCTCCCGGATATCATCCGTGTTCGGCTTGAAGGCAAGGCCCCAAATGGCGATGGTCTTGCCAATGAGGTCGTTGTTGAAATATGCCTTGATTTTCTCGGTGAGGCGGTGCTTTTGAGTCGCATTTACCCCCATTACCGCCTCCAAAATCTTGAAGTCGTAGCCGTTGTCCTCAGCGGTTTTAGCGAGGGCCTGCACGTCCTTCGGAAAGCAGGAGCCGCCGTACCCTACGCCGGGAAAGAGGAAGCGCTTGCCGATTCGGCTGTCGCTGCCCATGCCCACTCGCACGGCGTCCACGTTTGCGCCCAATTTTTCGCACAAATTGGCTATCTCGTTCATAAAGGAAATACGGGTAGCAAGGTAAGAGTTGGCGGCATACTTGGTCATTTCCGCCGAGCGCTCGTCCATGAAGTAGATGGGATTGCCTTGGCGCACGAACGGCTCATAGAGGTTCTTCATCACCTTCCTTGCCCGCTCGGACTCCGTGCCGATGACGACCCGGTCTGGCTTCATGAAGTCCTCGACGGCAACGCCCTCCCGCAGGAACTCGGGGTTGGAAACCACGTCGAAAAGGTCGGTGCTGAGGCCCTCGGCCAAGATGGCGTGTACCTTTTCGGCAGTACCGACCGGCACCGTGCTTTTGTCAATGATGACCTTGTAGTCCGTGATGATTTTCGATAGGTCTTTGGCCACCCCCAAAATGTACTTGAGGTCGGCGGAGCCATCCTCGCCCGGCGGGGTCGGCAATGCGAGGAAAATGACCTCGGCACCCTTTATGCCATCTGCAAGGTTGGTGGTAAAAGTGAGGCGGCCCTGCTTGGTGTTCCTATCGAAAATCACGTCAAGTCCCGGCTCATAGATGGGGATTTCCCCATTTTGCATCCGTTTTACCTTGTTCTCGTCAATATCCACGCAAATCACCTGATTGCCGGTCTCTGCGAAACATGTACCCGTGACAAGGCCGACGTATCCGGTTCCTACTACTGCAATATTCATAAAAAGTATGGTTTTTTTAAATGAAAAAATCTTTGCGGCGCAAAAGTAGCCTTAACGCAGCAATGATTCAACATTCAAATATGATTAAGCTGTCAAGAAATAATTTGGGGGAAGGCTCGGTAGTTACAGTTCCGTTTTAACGGAGTAAAACCGAATTGATGGTTCTTTTGGGAAAATAAATTGGTGCAAGGCATGAAGTGCTGGAGGAAGGTTTGTTTTAAAAGCTACTTTTGCCGTAAAAATACACCATGAAAAAACCAGTTTGGTGGGGCATAGCCATGCTCTTTTTTGCATCCTGCGCCCCAGTGCGGCCCTTCCTATCAAATTCCGTTCCGCCTGCCCCCGACTACTCCAAAAATTCTTGCTGGGCAGCCCTGCCGACCCAAAAAGACCCTGCCGACCGCAGCCCCAGCCCGGCGTTTCCTGATTTACAAGCAACCGCTCAAGTGGACGTCTTCTTCTTGCACCCCACCATTTACCTGGATAGCTCAAAAAAAGCTTGGAACGCCTCGCTGGAAGATACCAAGCTGAACAAAAAAGTGGACGAATCAACCATCCTTTTTCAGGCCAGCGCATTTAACGGGGCGGGTCGCATTTATGCGCCAAGGTACCGTCAAGCCCATTACCGTTCCTTTTTTACAGAAGATAAAGCTTCCGCCGACCAAGCGCTCGAAATCGCATACGAGGACCTCAAAGCCGCCTTTGAATTTTATTTGAAAAACTTCAACCAAAACCGACCCATCATCATTGCTTCGCACAGCCAAGGTACGCTCCATGCCATGCGGCTGCTTCATGAGTATTTTGACAAAAAGCCCTTTGGGAACAAACTTGTGGTGGCATACCTCGTGGGTTGGCCCATCAAAAAGGACGAGTTTAAGGGCATTCCACCATGCGAAAAGCCGGAGCAGACTGGCTGTTTCTGCACTTGGCGCAGCTACCTGCACGGCTACTTGCCGGGGGGTGTGCTGTTGGGCGACAGCATTGCGGTCACGAACCCATTGACTTGGGTGTCAAACGCCGAGCCTGCCGACAAGTCCCTGAACGAAGGAATGATCGGAAAGAACTTCGAGCAGGTATTGCCACAGCGGGCCGATGCACAGGTGCACAACGGGGTATTATGGGTGAACAAACCAAAATTCCCAGGTAGTTTCTTCTTTCGCAGCAAGAACTACCACATCGCTGACTATAACCTCTTTTATGTAAACATCCGCAAGAATGCCCAGCATCGGGTGGATATGTTTTGGAAGTGAATCGTCAAAGTACCAAAACAAAAAAAGCCCTGAAGCGAACTCCAGGACTTTTTTATTAAATATCTTGATTGCGTTTGCAAGCAGATTACCAACGGTTTCCACCGCCGCCGCCGTAGCCTCCGCTACCGCCGCCACGACGGTCGCCACCGCCACCGCCGCCGCCGTAACCGCCACCGCCGCCACGGCTTCCGCCGCCGCCGCCGTAACCGCCACCGCCGCCACGGCTTCCGCCGCCGCCGCCGTAGCCTCCGCCGCCACGACCGCCGCCGCCGCCGAAGCCGCCACGACCACCGCCACCGCCGCCACTACGGGCTTCACGTGGTTCTGCTTTTTTCACAACGATGGTACGACCATCAATTTCGCTGTCGTTCAACTCCGCAATTGCTTTCTCAGCTTCTTCGTCGTTTGGCATTTCCACGAAGGCATAGCCCTTTGATTTGCCGGTAAACTTGTCTGTGATGACGGAGGCAGTAGTAACCTCGCCATACTCCTCGAATACTTCACGCAGGTAATCTTCTTGCGTGTCAAAATTCAGTTTTGCTACGAAAATGTTCATTGCAAAAAATGATTAAAGTGAAAAATTAGAGCAACTCCTGAAGCAGTAAATATTTAGGGACGAACAAAACGGGGAAAGAAAGGCAGATAGCGGAAGACGAGTTGCGGAGTTAAAGGAACTTACGAAAACTTACTTACCTGGCTACTGACAGAGACCCTTGCCGAATAAATCTCTCTTGCTTACAGAAAATTTCTCAAAGAACAAAGCAAAGGTAAACACAAAAGTTTCAGAAAGACAAATTCTTAAAGATTTAATTATTTTCTAATCATGCCCTACCCCACTGGCTTTTGGCCACCCTTAACATTACTTTCGTGGGGTTGTCTGCGGCTACCGAAGCAGTGTTACCGACCCCGTCAGCTCCCTTTTTTTGCCATCATCAAAAATGATGGTGGCTTGCCAAACATACACGCCAAGGGAGGCTGGCTTGCCCAAATGTGTCCCATCCCAACCCATCTGCGCATCGTTCGGCGTTAGGCTGTTGCGCTCAAAGACCCTGGCGCCCCAGCGGTCGTAAATTTCCAAGTTGAACACCTCCTTTATATCGGGCCCGGCGAATATGGTAAAAACGTCGTTGACGCCGTCGCCATTGGGGGAGAGGGCGTTGGGGATATAGATGTCGTAAAAATCGAGCACGAGGTGCACCAAGCTGTCGCACCCATTTTGCGAAGCAAACACCGCATCGTACTCGCCCGGATTCTTGTACCCTCGGTTGCCGAGGCGGTAGGTCTCGTTGGCAAATATTTTGGCATAAACGGTGTCTGCCTCCTCCTGCGTTACTTGTAGCCGCAGGTGCACGATGCTGTCACAACCGAAATAAGATTGCAGCGTGTCCACATATTCTCCCTCTTTGTCGAGCAGCGTTTTGTCAAAAAACACCGCATCGCCAAAGCAAATCAGCGTGTCAAGAAAAGTCGTAAAAAAAGGGATTTTCAGCTTGTAGGCCGGGGTGACTCGGCAACTGTTGGGGCCGAGCACCCGCACTTGGTACTCGCCTTCCTCATCTGCAATGCCTTGCAGCGAGGGGCCGGTCTCGCCCACGAGCGCCACGCCGTTGCGATACCATTGGTACTGCAAGGTGTCCCGGTCAGGGAGGTTGAGGGCAAAGTCGCTGCCGCAGGGATTGCCGGTGGCACTTATTTTGAATTCAAACTGCTGTACGTCAGCCAGCACGAGGTTGTCAAAAAAGTAGTAGGTGTTGGTGACCTGTGCTTCCTCGTTGCAATTGGGGCCGATGGCAATGGCGTACAGGTCTTGCAGCGGCGTTACGTTGATTTCCATGAGCTTCCATTGCAAGGCCCCACTGATGGGCACAGCGCCAAGTTCCACCCAGCCGGGGCCGTTGGTGGGGCAGCCAAATTCGTTGTTGTTGATGCCGAAAGGGAGGTTGCCGCAATCCGGTGAGCCATAAAAAACGATGGTGGTCGGCGGTGAGTTGAACGCCTTGGTGAAGCCAACCCAAAACTCGAACCGGTAGGCTGTGCCGGCTTTGAGCGGGTTGAGTAGGCAGGCGCCTGCGTATTCTTTCCAATTGGGGTTGTTCACAGAAGGCCCACCAGGGCCACTTGAATTGCCCACCCGCCCATTGCGGAAGCCGACACAACCATTGCCATCGGGGAAGGGCAGCGGCGGGGGAAGGTCGGGCCAGCCCATCCAGCCGCAAGTGTGCAGGTAGTCAGTGGTGGGTTCTGAGGCTTGTATCCAATTGGTGGCACAGAAGAGTTGTGAGCGGTCCTGTGGACAGCAGGTTCTTTCCTCAAAAGAGGGGTTGGGGATGAGCGATTGGGGCAGTGCGACGGGGCAGTCACAATCGGGGTCGTTGAGGTCAATGAGGCCGTCCTCGTCGTCGTCAATGCCGTTGTCGCAGATTTCTATCGGGAGGAGCGGTGAAGGCGGGGCGCTGTTTTTCACCCAAAAAGCACCACTCAGGAAATAGGGCAAAAAGCTGATAAGGATTTTCATCGGTGAGGATTTTTCAAAAAAAGTTACCGTTGTGGCTGGGCGTGTTCCAAAGGTAGCCAAAGCCTCCGTTTTGCCAATACCTTGTTTCATTCTTTGTCGGCAAAATGTCCGCAGGAAGCCTGTTTGCGAATGGTTAACACAACCGGAACTGGGCAAAAAGGTTTTCGGCGCTAACTTTGTCCTCCGTTTTGGCAAATAATTTTTGAATGAAAAATTGTGTCCCCCTGTTTCTCGCCCTGCTGTTGGCCGGTGCTATCCACGCCGAAAACGGCTTTGAAATCACCATTAAATTAGAAAACTACCGCTACGATACGCTCTGGTTTGGCAGTTCCTTCGGCAAACGGGCAGTGCCGGATTTTGCGGCAGCCATACAACCGGACGGCACCTTTCTGCTAAAGTCCGACAAGCCACTTGATGCGGGCATGTACGCAATCATCTACAAGCGTACCCCCAATGCCAGCTTCCAGTTTTTCCAGTGTTGGTTGGTGGATGGGCAGCGCAAGTTCAGTTTGGAAACGAACATATCGATGCCTTATGAGCGTCCCGTCATCGTCGGTTCCCCAGAAAACGTGGCCCTTTTTTCCTACCTCCGTCAACTGAACTTCCAGGACAAGCGCATGGACGAGGTGGTGGACAAAGACCGTTTTTTGCAAACGGAAGAAACCTTTCGCATCCGGGTAAAAGTGGAGGAAGAATTGCGGCAAATGCAGGACGATTTCATCAAAAACACGCCAGCCGGATTCACCACCCGATTGGTCCAGCAGACGCTGTTTCCCATTCCCCCGAAAAATACCTCCAAGAAAACCGATTGGCAGCAGGAAGTTCGGGAGCGGTGGGCTTACCAGCGAGCGCATTTTTTTGACAATGGCGACATTGGTACGCCCGACTTCACTCGCCATCTCCAGTGGCTCGACCGCACCGATTTCTTCCTATTGTCCCTCTCCCCCGCCGATCCAGATACTGTCAAAGCGCTGATTGACACGGTGTTGAACCGCTTGGAGGCATACCCAGAGGGCTATGATTATTACCAAAAATACCTCACCAATTCGTTCACGAAACTGAGCAAGTTCCGCAACGACGAGGTTTATGTGCACTTAGTGCGAAATTACCTCGAAACGGGCAAGGCCAAGTGGGCCTCGCCCAACGACGTTGGCAATGCCACTTACAGTGCCACCCAAATGGAGTTTCTTTTTGTCGGGAAAGATGCGCCCCCCGTTACCATGTTTGACCGGGAAAACAATGCTGTGAAGCTGTATGACATTACCGCCAAGTTGACGTTGCTACTGTTCTATATGCCCGATTGTGGGCATTGCAAGCGGGAGATACCAGAAATCGCAAAGATGTACGAAACCTATAAAGGAAAGGGCCTGAAAGTGGCGGCGGTCTGCTTGAAGGCTGGCAGCGAGACCCCAAGTTGCTGGGAGTTCACCGATGGCCAGAACCTAACAAAAGACTGGTACCTGCTCGCCGACCCGAAGCGCCAGTCCAACCTCGTCTCCATGTTCAACGTCAAAAGCTACCCCCGGCTCTTCCTCTTGGATGCCGACAAGAAAATCGTTTATAAGCAAAGTGGTGAGATGGCCGATTGGCAATTGGAGGCGGTGCTGAGCAGGTTGTTGAAATGAGGAAACAATGCTACCTCAACTGCTTTATATTCTTGCCCTCTACCATCCATGCGACTGCTAAAAACCCAGCCATCAGCACCGAATTGACCATCATTTTTGCGGCAAAGCCATACCCTGCCCATTGCGCAAGCAAAGCACTACCAAAGAACAGCACGAGCGCCAGCACCACATAGCCGCCCATCCGCACCCAGTCGTATTGGACGGGGTAGTATTTGCGGCCCCACCACCAGCAGGCGGCGGTCATGGAGGCATAGCATATAAGCGTGGCCCAAGCCGAACCGAGGTAGCCGATTCGGGGTATCCACCACACGTTGAGGACGATGGTGATGATGGCCCCGCCGACGGCAATCCAGCCGCCAATTTTAGTCTGGTCGGTGAGCTTGTACCAAATGGACACGTTATAATATAGGCCGAGGAAGAGGTTGGCAAAGAGCAGTATCGGCACCACACCCAGCCCCTCCCAGTATGGTTCGTCAATGAAATACTTCAGCACATCGAGGTAAAGCAGCACACCAAGCAGCGTGGCAGCGCCGAGGATGGTGAAGTATTTCGTCACGTCGCCGTATAGTACTTTGGCGTCTTTGTGCTTGGCGTTTGCGAAGAAAAAAGGCTCGGCGGCATAGCGGAATGCCTGCGTGATGAGGCTCATCAGCATGGCTAATTTGTAGCAGGCGGAGTAAACGCCGATTTGGGCGAGGTTGCTCTTTGAGTCGCCCGGCAGTAAGTGTTTTAGCAGCTCCCGGTCGAGCATTTCGTTGACGATGCCAGCCATGCTCGCCAAAATCAGCGGGGCGGCATAGATGAACATCGTTCGCCAAACTCTGGGGTTGAAACGAAATTCCAGCTTGCGCAATTCGGGAAGCAGCAGCAACAGTACAGCGGTGCTGGCGATGAGGCCGGACAAGAAAATATAGCCCATGCCAAACGCTGGGTGGTAAATTTTGCTGACCAGCCCTTCGGCGATTCCATTTTTTATCAACCACGGACAAGCGACGAGGAAGAACAAATTGAGGCCGAGGTTGATACCGATGCCCATCATCCGCACAATGGCAAAACGCTTGGCCCGATGCTCCAACCGCAGCCGGGCGAGGGGTATCTCGGCAATGGTGTCAAGCGCGAGTATCAGGCCAAAAATTGTGACAAAAATGCTTTGTTCCGGCGCATAGTCCAGCCAAGCGGTGATGGGTTTTGCGAAGCACAAAATCAGGGTGGAGAACAGCAGGGAGGTGCCCACCACCGACCAAAGCGAGGTGGAAAATGCCTCGCCCCGCTTCGTTTCATCGGTGCCAAAGCGGAAGAAAGCCGTCTCCATCCGCAGGATATAGAAGACCATGAGGAAACCTACCAGGGCGTACAATTCGCTGACAATGCCGTACTCGACCTTTGGCAAAAGACGAGTATAAAGGGGCGTCAGAAGAAAAAAAAGCACCCGCCCGACGATGCTGCTTAGTCCGTAAATGGCGGTTTCTCCGGCAAGTTTTTTAAGTAAAGACATTTGTTGGTGGTCGCACAATTTATTGGGCAGACCGGCGATTTCCTTACGGTCTGCCCAATGAATTGGGCGACCACAATTGGCTCAGGCGGCAAAAGTAATCCACAAACTCAACCCAGTTGGAACTTTGCTGTCAACGTCTTTGGTTTACCGCTCCATCAATGCCCAAAATCCTACCTTCGCACCTCGAAAATCTGGCGAGTTGCGTTTCGTCAATCGTCACTCGAAATTCGTCAATCCGTTTTATGTCCAAAATCTTCAAGACCCTCCAAGAATCACTATCCGGTAAGGAGCAGGAATTTACCTCCGGCAGCATCAACCGGGCCATTGTGCTGTTGAGCATCCCGATGGTGCTGGAGATGATGATGGAGGGGATTTTCGCCCTTGTGGACATCTATTTTGTGTCAAAAGTCAGCCCAGAGGCCACTGCCACCGTCGGCATGACGGAGAGCGTCGTCACCATCATTTACTCCTTGGCCATCGGCCTGAGCGCTGCGGCCACCGCCGTGGTGTCGAGGCGCATCGGGGAGCACGACCCAGAGGGAGCGGCCAAGGCCGCCTTCCAAGCCGTACTCATAGCTTTTGTTATTTCTTTGATTATCAGCGTGGTAGGCATCATTTTCGCCGAAAGCCTCCTACGTTCCATGGGCGGCACGGCCAAGCAAATCGAAGAATGCGTGGGCTACACGAAGGTCATTTTTGGGAGCAATTTCGTCATCATGTTCATCTTCCTGCTCAACGCCGTGTTTCGGGGGGCGGGCAATGCGAGCATCGCCATGTGGGTGCTGGTGGTTTCCAATGGTATCAACATCATCCTTGACCCCATCCTCATTTTTGGTTGGGGGCCGGTTCCGGCAATGGGCGTGACGGGTGCGGCAGTGGCCACCACCATTGGGCGGGGCATAGGGGTGTGCATCCAGGTTTATCTGCTGCTGCGGGGTACTAACATCATCAAAATCGCCCGGCGGCACTTGGTGCTGCACGTGGAGACCATCGTCAACATGCTGCGGATTGCCTCCACCGGCACCTTGCAGTACATCATCGCCAGTGCCTCCTGGATTTTCCTGATGCGCATCATCGCCGAGAGCGGCACGGAGGCCGTTTCAGGTTATACCATCGCCATCCGCATCATCATCTTCACCATCATGCCTGCTTGGGGCATGGCCAATGCTGCCGCCACCCTCGTCGGGCAGAACCTCGGCGCTGGCAAGCCGGAGCGGGCCGAGTCCAGCGTTTGGCGCACAGCGCACCTCAACATGCTGTTCATGCTGGTGGTGTCCATCTTGTACTTCATTTTTGCGAGGCAAATCGTGTCGCAGTTCGACCCCAATCCGCTGGTAGTGGAAAATGCCATACTGGCGCTGCGCATCTTCTCGATGGGCTATGTGTTTTTCGCTTACGGGATGGTCATCTCCTCCGCCTTCAACGGGGCGGGCGATACGCTCACGCCTACTATCATCAATTTTTTCTGCTTTTGGATATTGGAAATACCATTGGGCTATTGGCTGGCCACCCACCTCGGGTGGGGGCTGGCTGGGGTGTGCTGGGCGGTTTTCATCGCCGAATCCATCATGGGCGTGATACTGATTGTGCTGTTTCGGCGGGGGACTTGGAAGAAGGTGAAGGTTTGATTGAAAATTGAAAATGGAGAATTGAAAATTGGGAGCGACGCATGATTTAGGATTTTGAGGATTTTACGATTGCAGCGAGGATTTTTATAATTTCCTCGCAATCTGTGTTGATGGAATTAAATTCCTTTTGTAAGATGTACTCTCCAGCTTTCAGCATTTGAATCCAATAGTTTGACTCATTTGCTTCCTTCAATGCAATAGACATTTTATGAGTAAAGTCTTTTTTGCTTTCGGCATGTTCGGCCTCCCGCACCATTGCTCCCGGTGCAGTACCACTCCGTTTTAATTGACTTGTAAGCACAAATTCCCTTTTTGTTTCCTCCAAGTATTTGCATAGTTTGACTATCCTTATCCCAAAGGCAAAAGTTTTCTCTTTGATGATGTTTTCTTTCATGTTTCAAAGGTATTGCTTGCCCCTAATTTTCAATTCTCAATTTTTCATTTTCAATTCTTTAGTAATGCCCGCAATCACAAACCACGAATCAATCCCGATATTGGGCTTCGCCAAATTGGCGTTGGAGATGTGGCGAAAGCGCATTTTCAAGTCCAAGTTTACGCCGCTTTTGCCGAGCTTTTGGTGCAGCCCGGCGGTGAAGTTGTCGGAGAAAATAAAGCCCCGGCGCTGCTGTTTCGTCTCCACCGTGATGTAGTGCGGCCCAGAGCCAATGGCGGCGGTAATGGCCGTCTGGCCGGACACATTCCAGCGGTATTCCAGCCCCAGGTTCGAGCCGAATTCCCATTCCGTTTTGTCCTTTGGCGAGAAATGCACCCAGACCAATTGGGGTTCGAGGTAGATGAACAGGTCGTTCTTTTTTCCTTTCAGCAGGTTGGTGAAGTTGTAGTAGAACAGGAGTTGGTAGGGCTTGTATTTGCGCCCCTCCTTCAGCGTCTCGTTGATGATGGGGATACCGAGGTGGAAGCCGAGGGAGCGGGAGGATTGGGCGGAGGAATATGCAGCATATAGCAATAGAAACAACGAGGCAAATACAAGTCGCATAGGTGAATTTTTGGGCAAATAAAGACAAAAAGCGGGAAATCATTTTCGATTGGAAAGCCTGACCAAATCACAAAGACAATGTTGAAACATGGAAACTTGGCGTTATTCCCTAACTTTGACATACTTTGACAAGCAGTTTAAATCTACAATTACAAAAGCATGAAATACGCATTTTACATTATTCTTTCCCTACTATTCATTGCTGGCTGCAATAAGGACGATGATGGCCATAAAATTAAATTTTACGCTTTCCAAGCGGACCTCACCGTAGTTAACCCACAGGTGAAATACCAAGTGGGGGAAACCATCTGGTTTTCGCTCACCATTCCTGACAAGATGTTGACCGATGTGACTACTGGCAAATCCATCAACGTAGAAAATGCAATTTTTCTGCTGACTTTCACCCCCCTGCACTTCTTCGATGGTGACTCTAACTTGTTGCATGAGCGGATTGATTACATCCCAGACTCCACCCTCAAGCGCCCAAATGCGGACTACCCAGCAGAAGTTGCCTTTGAGTTTGGTTGCCCTGACGATATTTTTACCCTGAATTTTGGCGTCCGGTTCAAAGACAAAGGACATTTCATGTTCCAATTGAACCAGCCATTTGGCTCCAACCCCAACAACCCAACCAATCTTGGTTATATGCCCATCCCTCAAAATGGTGTTTGCGGTGAATTGGATTTGACCCAAACAGATTTTGCCACGATGGTGTATGTCTTTGATACACCGGAAGACAACCGAAGTGCTTACGAGGCTTTCATGCAGCAACTCATCAACGACCCACAAAACTGGGACCCCGTTGCCACTCAGCAGGCGCTGGAAGCAGGGAAAAAATCATTTGACAAACATTGGTCATTCTTTGCGACGGTGGAATAGGTTGTCAGGGTGAGGCAGTTTCATCACTGAATCCGGCATTGCCCAACCCAATCGTTGCGCCCACCCAGTGCTCAACCAACTGCCGAACATCGCTATCTTCGCCCCATGACTTCATACCTCACCGAACGTGGCCTCTACCCACCCTTCCTTGATGCGAAACCCTCGCCACTGCTGGGTATTGTGGTGGTCATCCCCTGCCACGACGAGGACTTTCTGCTCCTCAGCCTCATGTCCCTGCGCAAATGCGAGCGACCCAAATGCGACGTGGAGGTCATCGTAGTTGTGAACGAAAGCGAGGACGCACCCTTCGCCGTCCGAGAGAAAAACCGCACGACTGCCGAACAGGCCGAGCGCTGGGCATTGGCGAACAACCAAGGCTGGCTGCGCTTCCACATCCTGCACCTTGACAACTTGCCGAAGAAACACGCCGGAGTTGGCCTCGCCCGCAAGATTGGGATGGACGAAGCTTGTTACCGCTTCGCAAAAGCGGGCAACCAGCAAGGCGTCATCGCCTGCTTCGATGCGGACAGCCGCTGCGAGCGCAACTATTTGCAGGCCATCCACATCCATTTCACCGAAAACCCGAAGGCACAAGCTTGTGGCATCCGGTTCGAGCATCCGCTTTCCGGCCCCGACTTTTCGGATGAGGTTTACCATGCCATTACTTTGTATGAACTGCACCTGCGCTACTATGTGCTGGCGCAACGTTGGGCAGGCATTCCCCACGCTTGGCAAACCATCGGGAGCAGCATGGCCGTGCGTTGCGATGCCTACCAGCAACAGGGCGGCATGAACCGTCGGCAGGCGGGCGAGGATTTCTACTTTTTGCACAAGTTCATCCCACTGGGCGGCTTCTCCGAAATAACGGCGACGAAGGTCATTCCCTCCCCTCGCCCATCGCACCGGGTGCCGTTTGGCACGGGCCGGGCAGTCGGCGAATTGCTGAAAAACGGGGGGCAATACCTGACCTACTCGCCTCGTAGCTTCGAGAATTTACAGGTGTTTTTGAGCCAAGAATTGGAGGGAATGCACGAACAGGAGGACCTGGAAGCGCTGTACGCACGTTTGCCAGAAAGCATTAGCCGCTTTTTACACTTGAATGGTTTTGAGAAAAAGCTCGCCGAAATCCAATTGAACACGAGCAATGCCGAGGCGTTCCAGAAGCGATTCTGGCGTTGGTTCGATGCGTTTTTGGTGATGAAGTACGTGCATTTTGCGAGGGAAAACTACTGTCCGGATGTGGAGGTCTCCGTAGCCGCCAACTGGCTGGCAGAAAAAATGGGCATCCACCCAAAAGATAATTCGGCAAAGGGCTTGCTACTTGCGCTGCGCAAATTTTAATCGCCATTATCCGTCCGCTCGGCTCCCCTGTTTTCACTTTGCGCTGCCTTTCCTTCTGCTATCATTTGATTCACCTCTTGCATGTCGTCTCCTTCCAGGTGCTCAATCAATTCGTGCTGGACCTCATTCTGTTCGTCAATATAGAATTGGCAAAAAAGTGGCAAATGGTCTGAACCGAAATCGTCAAGGACTTTCAGTTCCTGCACAAAAACATTCGGCGAATGGTACATCTGGTCTATCGGAAAACGTAGAATCCACGATCTTGCGTCAAAGGTGGAAATGAGCCCACGACCAACACGGGGGTCCACCAGTTTCGCTGTTTTTCGGAACAAAACGGAAGACCTTGCCCAAGCTACATTGTTAAAGTCTCCGACAACAAGGGTCGTTTTTTGGTCCTTCCGAATCTTTTTTGCCACCGACAGCAGTTCCCCATCCCGTTCTTTGGAAGTTTCTTCCTCTGTGGGACTGGGCGGGGGCGGGTGTACCACAAAAACGGTAAACCGGTAGCCATCTGCCGTTTCCAGTTCCATTTCAATGCTCGGGATATCTTCCGCCACGAAGTAATGCACCTTGCAATGGTGCATCTTCAGCCGGGAATACATGTGCATTCCATAGGTATTCTCCAATGCCACCTTGCAATGGTTGGGATAGTCCGCCTCCAGCGCCGACAATGATTTTTCCCATTCCCCATTGGATTCCATGGTGACGACAATATCAGGATTGGATATTTTCACCAGTTCCAAAAAGCGGTGATGGTCCCGGTTGAACTGGTAAACGTTTGCCGACAAAATGGACATGTAACCAGAAAGCCGTGCTTCCGTGCTGGGTAAGTAGATTTTGTAAAAAGGCGTGAATTTTATGAGGATGAACCCGTTGTAAATTATGCAGGACAACAACATTCCTTGCATCACCCAGACAGGCGTCGTGAAATCCAACAGGAAGCAGCCGGCCATAAACAAGACCACCTGCGACACAAAAAATTGAACTTTCCCATAGTCGAAGCCCCTGAAAAACCAGTGGGGGTTGTTTACGAAGGGAATCAATGTTGACAAAACCAACAAAGCGGACATTACGAAATAGGTGGAAAGCATATCCTTGAAATAGTCTGTTGCGAACGTTTAGTTGCTAAGGCTAAAACTGATAAAGACCCCAAACGTTCATTTCACCAATTTTACTGAAAGAGCTACTTCTCCGGTTGATGGGCCGAGGTGCATGATGAAGAAAAGAATCAACCCATTTTCCCCAACAGTAATAGTTGAAATTCAGCGATGCCAATAACGGCAACTTTGGGGAATTGGACTTCTTTCAAAACATTGAAATGGCGGTCTTCAGTGACTAAATAATCTGCGTTGCAAGCTATGGCACAATCAACGAACTTATTGTCGTCCGGGTCTTGGTGGATAAGGTTCCATTGATAATACTTGTTGACAAATTCAACAAACCTATGCTTTGAAAGTGCATGCAGGGTCAATTCCAATGCTTACTTTCCCATGTGCCTTCCAATGATTTCAGCATATTCGTTCAATATTTCCGATGTCGCACAAAGCGTGAAATGTCCTCGCTCCAATGCTTTCCATACCCAATAATGAAGTGAAGCTAGAGATATTGAAACCAATAACACGTTTGTATCCAGCACTATTTTCATTTCCGGGAAGCGTTAGGTAGTCAGTCTTTTTCCTTTGTTGGGTAAGGCGTACGCTCATGGGTATTCAAGAGCCTTTCAAAGTCTGCGGCTGTCCAGCCTTTTTGCTTTGCGACTTCGTCGGCAGCAGCAGTAGCCCTTTCAAAACGATAGGCGGAAAGCATGTCCTTTATCAGTTGTAGTTCCTCGACTGGGACATCTTCTGTGAACAATTGCAACAATTCTAATTGCACATTGCTGAATCGAGATTTTAAGACATCAGTTTCCATGAATTGACCGTTTTTGTAAGCTTAATTTCAAGCAAGTTAAAGCTTTTTTGAAACAAATCGCTCCAATTACCGGGCTACTTCCTCGCAGCCAACAAATACAGCACCGCCATCCTGATAGCCACCCCGTTTTCCACCTGCTGCAAGATGATGGAATGCTCCGAATCCGCCACGTCGCTGGTAATCTCCACGCCCCGGTTGATGGGGCCGGGGTGCATGATGATGATTTTCTTGCCGATGCTGTCCAACAGTTCCCGATTGATGCCGAAGTAGAGCGAGTATTCCCGAAGGGAGGGGAAATACTTGATGTCCTGCCGCTCCAATTGGATGCGAAGCACGTTGGCCACGTCGCACCATTCAAGGGTCTTGCGAACGTCGTGCTCCACGCCGACGCCGAGCTGTGGCAGGTGCTTGGGGATGAGCGTTGGTGGGCCGCACACCTTAACCTCGGCGCCGAGTTTTTGCAAACAAAAGATATTGCTGAGGGCCACCCGTGAGTGGGTGATGTCGCCGAAGATGGCGATTTTTTTGCCCGCCAAATCGCCCAATTGCTCCCGGATGCTAAAGGCATCGAGCAGGGCCTGCGTGGGGTGCTCGTGGGTGCCGTCCCCGGCGTTGATGATGTTGGCGGAGATATTTCTGGCGAGGAATTGCGGAGCGCCCGGCGCTGGGTGGCGCATCACGATCATGTCCACCTTCATGGAGAGGACGTTGTTCACGGTATCGAGCAGGGTTTCGCCCTTGGTGACGGAGGAGGCGCTGGCGGAGAAGTTGACGGTATCGGCGCTGAGGCGTTTTTCGGCCAACTCAAAGGAAATGCGGGTGCGGGTGCTGTTCTCAAAAAACATGTTGGCCACCGTGATGTCCCGCAGCGACGGCACTTTCTTGATGGGGCGGTTGATGACCTCCTTAAATTCGTCCGCCGTCTCGAAGATGAGCTGGATGTCGTCTTCGGTCAGGTATTTTATACCCAATAAATGCTTCGTGCTGAGTTGTGCTTGCATGTTTCTGAAGGATTGAAGGATTGAAGGCGTGAATGATTGAATGGGGCGTTGTACCATATTCAATCCTTCACGCCTTCAATCCTTCAATCCTTTATTTGGAAATAGCCAAACAATGTCATCCCCTTCCACTTCCTTCCATTCCACCCGCACATAAGCCTCGTCAAGGGAGTCCACCCGGATGCCGGTGTAGTCGGCCTTGATGGGCAGGTCCCGGTTGAAGCGGCGGTCAACGAGCGTCAGCAGTTCGACCTTGTGCGGTCTGCCGAAGTCGCCGAGGGCAGACATGGCGGCCTGCACGGAGCGGCCCGTGTAGAGCACGTCGTCCATGAGCACCACGTTTTTGCCCTCCACCAAAAAGTCCATTTCCGTCACGCTTGCCCGCAGGGGCTTGCTTCGGTGGCGGAAGTCGTCCCGGTAAAAGGTGATGTCGAGCTTGCCGTTTTCGATGTTGGAAATGCCCGTGATTTCGAGCAGTCGCTGGTGGATGCGGTTGACGAGCGGTACGCCGCCCTGCTGTATCCCGATGAGGCAGGTGTTCTGAAAGTCGTCGTGGTTTTCAATCAATTGATGGCAAAGGCGGTCAATGGTCAGCGCAAACCGCTCTTTCGTTAGTATGACTCGTCCGTTGCTCATGGCGGCAAAGGTAGGGATTTTTAGTTTGACGCAGTTTGTTGAACATGCTCAAGGATTCTCTTTTTTTTGCTTGGAAAACTGTGCCTCAATCTCCCGAACAGGGTACACTTTTCCAAAAAATGTCGCGACAAATCCTCGAAAAGTCGCGACTTTTCCAAGAAATATCGCGACAAATCCTCGGAGCAGTCGGTACTTTTCCAAGATTTGT
>DIUC01000075.1:0-42184 GCA_002435785.1 Saprospiraceae bacterium UBA6168 | reverse complement strand
GATTTGTCGCGACAAATCCAAGAAAAGTCGCGACAAATTCCCGGAACAGTCGGTACTTTTCCAAGAAAAGTAGGGACAAATCATCCGCAGAGAGTGCCTTTTGGGTGATGGTCTCTAAGCTGTTTTAGCAGCAGCCTAAAAAAACTGCGATTGATAGCTGCTTGCTGCCCCAAAACCTAAGCAGCTTTGCTACCTTGGCTCCCGCATTTGCACCAACCCGATACCATGCGCAACCTATACCTCTCCGACCGTTTCTTTTTACTGTTTGGCTCCGTGGCCGTGCTATTTGCCTTGGGCTATGTGGTGCCGCTGTTGTATCCGGTGGGCATTGCTGCGTTTTGTCTGGCGCTGGCGATGGTGCTAGCCGACGTGGTGCTGCTTTTTGGCAAAAAAGTCAACGTGACAGCGGAGCGTCGGCTGCCCAAGCTGCTCTCCTTGAGCGACCAGAACAAGGTTGTTTTGCGCATTGCCAACCAATCCCCTCGGCCTCTGCGGCTCACCGTGGTGGACGAATTGCCGGTGCAGTTCCAACAACGGGATTTTGAGCAAAATATCGCCCTGCACAGTGGCGAGGAACATCTCCTTGCCTACGAGCTTAGGCCGCTCACCCGTGGCGAGTATGGTTTTGGCGTGGCCAATATTTTCGCAGAAAGTAAAATCGGCCTCGTGCAGCGCCGCTTCCAGGCCGCCGAGCCTATGATGGTGCCCGTTTATCCTTCTGTGATACAAATGAAGCACTACGAGTTGCTGGCCTTCAACCGGGTTAGCTCTCAGGAAGGGCTTCGCAAAATCCGGCGCATTGGCCACAGCTACGAGTTTGACCAGATAAAAAACTACGTGCTCGGCGACGACTACCGCAGCGTCAACTGGAAGGCCACCAGCCGCCAAAGCAAGCTCATGGTCAATGTTTACGAGGACGAGCGCTCGCAACAGGTCTATTGCCTCATTGACAAAAGCCGCTCGATGAAGATGCCCTTCAATGGCCTCAGCCTACTCGATTACGCCATCAACACCAGCCTCGCCATCTCCAACATTGTCCTCAAGAAATACGACCGGGCGGGCCTCATCACCTTCTCCGACAAGATTGGCGCTACCATCAAGGCCGACCGAAAAGCAACCCAACTGAACAAAATCATCCATGCCCTCTACAACGAAAAAGAGCGCCCATTAGAGGCCAATTATGAGCTGCTCTACCACATCGCCCGCAAGCTCATCAGCGGTCGGAGCCTGATTTTGCTTTATACCAATTTTGAGAGCATGTACGCATTGGAGCGGGTGCTGCCCCACCTGCGGCGCATCAACAACATACACTTGTTGGTGGTCATTTTCTTTGAAAACACCGAAATTCAGGACTTCGTAAAGGAGGAGGCGAAGACGATGGAGGGCATTTACACCCAGACCATGGCGCAAAATTACCTTGCCGAGAAGTCGGCCATTGCGCACGTGTTGCGGCAGCACGGCATCCAGACCATCCTCACCCGACCAGAGGATTTGTCCATGAACACCATCAATAAATACTTGGAGTTGAAGTCGAGGGGAATGATTTGAAGGTGCAGTCTTAGGCAAGTCCGGGCCTACAACAAATCCCACCAAAAAGCCCCCGTCTTATGGTTTCACAATCTTCGTAGAAAACCCGCCAACCCGCAGCAGGTAAAGCCCCGTTGGCAAATGCGAAACTGGGATGTCCGTAGCATCGCTGGCAAGTATTTGAGTAAGCACCACACGCCCATTGGCATCCGTCAAATGGCAGGGCAGGGGCAGTGCCAAGCCGCTATCATGTGAAATTTTAAGGGTGAAAAAGTCGGCAGCGGGGTTGGGGGTCACCACCAATTTGCCAGTCGAAAAAGCCTCGTCACTTGCCGAAGGCGGCATATAGTTCAAATAAGCATCGAGGAGGGCGAGGTACACATTATATAAATCGAGCACGGGGTTGGCTTGGGTGGGGTCGTATTCCCGGTCGTCGTTTTGCTGCACGGCGAGCGACATGTTTTCCGAAGGGAAATACAGGGCGAAGGATTTGTAAATCAAGTCGCCGTTGTGCCCCCAGTTCTCCAAGTTCTGTGGGAGGCCAAAGTTGCCCGCCCCCAAGCCATACTGCAAGCCTGCACCGGGCACTGAAATATAGTCGGTCAGCATTTCCGCCAGGGTGGCAGGTTGGAGCAGGTGGCCACCGTACACCCACTCACTGAATTTCACCAAATCCTCGGGCGTGGAAATAAGGCATCCCGCACTGGTGGCCAAGCTGAACAACCCGGCATCCGGCAACCCGATTCCTTGCCAGTCTTCGACCGTCCCATTGCCATCCAAATCGGCCCAAAAATGCGAAAACGGCTGGCTTCCTGGCGTCTCGAACGGATAGACAAATGTATGCGAAAGGCCCAGTGGGTCGAGCAGCCGCTGCCGCACCACCTCATGCCAAGGTTGCCCGGTGATGCTTTCGATGATGCGCCCTGCAAGCAGGTAGTTGGTATTGGAGTAGGACCACGAAGCGCCGACAGGGAAGTTGGGCGACAAGACGTAGTTGTTCAGGATGGTGTCCATTACCCAGATGCTGTCCAAGTGGGCGTTGAATGCGCCAAACATAGCCGGGTTCTCGTTCAGGTAGTCGCTAATGCCGGAGCGGTGGGAAAGAAGCTGGCGAATGGTTACGTTGCCCGGCACATTGGGGTATGGCCCCACGTACTGCCCGATGGAGTCGCCGAGGTCGAGCAACCCGTCATCGTGGAGCAACAAAAGCGTGGTGGATACAAAGGACTTGGATATGCTTCCCATGCCCATCAGGTGTTCGGTGGTAAGCGGTACTTGTGTTGGCAGTTCCTCTGCCAGGCCCTTCGCCCGCTTCCATATCGTGCCATCGGGAAGCAGCATGGCGGCGTTGAACCCTTTCACTGGTGAGAGTGCCGTGATGCTGTCGAAAACTTGGTCAAGGGTTTCAACCAGCGAGCCATTGGCGGTGGGGGGCTGAAAGCGCTCGGCCTGCTCACCCATAGTTTGAGCTACCTTTTGGGGAGCATGGTTCGATATGATGTTTTGGGAGAAAATAGTGCTTGCAGAAAGCACGAGCACGAGCAAGGTGGTAAAAATTGGTCTCATCGCTTTTGATTTTTATGTTTTGGATTTGAAAATCGGTTTGCCTTATCTTGCGCAAGATGGTTTCGCCAGATTGATTTTATGTCAATTGAAAGAAACAACGACTTCCCCTCAAAACACCCTCCTACCCTCTTCTGGGTTTTCAAAAAAATCATATCCCGCACTGATGGTATGGCTGGCGGGCAATGACACGGCGCTTTTCGCTTGGTTGTTGTACTGTATGGCATAGCCCAGCCGGAAATTGCCCAGCAACAAGGTGGCCGACACGCCGAGCCGGGTTTGCTCAAAGCCCAAGTCTGGCTTGGTATAACCTGCCAGCAGGCCAATCACATACGTGCCCTCCACGAAGACGCTGGTATGGACATCGGCTGACCAAAGGTTGTAGTCAGGGCCTGCTTCCGATTTTGGGAGGCCATAGATTTTGGCTTGGCTGAGTAGCAGCGTTGGTTTCAGGTAGAGGTCATCGTTGAGGCGGAAAAGGCTGCCAAGGTGCAGGTTGATGGGCCGTGAGCGCAGGAGGCTACCGCTGTTGTACTCAGCCTGGCCAAGGCTTTTCTCAAAAAAATTGGGCATGGACAGGCCGACGAAGCTGCGCTGGTTGTGCCAATAAGCACCTGCCCCACCGTCGAAGGACCAAAAGCTGGAGGTGAGGTCGGTCACCACCAATAGTTCGTCCACATCGAAGTAATTGATACCCAGGGAGGCACCAAAGGACAAATTGCCGTTGTCCATCCTGATTATCCTTGAAAAACTGGGCCTAAAGTTCAAATCGTTGTAGGCTTCTTGGCTGTGAAACTGTAGCACGCCGCCCCAACCGAGTTGCTGCGCTGTCCCACCCCGCCCGTGCAGGCTGACCATTGCGGAGCGGCTCACTTGCTGTTGCGAAGCGAAACTGCCATAGTAAAATGCTTCGAAACTGGTTGCCTCCAACCGACCGGCATAGGCTGGGTTCAGGGGCAGTGCGTTGAACTGGTACTGCATCAGCGAGGCCCGGAGGCTCTGGATGTCTTGCCCATTGGCCGCAAGGCCGAGCATAAGGAAAAAAATGGGTAATGGAAAATACTTCATATTGGCAAAGTTAGCAGGAAAGTGCAGGAAAGACACAACAGTTTTTCCGCTCCACTTTTCCATTTTTACGTTTAAACCCTACCTTCACGCCCAGATTTTTTAAACAAAAAAGCAATCATGAAATTACTGCAAGGAAAAACAGCATTGGTAACGGGCGGCTCCAGGGGCATCGGTGCTGCCATCGTTCGGAGGTTTGTGGAGGAGGGTGCAAATGTGGCGTTCACCTACCTTTCTTCGGCGGAAAAGGCCAATGCGCTGGCCACTGAACTGACCAACAACCACGGCGTACAGGTGCAAGCTTATGCCTCCAACGCCGCCGATTTTGCGCAAGCAGAAACCTTGGTCGCCGACGTGGTGCGGGATTTTGGGAAAATTGACATCCTCGTGAACAATGCGGGCATCACCCGTGACAACCTCATGCTCCGCATGACGGAGGAGCAGTGGGACGAAGTCATCAACACCAACCTCAAGTCCATTTTCAACCTGACCAAGCACGTGATGAAGCCAATGCTTAAGGCAAAATCTGGATCCATCATCAACATGAGCAGTATCGTGGGCGTGACGGGCAATGCGGGCCAGGCCAACTACGCTGCCTCAAAAGCGGGCATTTTTGGTTTCACCAAGTCCATTGCTAAAGAAGTTGGCTCCCGCAGCATCCGCTGCAATGCCGTGGCACCTGGGTTCATCGAGACGGAAATGACGGAGGCCTTGGACGAAAAAACAAGGGAGACCTACTTCGCCAACATCCCGATGAAGCGCTTTGGAAAAGGGGAAGAGGTGGCAAACGTTTGCGTTTTCCTCGGCTCCGACATGTCTTCCTATTTGTCAGGCCAAACCATCAGTGTATGCGGTGCATTGAATTGTTGACGCATGATATTTTGCATTTTGTCCCAAAAAACCTGATTTTATTGAACGCTTGGCAGCAATGGCAAACTATTTGCAAACAGCGAGCCTGAACAATCCACTGGCTTTTTGGTCCCACCTCCCTCACCAATCTGTCGGCATACAAAACAGGTATTTGCATAGCCATGAGACGCCAAACTTCAATTCAAAAACACGGGGCTGAACACCACTGCATCGGCCACAAAGAGGGTGATTGGATTATCTTCACTTGCCCAGTTTGCAGGGACTACCAGCGCCTAATCAATTGTGTGACAAAACAAGTGACCGTGCGAAAAGGCAAGTCGAATGCCATCCACATCGGATCACATGCGCCAGTAGAAACCAATTTAATGAGTTTCAGCAGGAATTGACGACACAAGAAACCCTGCTGCAAGACCCATTGTCAAGCAGTAGCACTAATCAATTATCTAAATAGAAGTAGGGAAAGAAGGGAAAGCCGACCTTAGTTTTGTGAGAAGCTGCGCAAAGCTTCGTTCACCTTGCGAATAGCCCGCTTGTTCGCCACGAACTTCACGCCGTCCACGATGTCCAGGGCTTGTACGATGCCGGTTTGCTGGAGTACCAAGAGGTGTTCCATGATGTAAGATTCCTGCAAACGAAGGGAATTGGCCAATTTGGACGAATCCATGCCGCCTTGGTCAAGGAGCTTGTTGATGATGGCAAAGCGGTGTTTGTGGTTGAAAACCCGTAGCAGATTCGTCGCCGTCTCGACTTTTTCGCCATTCAGGCAAGGGGGATTTTTTGTGTTCATCAAATAGTGGTAACTGGTTAAAGGTAAAGGCTCAAAGATAGCAGGACACATTTATTTAACAATGCCGTTCAGATTTATTTTTGTAAAATAACTAAGAAACGCTATTTTCAAGACTGCATTTTTGAGGATTGTATGCAATCGGTTTGTTTCCAATAAGAATTATTTTTTCAGGTTCTGCCAATAAGCACGACTCACAAGATGCTGGTTCTCAAAAGAATGAACACCACTTTATTCACGCACACAACAAAAAAGGGCGACACTTTCAAAACATTGAAGATGTCACCCTTTATTTTTTTTGCCAGCGCTTGGTGGGTCGGTTTTTACCTACCTTTTGCCGCCTCTTCCCCTGCCTTTTTGTCGTACTTTACGTTCAAGTTTATCCATATCGCACGAGCCAGTCGGAAAAACCAAACGAACAAGAGGGAGATGACAATGAGGAGCAGCACGAAGGCCATGTTCACGGAAATACCGGTGAACAAAATCAGGCCGCCCGTGAAAAACAGGCAAAAGAACGCCGTGATGATGTAGGAGATGAACATGGCCCCGTAGTAAAAGCCTGGGCCGATGAAGTATTTTTGCCCGCACTTGGAGCAGGTTTCGGGCATGTCAAACGGCTTGCTGAAAGTGAATGAGCCAGTTGGGAACAGGTCGCCCTCGTGGCAGCGGGGGCATTTTAGAAAAAAGATGCTATAAAACTTTGAACCTTTGCTGAAAATAACCATAAGTCAATGCAGATTTTGATGCAGGGCAAAGGTAGCCTTATTGAACAGGCCCGAAGTGTGATTATAGTCACGAGGCCATTCCCACAATTTTTTTTCAAAAAAAAGAGGAACTACTTGGCAATCCCAAAAATCAGTGGTTACTTTGCGTTTCAAAGTTCTTTTTGAAAAAATCATACGGTGGAAAATCACAACGAACATCTTGAAACCTTGAGCCAGATACGCTCCATGATGGAGCGCAGCAGCCGCTTCATTTCCTTGAGTGGGTTGTCGGGCGTAGCGGCAGGCAGCTTTGCACTCTTGGGTGCGACCATGGTCTATGTTTACCTCGGCCTTCGCCCATTCTCCAACTACCGTATCTTTTACGCTGAGGTATTGCAGAACGCCAAATGGGGCATCGGCTACGAGGCGTTCTTCCTGCTCAATGCCGCATTGGTTTTCATCCTGGCCGTGGCATCCGGCATCTACTTCACCACCCGAAAAGCAAGAAGGAAAGGGCAAAAAGTCTGGGACCAATCAGCCCTACGGATGCTGACCAATCTCGCCATCCCATTGGTAGTGGGCGGCATCTTCTGCCTGGCGCTTTACCGGGAGCGGCAGATATTGCTCATTGCCCCAGCCACTTTGGTCTTCTACGGGCTGGCGCTGGTGAACGGCAGCAAGTTTACCCTCAACGACATACGCTACTTGGGTCTTTGTGAAATAGGGCTTGGCATCATTGGCCTGTTCTACCCCGGCTACGGGCTGGAACTTTGGGCGATTGGGTTTGGCATATTGCACATCGTCTATGGGCTGGTGATGTACCGGAAGTACGAATAATTTAGACACTGACTGCAAACTGCCATCCCGAGATATCGGGACAAGACCTGTCTAACTGCAAACTTAACATGAAGCACCTGCTTGAAAAGCTCGAAACCACCAAACTCGACAACCGCATCCGGTTGGGCATCATGTCCATACTGATGGTGAACGATTGGGTGGACTTCGGCACCTTCAAGGAGATGCTCGGCCTCACAGACGGCAACCTCGCCAGCCATATCAAAGTGCTCGAAAGCGAACATTATGTCGAACTGCGCAAACTGTTCGTGGGGCGCAAACCGCAGACCTCCTACACGGCCACGATTCTTGGACGAAGGGCATTCAACGACCACTTGGCGGCGCTGGAGGAACTGTTGAAAT
The DNA here is from genome assembly GCA_002435785.1 of Saprospiraceae bacterium UBA6168. Taxonomy (GTDB): domain Bacteria; phylum Bacteroidota; class Bacteroidia; order Chitinophagales; family Saprospiraceae; genus UBA6168. The sequence continues at coordinate 34,474 of DIUC01000075.1, read as the reverse complement.
CCAAGGCGTGAATTTTTTTTGGCAATAAACTTTGAATTTCAAAGTTCTTTTAGAATTCCATTTAAAACGAATTAAAACCATCTTAACTCACAACGCACTAAAAACATGGAAAATCAAAACCAATCAAGCATCCAAAAATTCAGCCAGTGGCTCAAGGAATCACTGGTGATAAAACTACTGTCCATCGGCTTCCTGGTACTGATACTGCTCATCCCAAACTCCCTTATCCAAGACCAGATACGGGAGCGCCAGCATCGCCAGGAGCAGGTCAAAGATGAAGTTAGTCTTTCGTGGGGCGGCACCCAGGCACTCCAGGGGCCTGTACTTGCCGTCCCCTATTCTTCCTGGACGCAAATGGAGGATGGAAAACGGAGCGAGAGCCGCCATGTCGCCTATTTTTTGCCCCAAAACTTGTTGGTGAATGGCGACCTGAAGCACCAAATCCGCAAGCGTAGCATCTTCGACGTGGTGCTTTACCAAGCGGGCATCGTGCTGTCCGGGGAGTTCCAACAGCCTGATTTTCAAGCCCTCAACGTCAACCCGGCTGACGTTCGTTGGAACGAGGCAAGGCTGGCCGTGGGAATCCAAGGCATGACCGGCATCAAGGAGGCGGTGCAGGTGGACTGGGCGGGCGACCAACGGCGCCTGGAACCCGGCACGGGCATGACCGGACTGATTGCCACTGGCGTCAGCACGCCTATATCCGTTACTGCCGACGGCAATAGCTACAAGTTCTCCATTCCCATCAAACTCAATTGCAGCGAGTACCTCAGCTTCGAGCCGGTGGGCAAGTCCACCACCGTCAACCTGAAATCCGACTGGCACTCGCCCAGCTTCGAGGGTGCCTTTCTGCCCGACCAGCGGGAGATTTCGGCCACGGGCTTCAGCGCCCAATGGCAGGTGCTCGACCTGAACCGCCCTTACCCACAGCAATGGTCGGACACCGGGGTGAGTTTCGGCTACTCCAACCTGTCCGTGCGCCTTATCCAGCCCGTGGACGAGTACCTAAAGAACACCCGCTCTGCCAAGTACGCCATCCTCATCATTGGGCTAACGTTCTTGCTCTATTTTTTCTTCGAAGTGCTTCGCCGCATATTTATCCACCCGTTCCAGTACCTGTTGGTAGGGCTTGCCCTGACGGTATTCTACTTGCTGTTGCTTTCCCTGTCCGAGCATTTGGGATTCAACGTTGCCTACTTGATTTCCTCCATTGCCACCATTGGCCTCATCTGCGGGTACAGTAGCACCATGCTGGGCATCCGGCGGTTGGTTTGGCAACTTCTCGGGATGCTCATGGCCATTTACGGGTTCATTTTCGTGCTGCTCCAACTCGAAGACTTTGCCCTATTGGCAGGAAGCATCGGCGTGTTCGTGGCACTGGCTGCCGTGATGTACAGTTCAAGGAAAGTGGATTGGTACAACTTAGGGAATCGTTTGAACAGCCCCACGGAGCAGACAGCACAATTACCAACGACATAAAAAGACAACAATCAGGCAATAGCAGGGGGAGGGGTCAAGCACAGTGCCTTGTAAATCAGCACATTGCGTTTGCTCCTTCCACTTTTTGCCCGGCACAGGTTCGACATAAATAATTCACCATTAACCACAAAAATAATGTTAAAATCCCTCTTCCCAACCGACAAACAGTACCGCATCTTCCAATTGCTTTGCCTCTCCACCCTGCTCAACTTCGGGTTGGTGGGCTATCGGCTTTACCACACGGGCTTCGATTTTGGGCAAATCAACAGCCTCTACGACTTTGCCATGACCCGCAGCACCACCTTCCTATTCCTTGGATGGAACCTGTTCCTGGCATGGATACCCTACACCTTGTCGCTACTGCTGCCCAAGCTACCGTCACGTTGGTTGGCTGTCCCGTTGTTGGCCGTGTGGCTGGTGTTCCTGCCCAATGCACCCTACATCGTCACCGATTTGATGCACGTCCACTACCGCACGGGCATCCCGCTCTGGTTCGACATGATGATGATTTTTTCCTTTGCTTGGACCGGGTTGATGCTCGGCCTTATCTCCATCATGGACGTGCAGTTTTACCTTGAAAAACACCTCGGCAAACGCCCTGCCGCTGCCATTACCGCTGGGGTCATTGGCCTTTGCGCATTCGGGGTGTACGTGGGCCGCTACCAACGTTGGAACTCCTGGGACCTTCTGCACGAGCCATACCAACTGTTTTGGGACATGGCAAGTGTGCTGGTGAACCCAATGAACAACCTCGGAACTCTGGGGCTGGCTGCCGTCATGGCTGGGGTGCTTGGCATTGGGTACCTGACCTTGCGCACCTTGGTCGGGGAGCGGTGATTTTGTCCGCTGATTTCCATTGTTGACAAAAATCAGTATTGGCAAATGCTCGGCGCTCTACCTTTGTCGCAAATGAAGCAAGCCATTGTCATATTCATTGCGGCCATCATTCTCGTCAGTTCGATGAGCAATGCCCTATTGGTCGTTCAGTACAAACTGAACCAAGCCAACATCGAGCGGCTGTATTGCGTGAACAAGGCAAAGCCAAAGAAGCAGTGCCACGGCAAATGCCATTTGAAAAAACAGTTGGTGGAAAACAACGAACACGGAAACCAGTCCAGCCCACTGGCGCAACTGGAAGAGGTATTCAAAATCAATTTTTTCCACCAAACGATTGCTTTAGACATCACCAGTTTTATGGAAGATGTAGCTGCGCCGACGCCCGTTGGCCAAGTCAGCCCATTATCCCATCTTTTTGGAAAGTCCGTATTCCAACCGCCTGACAATCAGCAAACTGTATAAGGACAGATGCCATTTGGAAAGCCAAAATCACCATCACACGATAAGTGATTGCTTGGTTTCGACGCATTCCCAGCCTCATGATAAATGGCTTTTCCTTCGGCTGTATCCTACCCTTTTTTTTCAAAAATTAAAGCCCACAAAATGGCAGCGCATTTCTGGGTGTTGCTGAAATCATTTTTTTTCCAACCAAAGCAAAGCGGAAATGGGACAACCAATTCCGCCAAGTTTGCATTTAAACTTAACTCTTAACATGAAAAAGTTCCTTTTTTTAAGCCTTTTAGCTGTCCTTTTCACCTTCAACGCCTGCAAAGACGACGACGGCGGCGTAAAGGCACCAGACTACCATGCCCATATTGAATCACCAAACGCCACTGAAAAGGCTGTTGGGGACCTGCTGCAAATTAGCGTGAATTTTGAGGACCACAACAAGGGTACTATCCACCATATCAATGTGCGCATCTTTGAAAAGGACAGCGGCGTTGAAATCTACAACAAGCCCACCAGTGCCCACGTCCATGCGGAAAAAGAATATAAATTCGAGGACCAAATCCAGTTGACCACTGCCGGGCATTGGGTGCTGGAGGCAAAGGTCTGGGGACACGACGACGGCGCTGCGGAGGTGAAGGAGACCGTGGAGTTCCACGTAAACTAAGTTGCTTCGCAACATCCGTAACCCGGACTGCCAGTCCGTACTTTAAACTTATTCCGTAATAGGATTCTAAAACAGCCTTGCCACTCCTTGGCAGGGCTGTTTTTTTTTTTGCTCCGCAAATTCGAACAACAAGCTAATCCGGCAGCGCCAACGCCTTCTGAAATGCAGGATATTCAGCCTCCGTCACCTGCAAAAGCTGCGGGAACTTGGCGGGGTCGAGCCAATGAAGCAGAGTAAGCAGGTCATCTTCCGCCATAGCAGTGCAGCCTAAAGTCGGGCTGCCCGGCTCCCGCCAGATATGGAGGAAGATGCAGGAGCCGCCCCCTGCCTGGGCCGGAAAGTTGTGGTTCACCACGATTCCCCAGCGGTACTGGTGGTCGGGGCGGCGCATAAGCTCGCTGCTTGTCCAATCTTTCTGTACCAACTTGCTGTCAACCAATTGGTTATAAAAACGGGAGCGGCTGTCGTCCACACATTCCAATGCCTCGTCGGCAGGGACGTAGGGCACTTTGAAATTGGCTGCTGAGGCGGGCGCATAGCCGAATATTTGCCCGAAGAAGAACAAGCCACTGGGCGATTTGCCGTCGCCTTCCCGTTTTTGCGGGCCGTGTTGCGGCGGATGCTCGCCCCTGCCCCAAGCCAAACCGGTTCGACCCAACGACACTGCAACAGCATCGCCGATTGGCTGCCATTTCCCGTCCATTTTCTCAAATCGCCGGAGGGTGGCCTTGGTGCTGCTGTCGGAATGGCTGCGCACCACGACGAGCTGTTGTGTCCAACTGGCAGGTGGCTTTTCGCCGGGGTGCAGCGTCACGTGGTTGGTGCAGGCCATTGCGGAGCAAAAAAGGAAAAACAGAAGCAAGTTGTTCATTGTCAGGGAGTTGTGAAGGGGCAAAAATGGTTGACTTATAATATTGAGGTGCCGATTTTGTCAGCTTGCAGCATCAAGGCTTTTGGTACTTGAAAGTCTGCGAAGACAAAAATAAGCTTATTCCCAAGGTTGCTCAAAGAGCGCTTATAATACCACCAGCCTTCAACCGTAAGTTGGCGGCACCAAGCCAAAGTTGATATTTCGGCTGGCTATTGTCAGGATGTAGCCTCGTGAATACTGAATTTCCGCATTTTTTTACTTTTGCAATCCATTTTCTTTAGGACATCTCCACTTTTATCATAAATCCAAGGAATAGCAGCATGGAAAACACAGCAACCACGGACATTTTCACACTTCGCAAAGCTGAAACGGCGGACATCCCACGACTGGCCGAAATGATAAACCGCTGCTACCGGGGGGAGGCTTCAAAAAAGGGCTGGACCACCGAGGCCGACTTGATTGCCGGTGACCTGCGCACCGACGAGGCTGACTTGACGAAACTCATGGCCAATGATGCCGCTTGTATCGTGACGTGCAGCCATGCCGAGGCTGGCATTGTGGGCTGCGTCTATTTGGAGAAAAAAGGGGAGCGGCTGTACCTCGGCATGTTGTCCGTGGACCTCGATTGGCAGGCTTCCGGCATAGGTAAGCGACTACTAATGGCAACAGAAGCCCATGCCATATCATTGGGCTGCAAGGCCATTTTCATGCAGGTCATCTCGGCCCGCACCTCCCTGATTGACTGGTACAGCAGGTACGGCTACCAACCCACGGGCGAGCGCATGCCATTTGATGTGGATACAAAATTTGGCGTGCCGAAGGTGCCGTTGGAGTTTTGGATTTATGAGAAAAAAATGGGTGAGGACTTGGCAATATGAAAGGCTCGGTTCGTTGGTTTACCGCACTGTTTTCCATTCGTAGCGCACATGAAAAAAGGCCGTCAGGAGTGTTTCCCGACGGCCTTTTTTTTGCCCAAAAGCCCCACAAAATCAATGCTTGAATGGGTCGCTGTACCTGCTTGCCAGCAGACTCTCCTTATCGGTCAGGGTGCGCAGGAAGGCAACAAGGGCTTGCTTGTCGCTTTCGTTGAGGTTGAGCGGTTTTGCTACGCCGTTTTCTTTCAAATTCTCGTGAAGGTTCGGGTGGTTCTTTATGCCCGTGGAATAATGCTCTACAACCTGCTCCAATGTTGCGAAGCGACCATCGTGCATATAGGGCCCGGTCAATTCGATATTGCGCAGCATCGGGGTCTTGAACACGCCGATTTCGGATGGCATGTTAGAAATGGCGCCAACGCCAGTGTCTTGGTAGTTGATATCGAGGCCGTTGTTGGCGGCAACGATGCCAGTGGAAAAGGCCACGGCGCCAAGATTATGGCAACTGGCACAATTGGTATTGTAGAGTTCCTTGCCCCGGTTTTCTTGTGCGGTAAACTTTGCAAACTCGACTTTTGCGTTGCCATTGTTCTTTATTAATTCCTGGTCATACTTTGTATTGAAACAGCCAATGGAACTGACAAAAGCCTGAAGGGCCATGAGCATTTTTTCCTCGTTGCTCAGGTAGGTCTGGTGCGGGAAGGCATTTTTGAAAAGGATCTTGTAATATTCTTCTTGAAGCAGTTTATCGGCGACGTCAGCAAGGTCAACATTGCCCATTTCCACTGGATTTTTCATGGTTTCAGCGGATTGCTCCATCACGGTGGCCACCCGGTTGTCCCAGAACATGCGGGTACCGCCAAACCCGTAGTAGGCATTGAAGCTGGGGAATGAGCCCAGTGCAAGCGTGTTGCGGCTGGTGCGTTCAGTGGCGACGCCGAGGCTGAACTGCTCGCCATCGGTGAAGGCAAGCTCTGGCTTGTGGCAGGAGGCACAGTTGACTTCTTTGGTGGAGGAAAGGCGCTTATCGTAGAAAAGCACCCTGCCCAACGTTGCCTGTTTATTGTCAGCAAAAACCTCGAAGCCACCTACGGTTGCTGGCAGCCTGAGCACGTAGTCGTCCACTTGGATGGGTAGGTTGAGGTGCGCTTTGATTGTTTCGTAATCATCAAGTTCGTAGGCACGTGTGACCGTTACGGCTTCGTCTTTCAAACATGAAGTGAGGGAGATTGCCACGACGGCTGCGAAGAGTAAGAGCTTCGTTTTCATAAAAATGAAGATTTAGGTGAAAAAATTGATGGCGAGGTAACTTGCGCCGATTGTAAAACTTCGGTAAAAGTACACTCGATAAACCAGAAATGCTGTTGGGGAAGTGTGCTTTAACACTTTAATATTTGCCAAAATGATTTTTCTGCAAAAAAGGCTGCACGAGAATGGAGCCAATAGTTTATGCCCCTCGTGGGTGAAACAGCCAAGTGTGTACGGCTACCACTCCCATTCCCCATCGAAACGCTCGTCCTTGAAGCCGTCAATGTCCCGCCGCTCCCGTTTGGTGGGGCGGCCAGCGCCCCTCTCCCTTACCTCCACGCCCATTTTGCCGACATACCATTGCTTGTACTTGCTCATTTCCTCGGCAGGGGTCAGGTTCTCGTAACACTCCACAGCAATGATGGCCCCCACCCTTTTATCAATCAGTCTTTTCACCAAAAACTCCAGGTTGAAGCCCTCCTTCTTGACGTAAACCATTTGGCCGACCGCCACATTGTCGGCTGGCTTGGCGTTGGACTCACCAATGCGCACTTTGCCGGACTTGATGGCATCGGCGGCCAGCGTCCTCGACTTATAGATTCGGACGCTCCAGAGCCATTTGTCAATTCGTACTTTTTCCATGAAATGTGGACAGTGGTGGTTTAGAAAAGCACCGGTTGTTTGCGCAAGCCAAACCTTTTTTAATAAAAGTAAAAGATAAAGCCCAGTAATATAGAGGTGCCCAATGATTGAAGTCCCATATTTATCCAATAACCGTCTGAATGTGGTGGGGTTTCCACTAAAACCGCCTGTTCATTGCCGTTATTGACAAAAAATTGTCCCTTTGTATCTACTTTTTCTGCGTAATTTGAGTTGTCGCAGGCCAGGTGATAGTTATATGTTCCGTCTGGGACGTTGTTCAGGGTGATGCGCTTCACCCGTTGTTTCTCCACCAACAGCTTGCCGTTAACGGTCAGGTCGGTGCCGGACAGTGATTTGGAAGGCACAAACTCCACTTTGCCCTTTGCGGTGGCATCTTCCGAGTAGTTGATGGAAAGCGCCAAGGGTTTAGCGCAGGAAATAAGCAGGATTGGTGCGAAGAAAAGTAGGACACAGAGATTTTTCATAATTGGTTGTTATTTAATGACTTATGAATCAAATTGAACTACGGGTACGCCAATTTCATCGCCTCCATTGCTTCGCAAACTTTCTGTGAAATGACGTAATCCCGGTACCAGCGATTGTCCACCGGTACGATGGTCCAAGGGATTGTGCTGCCATTGATGGCATCGGAGTAGCAGCGCATATATTCGTCCCAATGTTTGCGCTCTTCCCAGTCGTTGTCGCTGTGCTTCCAGCGCTTTTCTGGGTCGTCAATACGCTGCTGCAACTGCTTTTCCTGCTCCTCCTTTGAAATGTGGAGGCAGAACTTCAAAATGGTTGTGTTGTTGTCGAAAACCAATAGCTCCTCCATCGCATTGATGGCGGCCATGCGGCGCTTGACCCGCTCCTCGTCAATCCAGCCGTGCACCCGTTGAATCAGCACGTCCTCATAATGTGAGCGGTTGAAGATACGGATGTCGCCCTTGGCTGGCGCTTGCTGGTGTACCCGCCAAAGGAAGTCGTGCGCAAACTCAATGGGCGTCGGCTTTTTGAAGGCATACACGCTCAGGTTGAACGGGGTGCAGTCCTTGAACACGTTCTTGGCGGCGCCGTCCTTGCCGCTGCCGTCCATGCCCTGCAGGATGACGAGGAGCGAGTGTTTTTGCTGCGCCCGCATGATTTCGTTCAGTTCACCGATACGAAGGCAGTATTCATCCGTGCGCTTTTTTACATCTCCTTTGTCGGTGTCGTCTGGCGCCGTGGTGGGTATTTTTGATAAATTTATCATGGTGGTGATTGATAACTGGTGATTAGCTGTTAACTGACTGCAAACTGCCCACTGTCGAACTGCTAACTTTTTCTGCGCTGCTCGTGCTCTTTCATCAGCTTCCGCATGATGTTTTTTACTTGAACGCCAAAGTCCTTGCTCAAAATCCAGTGGCCATAGTTTGGCTCCATGTCCAGCACCTTCAGCACTGGCACGCCGGTGTATTTCCCAAAATTAAAGACGATTTCGCCCTGCTCATTGTATTTGAGGCGGTTGGTGACGTCAATGTTCTTGGTGTCCTGCGTGAAGTCGTGCAGTGCCTGCATGTCGTTGACGATGGGGGTTGGTGTCGTAGTGCCGTCGTCGTCGAGGTAGTCCACGCCATCGTACCGCTGGAGCTGCCCCTTGAACACGTCAATGGTGGCCCGCACGTCGGCCATGGCATCGTGTGCGTCTTCGATTTCCTTTCCACAGTAAAAACGGAGTGCTGCCTTGAGGTTGCGAGGCTCCATTTTGTAAAAAATGCGCTGCACGTCCACGAGGCGGCGCTTTTCGATGTCAAAATCGAGGCCAGCGCGGGCAAACTCCTCCATCAGCATTGGCACGTCGAAGCGGCTGATGTTGTAGCCCGCCAGGTCAGCATCGCCGATGAAGTCAAAGATTTGCTGCGCAACTTGGGCGAAAACGGGTTTGTTGGCCACGTCCTTTGGCGTAATACCATGCACGCCCATCGCCTCCTCCGAAATGGGTATGCCGGGGTTGATGAGCATTTCCAGTTCGGAGGATTCCCGCCCATCCTTGTGGTACTTGATGATGCCGATTTGAAGGATTCGGTCTCGGATGACGTTCAGTCCAGTGGATTCGAGGTCGAAGAAGACGAGGTCTTTTTTTAGGTTGAATTGCATAGGTGTGTCGTTGTTGTAGTTTTGAGTTTTGCGAAAAAGAGTCGCAAACTACGAAAGTCTGTTGCGAAGTAACAAATATTAAGACCAAAACCTCGTCCGTTGAAATGCTCTTTGACCGTTGGCACTGGGTCTTCTCCCCAAACAAACGCTGGTTCAAGTCTCTGACTTGAACCCCGTATCTGAATGTCACCGACATTTTTTAACTTCTGCTTCGAACACTGGCTGGCGCATGTCGGAGACATGCCAATATATGGTTCAAGTCAGAGACTTGAACCAGCGGGGTATTTCAATTAAAACCTTGTCCGCTGCAGCGCTCCATCCCTTTCATGCCGCTGCAGCGCCAGCGTCAGCAGACGGTCAATCAAGTTGGGGTAGCTCACCCCAGCCTCCATCCACAACTTGGGGTACATGCTGATATTGGTGAAGCCCGGCAGCGTGTTCGGCTCGTTGACGAAGACCCGGCCATCGGGCAGTAGGAACACGTCCATTCGGCTAAGACCCTCAAGGCCAAGCACTTGGAACGCCCGCAGCGCTGTTTCCCGGATGTTTTCGACATCCCGTGTGCTCACGTTCTCGGCGGGGATGACCACCTTGGCGGAATCGGGCGAAATGTATTTGCTCTCGTAATCGTAAAAGCCTTTATCCATCACGATTTCGCCGACGCCACTCACTTGCAGGTCTTCCCTATTGCCGAGCACGGCGGTCTCGATTTCACGGCCTTTCAACCCTTGCTCCACCAGCACTTTTGTGTCAAATTTGAAAGCTGTTGCAATGGCTGTTTTCAGTCCTTCCAAATCCTCGGCCTTACTCACGCCCACACTGCTGCCCATGTTGGCGGGCTTCACGAACACCGGGTAACCCAGTTGCTCCGCAATGGCCTCATAATCAGGGGTTTCGTGCTGGCGCAGCGTGACCCAAGGCGCTACCAAAATGCCCGCATCTCGCAGCAGCCGCTTGGTGAAGTCCTTGTCCATGCCCACCGATGCGCCCAATGTGTTCGGGCCGACGAAGGGAAGGCCGAGGAGGGCGAGCATACCTTGCAGGGTGCCATCCTCGCCGAATGGGCCGTGGATGATGGGGAAAACGACGTCAATATGGATTGCGGATTGCGAATTGCGGATTGCGGATTGGGGGCCATGGCTTGATGGGAGATACTGGATAGGGTTTTCGGCACCGGGCATCAGCACTAAGGGGAAGCCAAAGTTGCCGGATTCGATGCTGGTGAGTTGCATGAACTCGTCTTCCGGCAGGTGGAGCCATTGGCCGCTGCGGCTCACGCCGATGACGACGACATCGTACTTGGCTTTATCAATGGCCTTGTAGATGTTGCGAGCGGAGTTCATGGAGACTTCGTGCTCCGGGGAAACGCCTCCGCAGAGGATGGCGACGGTGAGTTTGGACATGGTTTATGTTTCGTCGGATTGTTTTAAGATTTCGAGGAATTGGGTTGGCTGCTTTCCTGCAAATCTGTCATTTGCCATTCTTTCATTGTTTCCTGCGTCCAGCGTTTTACCTTCCAAAGCTTGTTCATTTCATCATCGGCCTTTTTGGTAAAATAGTCAGCAAGCATCTTTTCAATATCCTTCACTTCTTCATCAGACATTCCGTAAGAATATAACTTCAGTAGCTCATGCTGGAGATTGCTAAACTTGGTAGAGGACGAAGGCTGTTTCTTTTTTGGCATTTGAACAGTTTTCATGAAGTCATGCTACCAACTCAGTCGGAGTAACTTCGAATTCCTAAAGAATTTGTCTGAATTCCTTCAATAACTTCTTTCTTCTATACTCGTATTGTTCCTTCATCAAGTTGCTGCCATTTTCGCTATGCAGCAAAATGAGTTTCTTCAAATCCTGAAGTTGTCCAAGAATGTCCGCCATCCTTCCAACCCTTTCATTTATTTCGATTGAATTATCCATGTCGCTCAAAACAGGCTTTTGTCTGGATGCTGGCGTGTATCGAAAAAACCAACGATACGAAGATTTGTACCAATTACACGATAATACATTCTTCTATACTTTCCTACGGGAACGTACCTCACAGTCTTGGCCTTGGTTGATTTACGGCCAACTCCGGGTTGTTTTTTCAACTGAAAAATTCGTTTTGAAATTTCAGCGTTGAAATTGATGGCGGCTTGAAGGGAGTGATTATCTTGAAGGGATTCAATGATTTCATGTAATTTCCTCAAAGCCCTTTTAGAGTAACTTACTTTGATAACCATTTCTGAATCATTTCATTGGCATCTTCCTCTGATACTAGATTGGTCTCATCGTCACTTTCGTCAATGGCCAATTGCAATTCCTTTTGCTGCTCAGGCGTAAGTTCATCCCACCAGTCAGTGTCTTGTTTAAGCTTGATGAATTTATGCACCAACTGATTCAATTCGTCCAGCAAGGCTAAATCATTGACCTTTGCTACGGTGTCAATGATGCTCCCTTTTAATTCTAATGTATTCATAATTCTCAGCAGTTTTTTTCAAAAATAAACAGTTTTTATGAAAACCTCAAATAGCGTTCTAAGCTTGGCTTTCATTATTCCCACTTAATCTATCGAACCATTTTTCGCCAAATTTTTCCTTTCCTTCTTTATCAATATCTTCCAGTGTTTTAAACACTTCCGGTCTCATTTGAGGAAAGAACAGCACCTCCTGAATACTCGCCTGCCCCGTAAACAGCATCGCCAGCCTATCAATCCCAAAACCGATACCCGACATGGGCGGCATCCCGTACTCCATCGCCCGTAGGAAGTCGTGGTCAATGTACATGGCCTCGTCGTCGCCCCGTTCCATGAGTTTCACTTGGTCTTCAAAGCGCTCCCGTTGGTCAATCGGGTCGTTCAGCTCGGTGTAGGCATTGGCGATTTCCTTGCCGTTGCAGTACAGCTCGAAGCGCTCCACAAGGCCCGGCTTGCTGCGGTGCTTCTTGGTCAGCGGCGACATTTCCACGGGGTGGTCGGTGACGAAAGTGGGCTGAATCATGTGCTTTTCGGCCACTTCCCCGAAGATTTCATCTATCAATTTGCCACGGCCCATGCTGGGGTCGAGTTCGATGTGCAGCTTTTTGCAAACTTCCCGAAGGGCAGCTTCATCCATTTCAGCAACATCAATGCCGCCGTGTTTTTCGATGGCTTCGTAAATACTGATGCGCTGAAAAGGCGCTTTGAAACTGAGGTTTTTGTCGCCAACCACCACGTCCGTCGTGCCGCAAGTGTCAAGGGCGGCTTTTTCGAGGAGTTGCTCGGTGGTTTCCATCATCCAAAAGTAGTCCTTGTAGGCCACGTAGAATTCGAGGATGGTAAACTCCGGGTTGTGCGTCCGGTCCATGCCCTCGTTGCGGAAGTTGCGGCTGAACTCATAGACCCACTCGAAGCCGCCGACGATGAGGCGCTTGAGGTAAAGCTCGTTGGCCACCCGCATGAAAAACGGCACGTCGAGCGCATTGTGGTGTGTCTTGAACGGACGGGCAGCTGCCCCACCGGGGATTGGCTGCAGCACGGGCGTATCCACTTCCATGCCGCCCCGTTCGTTGAGGAAGTTGCGGATGGAGGCGACCATTTTCGTCCTTTTGATGAAAGTCTCTTTCACTTCCGGGTTCACGATGAGGTCCACGTAGCGCATTCGGTAGCGCATTTCCGGGTCGGTGAAGGCATCGTAAACGTTGCCCTCGGCGTCCCGCTTCACAGTAGGCAGTGGTCGCAGGGCCTTTGCCAATAGCGTCAACGACTGGACATGGATGCTGGTTTCGCCCGTTTTTGTCACAAAAACATAGCCCTTCACGCCGATGAAGTCGCCGAGGTCGAGCAGTTTTTTTATCAGAATGTCGAAAAAAGTGAAGTCTGGAGCCTCGCCTTGTTCTTGCTCCGCAAAATCGTCCCGTTTCAGGTAAAGCTGGATGGTGCCGGTGGAGTCGAGGATGTTCATGAACATGGCCTTTCCCGCTTCCCGCTGCGCCATGATGCGGCCCGCCACGCAGACGGACTGGTAGTTAAGGCGGTTTTTGGTACCGTCCTCCAGCACTTCCTCAGCATAATTGGCCTTGATTTCGGCGGCGGTGGCGTTTACGGGGAACAGTTCCGGCGGGTAGGGATTTACGCCTAAGTCTTTGATTTTCTGTAAGTTGTCACGGCGGACGAGTTCTAATTCGGACATGAATTTGAGGATTTGAGCGCTTGAGGGTTTGAGGGCTTGAGGGCTTGAGCTTCGGAAAAAACTTAAACCCTCAAACCCTTAAACCCTCAGGCGCTTGAAAAAAAGTGGGCAAAAATAGCTTAAATGTGAGGAATGACTAAAAAATCAAATGAAATTCAAATGGAGAGGGCAAAACAGTGCCCACCTTTAAATTTTGCTACTTTTGCGGCGCTTTTTCGGCATTTGTGCAAAAACTGCTGGCAACATTCTTCACCATGTCGCCGTTTCTGCGCAAGCCCGACCCTCATGCAAAGCGTTTTAATAACCAAAATATATCCTACCATGCTGAATCGTTTTTTGATTTTGCTCTTGACCTTCACTTTCTCCACGGCAATCTTTGCCCAAAAAGACGACCCCGTTCTTTTCTCTGTTGACGATACCCCTGTGCACCTCTCCGAGTTCAAATACATTTACTCAAAAACCAACGGAGACAAAGCCGATTTTTCAAAAGCCAGCCTCCAAGAATACCTTGACCTCTACACCAACTTCAAGCTGAAGGTGAAAAAGGCCAAGGACATGAAGCTCGATACCATTTCATCGCTAAAGCAAGAACTCGACGGCTACCGCAGACAACTTGCCGACTCCTACCTCATTGACCGGGAAGTGACCGAAAAATTGGTGGACGAAGCATACGACCGCACCAAGCAGGACGTGGACGTAAGCCATATCATGATAAACTTGGCCCCGAATGCCTCCCCCGCCGACACACTGGCGGCCTACACCAAAATCATGGAAGCCAAGAAGAAGTTGGAAGGCGGTGAGGACTTTGCCGCTGTCGCAATGGTCTATTCCACCGACAAATCCGTCAACAAAAACATGGGGCATATCGGCTTCGTGACTGCCCTTTTCCCCAATGGTTTTTATGCACTCGAAACCGCTGCCTACACTGGCCCAGTTGGCAAACTCCAAGGCCCCATCCGCACCAACGGCGGCTACCATTTGCTCATGGTACATGGACGCCGCCCAGCCCGGGGCGAAGTGGAAGTGGCCCATATCTTGGTTCGCCTCGACAAATTTCCGGACGGCATCAAGGCTCGCCGTGCCATTGACTCCCTGTACACCATGCTCCAGGGCGGTGCCAATTTTGAGGAACTGGCAAAAACCTCCTCGATGGACCAAGCCACTGCCGAAAAAGGCGGTTATATCGGTTTCTTCGGCATCAACCGCTATGAAAGGGTCTTCGAGGATGCCGCATTTTCCCTGAAGAACGACGGCGATTTCACAGGCCCGGTGCAAACGACCATTGGCTGGCACATCCTCCGCCGCATCAGCCTGAAACGGGACGAGCCATTTGCTGTCGTCAAGTCGAGGCTGCAAAACCAAATCAAGCAGGACGCCCGCTTCGAGCTGTCCCGGCTGAAAATGATTGAGCGCATCAAGCGGGAGAGCAATTTTACGGAAGACCGTACAACGCTGTCCGAGTTTATCGCCACATTAGAAGCGGATACTGCCAAAAGTTTTTTGACATACAAATGGAAAGCACCAGAAACCCCTTCCACAAAGCCGCTTTTTGCCTTTGGCACTAAAGAAAAAGTCACAATGGGCGATTTTGCGGACTACGCCGCAAGGGCCTCCCGCAAGCGCCAACAGATGTCGGGCAGCGGCGTGGCGGAAACGGTGAACAGCCTCTACACCGACTACGTGGGCGAAACGGCGCTCAAGCATGAGGAGCACCTGTTGGAGAAAAAATACCCCGAGTTCAAGTCGTTGATGCGGGAGTACGAGGAGGGCGTCATGCTCTTTGAAGTGACCAAGATGGAAGTCTGGGACAAAGCCTCCGCCGACTCCGTTGGGTTGGAAGCTTTTTTTGGAAAAAACAAAGCCAACTACAAATGGGAGGAGCGTGCCGTGCTTAGCCAGTATGCTTTGGTTGAAAAAGCAAAGGATAAAATCAACCAAATCCGGGAATTTTCAAGGCACAATGGCCCCGATGCCGTACTGGCCAAGTTCAATACCGACGAGGAGAAAATCCTTAGCCGCACCGAAAAACAGTACGAAAAGGGCCGCAATGAGGTCGTGGACAAAATGGAGTGGAAAGTGGGAGCGCTGTCGGTAGTGGACATTAGCAAGCGGGACAAATCGTACAACTTCTTCAAGTTGGAAGAACTGCTGCCACCGTCCCAAAAGAACCTGCAAGAGGCCCGTGGCTACGTGGTGGCCGATTACCAGGACTATTTGGAGAAACGTTGGTTGGAGTCGCTCCGCAAGGAATACAAGGTAAAGCTGAACGACAAGGTGTTCAACAGCTTGGTGAAAAAATAGTGGGTTGGGGGGTTGGCGTGTTGGCGTTTTAAGTAGCGCCTACCCAATACGCCAACTGCCCAACACGCCAACAACCCAACATGGGCGTGGCAAAAAGAACAAACAAGCATTGTGAAACAAGAAAACCAGGCGGCGTATTGCTCCCCGCCTGGTTTCTGCTTTTTTTGGCAGTGGTGCCTTTGTTTGCTGGCTGCTCGAAGGACGGTAAGCGCACCACCGGCGACCGCCAGTTGGGGCGCATTTACGACAAGACTCTTTTCCTGTCCGACATGGAGGGCATGTTGCCGGAAGGTATCAGCGGAGAGGACAGCACCGTCATCATCAACACTTATGTGCGGTACTGGATGCGGGAAATGGCCCTGCTGCACGAGGCCGAGCAAAACATCCCCAACGACCTGAACTTAGAGAAATTGGTGGCCGACTACCGCTCCTCGCTCATCAAGAACAACTATGGAGCCCTCGTCATGAACAAGCTGCTGGACTCGACCGTGACCGCCGTGCAGTTGCAAGAATTTTACGAAAAAAACAAGGAGCAGTACCAGCTTGAAACGCCCATCGTTCGGTGCCGATTTATCAAGGCCCCACGAAACGCACCCAACGCCGACAAGGCGCTGGACTGGTGGAATGGCAACAAAAAGGAGGACTTCGCAGACCTGGCAAGGTGGTGCAGCCAACATGCCGTCGTTCACCACTTGCAGGACAGTATTTGGTACGATGTGGACGACATAGCTGCGTATATGCCCCAGGGTACGTTGACGGTGAACAATGTGGAAAACAGAAGGGACTTCATTCAAAAGGACGAAAATTTCATGTACTATTTCAAGCTCCTCGAATTGGTCCGGAAAAAAGAACTCGCTCCGCTTTCCTATATTGAAGACCAAGCCCGGAAAGTCATACTGCACAAAAGGAAAACCGAGCTGTTGGAGGATTTGAAGGACAAACTTTACGAAGAAGCTGTCCGAAAAAAATATTTGCAATTGTACTGAGTAGCTCGGTTGGGACTGGCATGTTGGGCAGCAATGGCTGGTAACAACACATGACCTGTTTCAAATAAACCAAAAAAACCACCATCAACCCACTGACAATCAATAATTTAATTCAATGATAAAAAGAATTGCCCTCGGTTTTTTGACCATCCTCATCGCTTCGCAATTGGTTGCACAGCGTGAAATCATAGACAAGGTGATCGCCAATGTGGGTGGCGAGTACGTACTGCTATCAGAGCTGGAAGAGCAGTTGGCGCTCATCCGGGAGCGGCAGGGCGGCAAGCTCCCCCCTAATGTACGCTGCTTGATGCTGGACAATTTGCTCACGCAAAAACTGCTCATCAACCAAGCGAAAATAGACTCCGTCTTGGTCGCTGACGAAGAAGTGGAGGCGCAGATGAACGCCCGTATCGAGCAAATCCTGGACTATATGGGCGGCGACGTCAACCAGTTTGAGGACTACTATGGCCAGTCCATTGGTCAGGTAAGGGAGACCTTTCGGGACGACATGCGCAGCCAACTGCTGTCCGACCGAATGCGCAACAAAGTGATGGAAGGCATCAGCGTGACCCCATCCGAAGTCAAGGCTTTTTTCAAGAAAATACCCCGTGACAGCCTACCCTACTTCAACTCCGAAGTGGAGCTTGGGGAAATCGTGATGAAGCCCCAAATCAACGAAACCGAGCGGAAAAAAGCCATCGAAAAACTGACGGAAATCCGCAAGCGCATCGTGGAGGGCGGTGAGCCTTTTGCCGAATTGGCAAAAAAATTCTCCGACGACTTTGCCAGTGCCCGCATCGGAGGCGACCTCGGCTGGACCAAGCGGGGCAAGTTCGTGCAAGCGTTCGAAGCCGCCGCCTACAAGCTCGACGAAAACGAAATCTCGGAGGTGGTGGAATCGGAATTCGGCTTCCACCTCATCCAGTTGCTGGGCCGCCGGGGCAATAGCATCAACACCCGGCACATTCTCGTAAAACCTGATATTACCGACGCCGACCTCGAACTTACCAGGAACAAATTAGATTCCGTCCGGCAGCTTTTGCTCACCGACAGCATCAGTTTTTCGAAGGCGGTGAAATATTACGGCTACAAGGAAGTACAGAGCTTCAACAACGACGGCAAGCTCGTCAACCCCGCAAGCGGCAACAATTTCTTTGAAATTGGCGACTTGGAGCCAAGCATTTATTTTACCATTGACACCATGCAGGTAGGCGAGTTCTCAAAGCCCTTCAGCTTTACCGACCCCAGGGGCGAGACCTTCTTCAGGATTGTACAGCTCCAAAGCCGCTCAACACCGCACATTGCCAGCCTTGAAAAAGACTACGCCAAAATCCAGACCGCAGCCATTGAGCAAAAAAAATCATCGCAGACCACCAAATGGGTGGAGGAAAAAGTCTTGTCCACCTACATCCGAATTGACCAGAGCTTCCAAAGCTGCCCCGATATCACCAAATGGCTGGAGGGGTCGAAACCGTGAGTAGAATATGGGGAATTGGGAAATTCACCTCACCCCCAGCCCCTCTCCTGCGAGGAGAGGGGGGCTATCCCTGCTTTCTTTGTAAAGTGTAAGCATTTGCAAACCTCACCCCCGGCCCTTCTCCTCGGATGAGAGGGGCCGGGGGTTAGGTGTGGACGGCCAATAACTTGTCAGCATCGAATTGCTTGACCATTTAGGCATGGCAACCCATATAGTTTAACGCACGAATCACCCTGATTTTGACAAAACGATTACCCAACGGCCACCGTCCCGGTAAGCACAAACAGCCGTGAATGCTATCTTTGCGCAAAAATTCAATGAATAAATTCAGCTTATTTGTCTTGGTCATTGTCCTGATGACCAGCGCCTGCAACAGCAGCAAAAATGCCGCAAGCAAAAAATCCACTACCTACAATCCAGCTACCGATACGCTCAAGCTTCCTGGCGAAAAGCATTTCCGCAATGTGCGCCAACTGACCTTTGGCGGCGACAATGCGGAAGCTTATTGGAGCTTTGACAGCAAGTCCCTCACCTTTCAGGCTACCCACGAAAAATGGGGCGCTTCCTGCGACCAGATTTTCACCATGCCAATGGACGGGGTAAAGGGCGACGCAAAACCCATACAAATCAGCTCTGGCCTTGGCAAAACGACCTGCTCCTACTTCATGCCCGGCAACAAGACCATCCTCTTCGCAAGCACCCACGGCGAGCACAGCGGCGAGGGCTGCCCACATGCACCTCGAAGCCTCGATGGCAAGTATGTATGGGCCATCCACCAAGAGTTCGATATTTACGTAGCTGATATGAACGGCAAAATCGTCAAGCAACTCACCAACTCGCCCGGCTATGACGCCGAAGGAACCGTGTCGCCGGATGGCAAAAAAATCGTGTTCACCAGCACCCGCTCCGGCGACCTGGAGCTTTGGACCATGAACATTGACGGCTCCAACCAACGCCAAGTGACCAAGGAACTGGGCTACGATGGCGGTGCTTTCTTCTCTCCCGACAGCAAAAAACTCATATTCAGGGCCAGCCGCCCCAAGACCGAGGTGGAGCAAAAAACCTATAAGGACCTGCTCAAACTTGGCCTTGTGCAGCCCACCGCCCTCGAAATATTCACCTGCAACGTGGACGGCTCCGACATGCGCCAAATCACCAACGTGGGCAAGGCCAACTGGGCACCCTATATGCACCCATCGGGCAAGAAAATCCTGTTTTGCAGCAACCACCACAGCCAAAGTGGTCGCCAGTTCAATATTTTCTCCATCAATATAGACGGCTCCGGCCTGGAGCAAATCACCTTCGACGAAGCCTTCGACTCATTCCCGATGTTCTCGCCAGACGGAAAGTACATTTCATTCGCAAGCAACCGCAACAACGGCGGCACTCGGGACACGAACGTGTTTGTGGCGGAATGGGTGGATTGAGGGATTGAGGGGGTGAGAGTTTGAGGCGAGGTCAGCCAACTTCTTTTTCTACGGCGTTCGAAATAAGGGGGATTTTGATGAATTTCGGCAGCAAGGCCATCAAGGCTCGGTTCAGCTTGTTCGCAAAACCGGGGACGATGGTGGCCTTGCCCTGAAACATTTCCCGCACAGCGATAGCCGCAATTTTCGTAGGCGTAAGCAATCCAACCTTACCCATAAAACCCTGCTTCTCAATGCGTTGCGTGACATCTACATTGGTCTTCATAGGGCCGGGGTACACCACGCTCACCGAAACACCGCTTCCCTTCAACTCTTCCCGCAGCCCCAGCGACCAGTACCTGATGAACGCCTTGCTGGCTGGATAAACGGTCTTGTAACCAATCGGGCTGAAAGCGGCCATGCTGCTGACACTGAGCATGTAGGCTTGTTTTTGCTGGCGCAAATTGGGCAGCAATAGGCGGGTGAGCAGCGTCGGGGCCACGATGTTCAGTTGCAAAATGCCGTCGAGGTAGTCCATTCCAGCCTCCTCAAACCGCATGGTGCCTCCCCTACCCGCATTGTTGATGAGGATATGGACACGGAAGTTTTCGTTGATGGTTTGCGCCAGCGCCTCCACGTTTTCCCCAAGGGAAAGGTCAGTTTCAAAATAATGAACAAGTATTTGAAAATCAGCGAGTTGCGAAGCGAGTTCCTGCAGGTTTTCATTGGGAAGGGCTACCAGCACCAGGTTGGTTTTGCGCTTGGCAAACTCAAAGGCGAATGCCCGGCCAAGGCCCTGGGAGGCTCCGGTGATAAGGGCATAAGAATTGCTTTGCTGCATGGCAGACGGATTAAATTACGTCATGCGGGTTGACAATTTCCAAATCAAGTATTTTTTGAAAATCTGCAATATTCCTTGTAATTACGGTAAGCTGCAAGGTTAGCGCAGTGGCTGCTACAATTGCGTCAGGTAATTTGATTTTATGGCCTCTTCGAATTTCTATAGCCTGGAGTATGATTTCCTCATGCAAGCCTATGATGTCCACCGTTTTCAACAGTTCATCAAAAGGGATGAAATCGGAAGGGTCCGAAGGCTTAAAGCCGAGTATTTCAATGCGGTTGATTACTGAAACTGAAACATCCGCCTCAATAATCCCATCCAGCCAAGCCACTGCCTTTACTGGCAATTTCCCACCAATATAGTCTATGGCAGCATTGGAATCCAATAGGTATTTTTTCATCGCCATTCCTCCCTCATTTCATTCAACTGCTCATGTAACTCGTTTGCTGCGGCAACTGAAATCCTGCCAGAAAATCGGCTCTTGTTGGCAGGTTTCTTGGGTGCTTCCTGCGGCTCAGGCAATATTACTTTAAGCACATGGAGGCGCTCAAGATACCGGAGCAAGGACATTGCATCTTCTCGCAACAATTCTATTTTGACTGTCATTTTTGATGAATTTGGTTCAAAAATAATGCTTTTGGGTAAACAGTTCTTCATCCTGATATCTGCAGCTTCGCAAACTTCAACATAATCCGCTTCTGCTTGTCCACTTCCAAATCTGGGAAAAAGATGGTCGCCATGCGCTTGTCGCCCGTGCCGTCAATGGCCACTACCTTGCCCTCGCCAAACTTGAGGTGCAGCACCTTTTGCCCCGCCTGTATCTGCTCGCTGGGGCTGGGCTTGAAGGTGGCGGGGTCCACCCGATTGGCGGACTCCTGCTGTACTCCCCGTGGCTTGAAGCTGCCAGTGACGCCACTCTTGGCATTGGCTGGGGCAGCGCCGGGGTGTGCCGTCGTGCGCTCGAAGCGGCCTTGGGCAGCCCTTGCCGATGTGCCAATTGGCGACGCCGCATCGAGGTGCGCCATGTTTATTTCATCCAAAAAACGGCTCGGCGGATTGCTGCGCTCCTGCCCGAATCGGTAGCGGCTGGCGGCATAAGTGAGCGTCAAAAACTGCTCTGCCCGTGTGATGGCCACGTAGAAAAGGCGGCGCTCCTCGTCCAGCCCCTCCGGCGTGTCCATGCTCATGAACGACGGGAACAACTGCTCCTCCAAGCCCGCTATGAACACGCTCTTGAACTCCAAGCCCTTGGCAGAGTGGACGCTCATCAGGGTGACATGGTCGCCGTCAGCGTCGCCGGAGTCTTGGTCGGTCATCAGGGCGATGTTTTGCAAATAACCAGACAACGACTTATCAAATTGATTTTCGATTTCAGGTTGACGATTTACGATTGGGGCTTCGGGGTCGTCCTCTCGTAAATCGTCATTCGTCAATCGTAAATCATTTATCGTATCGTCTTCCACAAAAGTCTTGATGCCGTCCAAAAGGCTGGTCACGTTGTCCAAACGCTGAATGCCTTCCACGGTGGTGTCCTGTTTTAGCTCGTCCATCAGGCCCGACTTTCTAGCGATGTACTCGGCCACCACGTGGGCGTCGTGGGTCTTGGCTTTTTCCCCAAAATCCTGAATCATGGCCCCAAAGTTCTCGATGGAATTGCGGGTGCGAGGGGGGAAATCGGTGAGCGGCAGCGCCTGCCACATGGTGAGGCCCCGCTGGTCGGCCAGGGCGGCGATTTTGTCAATCGTGGTGCCGCCGATGGCCCGCTTGGGGTAGTTGATGACCCGGCGCAGCGCCTCGTCGTCCTGCTGGTTGATGGCGAGGCGGAGGTAGGCGATGAGGTCTTTCACTTCTTTTCTTTGGTAAAATGACATGCCGCCGAACACCCGGTATTGGATATTGTAGTGCCGCATCCACTCCTCAAAGACCCGTGATTGGGCGTTGGTGCGGTACAGGATGGCGATTTCCTTGTTGGACAAATGCCAGCGGTTTTTCTGCTCCATGATGGCATCGGCCACCCGTTTGCCCTCCTCGCTGTCGGTGATGGCCCGGATGACCCGGATGCGCTGGCCCTCCCCCTTGTCACTGAAAATGGTCTTCTGGATTTGCTTGCGATTATAGGAAATAACCTCGTTGGCCGCCTGCACGATGTGCTCGGTGGAGCGGTAGTTTTGCTCCAACTTGAAGGTCTTTATGCCATGCGGCTGGAAGTCCCGCTCGTAGTCGAGGATGTTCTGGATGGTGGCGCCCCGGAAGGCGTAGATACTCTGTGCGTCGTCGCCCACTACGCAGATGTTGCGGGGGCTGCCCTCGTAACTAATGAACTTTTTGACGATGGAGTATTGGAGGTGGTTGGTGTCCTGGAACTCGTCCACCATCAGGTACTTGAACTTTTGGCGGTACTTGTTGGTCACCTCCGGGTGGTTCTGGAACAGCTCGTACAGCCGGAACAGGAGGTCGTCGAAGTCCATGGCACCGCTGCGCTTGCATCGCCCGACGTATTTTTCGTAAATCTGGTGGAAAAACGGGCGCTTGGCCAGCTTGTCCTCCTCCATCATGTCCGCCCGGTTGATGTACATCTTGGGGGTAATGAGGTTGCTTTTGCAAGAAGAAATCCTCGACTTGATGTTGTTGGCGTTGTATTGCTCCTTGTTCAGGTTCATCTCGTTGATGATGGCCGTGATGACGCTCTTGGTGTCGTCGGAGTCGTAGATGGTGAAGTTGGAGGGGTAGCCGATGTGCTGGGCCTCTACCCGCAGTATTTTGGCGAACAAGGAGTGGAAAGTGCCGGCCCATACCCTGCCTCCCCGTGGGCCTACCACTTTTTCGATGCGCTCCTTCATCTCCTTGGCGGACTTGTTGGTGAAGGTGAGCGCCATGATTTCCCAAGGGGCGATGCCCGACTGAATCATGTGGGCAATGCGGTAGGTGAGCACCCTCGTCTTGCCGGAGCCGGGGCCTGCGATGACGAGCACGGGGCCGTCGAGCTGCGTGGCGGCTTGGCGTTGCACGGGGTTGAGTTCGTCGAGGTAGCTGCGTGGTTGTGGTACGGGTGAATGCGTCATTAATCTTGCGTTTGTTGGAGGTGCAAGATTACGGCTTTGTGGCGAGGTGCAGGAATGATATGGTGAAGAAACTCAAGTTATTTTACAAAAGGGATTCAGGACTTATTTGTTCCTTTTTCATCTTCGTAAAGCTTTACAAAATTTATTGAAGGAAGGAAAGCTGGTTTGTACCCTGCATTCAGGAGTAGGTGAGAAATACTGCTCCTTAAAAAAGGAAAGGAAATCGCTGGTATATTGATTTTAGCAAAAGGGGATGCTAAAAAATCACTATCTACATTCTCAGTTGACTTGAACCAAGCAACGAATTCCATATTAAGCCTATAGGAATCGGCAGCAACCAATTCAACATTGAAGATTTGCATGAATAGCTTAGAATCTTCTTCAGCAAGAACCACTGTGGATTGAAAACTAAACCTTGGTTCGGCATCTGAGCCACTAATTGAATTTTCAGAAGGTGTTAACCTACGGATTGCCAAATTTGGGGTTTCGGTTCTAATCAGTTGAACTTCCATAAAATTAGGCAGCCATTGCGTAATGATAATTATTCATATCTTCGGGATGCGGATTTTTTAAGCTTTCTGGAATCCCAGTAAAATCCCCTTCGGCATCTGTTGTGAAGTCCATGTCATACCCAACTTGGACGAGAAGCGATTGTTCCCATTCGAATAGATTTTTGTCAAATTGAGGCCTCTCTTGGTGTTCCTCTGACAAAAATTGGTTTACTGTTGGCCCCCCTTCCAATCCAAGATTCTTCACTGCTTCCCAATCGGCTTGCACGATTTCCTTTGGGATGTTCTTGAAATATTCCCGAAGCAGTTCTATTGCCACTTGATGGTTATAGTTTGACATTATGACAATTTTTTGAAGAGTAACTACTCTTAAACATAATTTTCTGGGTAAACGATTTCAAAAGAACACAAATTTTGAGATTTTTTTTCAAAAAGGCAAATTTGAACACGTGGGTTCAGGCTAATCGCTTCGCTTCTTCCAACCACAAAGGGCTGCATTGAATCCGCAGGATAGTCTTCTGCCCTTACCGAATCAAACGGAAAAATTGCGTCATTGGCCATTGTATGGCTTATTTTGCGCAGGTGCTCAATTGCATTACTGATAGGGATTTCTCGCATCTGATATTCATCAAATTCTGATTTTATTACTTCTAACAGAAGATTAAAGTGATATTTGCCCTTTCTATCACACAAATCCAGTACATTGTGAAGTTTCAAATCAGCTTTACAAACAACATATCCCTTTTTTCTATAGGCGTCTTGGCCCCATTTGTGAGCTCTTTGCAGGTCATCGTCCCAAAAATAATACCCACGACCAAGCCAAGCATTTTCTCTTACGCACAAGAATGGCCCGGACGCTAAAATTTCTTCAGGGTTGGTTCTGTCTTCAACTGTATGGTAGCCAGTAGTTTGCATAGATTTTGAAGTATTGAGCGCACAAGCTACAAGTTTTCAGGGTTAATCCAACTCATGCCCTGCCGCCCCAAGCGGTTTTCCTCAGCGTTTCGAGCATTTCAGGCTGTTCTTTCCAAATCCCAAAAAGCTCGGTTGTGTCAATGGATGGGTCGCCAGGCGTCACGAAGATGGTACGGCCATTGGGCAGCACTTTTTTTGTTAAAGCTAACCGGGTTTTCTTTCCGTTGGCCTTTGATGGCATGGGCAGGTGCGTGGATAAGATGACCTTCACGGCATTCAACAATTGTTCGTCCGTAGTCACTTCAATCAGGTCGTGTATTTCTTGCTTGATGCTGGCGGTCATGGTACATTTTTTATGCAAGGTAAATAGTTTACGCTATACATACTAGCATTTTGATGATGCACAAAGTGTATTTCGTCAAGGTAGCAGCGGCGTTGTAGTAAAGGCGCTTGCGTCATGAAACTACGTTTGTTGGAGGTGCAAGTTTAAGGCTTTGTGACGAGATAGGCAGCTAACCATTCCGTATATTTGCCATCAAATAAAGCTATGCAGAGATGGAAAAGATAACGAGCCTTTCGCAATTGGATTTGGACAAGACCTACACCTATGCCGACTACTTGACTTGGCAGTTCGAGCAAGCCGTGGAGTTGATAAAGGGTAAAATTGCAAAAATGGCGGCACCGAGCCGTCGGCACCAAAGGATTTCAAGGGAGTTGACTGGCGTTTTTTACAACTATTTTAAGAAAAATCCTTGCGAGTTTTATACCGCCCCTTTCGATGTCCGCCTCCACAACAAAGCCAAATCTGCCAAGGCCAACAAGGACATATACACCGTGGTGCAGCCCGATATTTGCGTCATCTGCGATACTGGCAAACTTGACGACGCTGGCTGCCTCGGCGCTCCCGACCTCATCGTGGAGATACTATCGCCCGGCAATTCCACCAAAGAAATGAAAACCAAGAAAGACCTCTACGCCGAAGCTGGCGTCCGGGAATACTGGATTGTTGACCCTGAACGGGAGACGCTGACCCGCTTCCTGCTCGAAGCCGATGGGGAATCATACAGCCTTGCGCAGATTTTCACGAGCGGGGAGTCGGTGCGGGCGGTCGTTTTTGAGGATTTGGTGGTGGGGCTGGAGGGGGTGTTTGGGGAGTAGCCCAATTGCTTCATTTTTCCAAAAAATACCCCTATTTTTGTAAAAAATACCTCGTATGACAATACAAGCCAGCCACATGAGCAACCTCCAATTGGAACTGCTCAAACTCTACGCCACTGACATTCCAGAAAAGCAATTGCTGGACATTAAACTCCTTTTGGCTGCCTACTTTGCCGACTTGATTGACCGGGACATGGAGGCCCTTTGGGACGAAAAAAAATGGGGCGAAAAGACCATTGAGGAATGGAAGCACGAACGGCTACGCACACCTTACCAGTAAAACAAGTTATGCGCATCGTACTCATATCAACGTTATACTGATTTCACTTTCCGTCAAATCTCCTTTTCGTCCTATTTTTGATGCACTCAAAGAAGGGAAGTTCACACTTTTAGTCACAAATGAAATCCTGACTGAATACGAAGAAAAACTCGCCGAAAAAACCCGTCCAGACATTGCCCAAAACGTTATTCGCCTACTGCTAAACCTCCCAAATGTCCAAAAGGCTGATGTTTGGTACCGATGGAACCTAATAAGCGCCGATGCTGACGACAACAAATATACGGACTGTGCCGTAGCCACCAACGCCAAGTGTGTCGTATCGGACGATGCTCATTTTAGGGTTTTAAAGAACATCCCCTTTCCAAAAATTGAACTGTTAAACTCCAATGAGTTTCTACTGCTCTTGCAAAAATAGGTTCGCCATAAAAGGACGGGCAGGTGCCACCATCAAAACAAAAAAAGCGACCGAACAGCACCGCCGCCCAGTCGCTTCATTCGTAAATCGTAAAATCGTAAATCCTAATGCACCCCATTCCTCACCTGCTCCATCACCCCCTCCACCATGTTGGAGAGGTTCATGGATTGCGCTGGTGCAATGACGGGCTGCTGTTGCGGAGCTACGACCGCCACGGGCGCAGTTGCCCGCTCCATCGTCCAGTTCAGGCGGCTTTTCACGCCGATCTTCACTTGCTTCTGTATGGTCCGAGGCACGAAGCCCTCGGCCTCCATCTTCACCTCATAATTGCCGGAAGGCAACTGCAGGAAGTAGCGCCCCTTGGCATCGGTGAAGGCCACCCGCTCCTCCGTGCCGACCATTGCCGACAGGCGCACGCCTGCTACTGGGTAACGGGCATCACCGTGGATGGCGCATAGCCCTTGCAGCCCCGAAGTGCTGTGCCCGGCCACCTCGTCTTGCAGGGCGGTGATGGTGAACAGCTTCTTAATGGCCGGTTGCTTGGCGAACTTCCGTTTGCCCACCTCGCACATTTCCGACAGCACTTTGTAGATGAGGTTGTTGTTCCTGAACTTTTCCGAGCGCTCCTTGTGGGCAAACGCCCATTTGTCCTTGTACCCCTGCCACAACGTTAAGAACGGCATTGCAGCCGTATTGAAAACCGTGGGAAAATCCGCCGGCATCCAGCCGCTGGCCTGCAGCGCTGCCCCATAATTGGTGAGGAACAAGGTGAAGGCCGAAATCAGGCTCTCCGTGCTTGACCAGTTGCGTTCGCCCGCCTTCGTGAAGTAGTTGTAGCCAGCCGCCTTGAGCATGGTGGCCTGCTTGGTGGGGTCGGTATAGGTGCGCTCGATGTAGAGCTTGCCGTCCTGGAACAAGTCCAGCACCGCAGCGTTGAGGTCGTAAAGGTCGTCTTTGGCGTCCAGCGGTTCCACAGCACGGGCCTCTTGGTCGGGCATTGCCTCCGTATCGGCGATGAACGCCAGTTGGTCCGTGGCAAGCTCCACCGAATAGAACTGGCTGAACGCTCCGAACACCGGTTGATGCCGCTGGTAATTGTACCAGCCAAGCCGGGAGTAGAGGTAGAGGTCCTGCTGCTTGCCAGGATACATCTTTTCGCTGGAATCGGGGCTGTTCGTTGTTGTGGATTCTTCATTCTGCCCAAGGACTGTGCCAGTTTCGTCAAACTCCGTGGTAGTAGCTGGCAAAGTTTGCTTCTTCATGGGAGAAGGTTTTAATGGTGAATTACCTAAAGCCAGTTTGAAATTTTTGAGAAAAAACCGTGCCAACTCTTTTCCACTCGTGCTATTATTTAGTACCCTCGTTGATATTTCTTCTCCACAATACCGCACCGGGACAATATTTGTCGAATTCAAGCCTATACTTGTAAGCACGGCGACTACCCTCGTGCTTCCCGGCAATATATTTATTGAAGCCGGGAACCTACTCGTTGGCTCCGACACCCTACTCGTTGGCACCGTCAAAATACTTGTGGGCTCCGCCTTCACCCCGATTGACTTCCCGGCCATACTTGAAGGCTCCGGCCATACCCTAATGTCTATGGTTAAAATTCGTGAGAAAAATCGGTGCGGAATAGCTTGCGTTGCAGAAAATGCGATATTCGCAGGGAGTTGCGTTGCACCACCTTGCGACTTATGAAGGGCGAAGCCATGCCATCCGGTGAGGACAGGTACTTCGGCTCAACCGAACAGCATCCAAAAAATCGTTTCACCTTTTGGTACTTTGTGAAAAAAACGACATTTGCAACTTGAAATAACCGCCATGGAGTAGCGGCAATTGTTCCATTTTTGGGTCAATTGCCGCTATTGAGTAGCGGGTATAAGTAAGTTAGCGGTCATGCTTGGACGACAGTGTAAACAACAATCGACAGAGCAAAAAATGAACAGACATAAATACATAATAACAGTTTTAATTTGGACAATTTTTCTTGGCTTGACTGCTTGCACAAATCGTTCGGGCGACAAATCACGGACTGACAAAATCATTGCAAACAGTTCTTATGTGGCAAGTCAACAAACAAACTCTGCTACGACTGATAGTTTGACTATGCAAAAAGACGAACTGACAAAAATTTATACCCAAGCCATTACAGAATTTATAAAAGCAGCTTACAATAAGGATAAGACCACATTTGACACTTTGTATTTTGGAAAGCATATTTATGGACAACCTGACGACTTTCCTGACATAGAATTACCAGAGACAATTGAAAAAATTCAAATCCGACTTGTTGCCCCAGAAGATGGACAAAAAAAACAGGCAGCGAGAAAATCTTTGGTTTATGTGAATATGATGGGCTGGGTTGACAACGAAAAAGCAGAGTTTATATTAGTTGTTTTCACAAACGGTGGAGAACATCAGTATGATTATTTTATCAATTTCAACTACAACACTTCATCAGACAAATTTGAGTTGGACATAATAGAGTTTGAAAATTATTTACACCTTAGCGGACAGAAACCTAAACGCACAACAATCTATAAAGACGGCAAATATGTTGGGGACAAATAATCAAATAAACTGTTGTGCAAACTTCAGACTGACGAACTCCGAACAAGCAATAGCACGAACCGCTAACAGCACATTTGCAATAGGCGGGGTTTCGTGCTCCGCAGACAGTTTTGTGGTTAATGGAAGTTTAGTTTTTCAAATCAAGTTTTGTGGTAAAAGTCCCGCCCTTCGGGTAGCTGCAAAACGTTACCAGCAATGTTAGACGACAGCACTATCATGACAGTTTGTAAAGTCATTGGTGGACTGTCCTTCGTTGACTTTTAGAAAAAAATATCACGGACAGAAAATCATCTAACAGAACTGACAGCGATTTGCAAATGACATTAGAACGAAATATTTAAACTTGTAATTAAATGGCAAAAACAAAGACGACATATACGGGTCAGGACATAACCGATTTTATAAATTCATTTGTTGACAACGAACAGAAGAAAGCCGACAGTTATCAACTTATTGACTTATTACAAAAATGGTCAGACTCTGAACCTAAAATGTGGGGACCAAGTATTATCGGCTTTGGCAACTATCATTACAAATTTGCAAGTGGACACGAAGGAGATGCACCAGTTCTTGCATTTTCACCACGCAAAGCAGCCTTGACACTTTATGTTTACTCTGATACAGAGAAAAGCAAAAAACTATTGGCTGACCTTGGAAAATTTAAAATGAGTAAAGCCTGTATTTATGTTAAAAAACTTGCAGATATCAATACTGACATCCTCAGGGAAATTTGCATTGAATCAATAAAATATATTAGTGAACATCACGAATGTTCGTGCAGAATAAAAAACTAACAATGACAACAACGGACAAAAACACTGCCACTAACACGGGTTTTGCGTCAGGCTGGCTGACGTGCAAACTTGAAGCTTAGTGCTACTATTAAACATTAGCAATAAAGTGCAACTTTGTGCTCCGAAACCCGCCCGAACGCAAAGCCCGAAACCGTTGGTGTCCATAATAACAAACCCACCAACCCAATTTTACAAACAAATTAATTCAAATGAGTCAACAAAAACTATCAGCGTTAACAGACCAAGAATTGTTACAGGAAGCAAAAAAAATCAAATCAACTTCCATAACAAATGCTTTTTTTATTGGATTTCTTTTAGCAATTGTATTTTACAGCTTGGTGAATAATAGTTGGGGGTTTGTGACCCTAATCCCGCTGTATTTTGCATATAAACTGATTAATAATTCAAAGTATGATAATACAGAATTAGAAAATCTTTTAAAAGAGCGAAATTTGAAATAAACAAGAGGTTGGAGTGGATATTAGTAGGAATAGGAAACTTAGAAACTGTTTTAAAACAGTCTCTTAAAAAAAATACGACTGCACAACATGGGGTTTGCTGCTATGCTGGCAGGCGCATTTTTCTAAAACGTTTAACAGATGATAACGATTGATAATTATTTAAACAGCCATTATATACATAGGAGCAACTGGCTTAGAGCAGCAGTATTAGGTGCAAACGACGGCATCATTTCAATTTCAAGTCTCGCCATCGGTGTGGCAGCAGCAAGTACCACAAGGGAACCTATCTTGTTGGCTACTGTTGCTGGCCTTGTAGCAGGTGCATTGTCGATGGCTGCTGGAGAATATGTGTCCGTTAATTCACAAACGGACACTGAGCAAGCAGACATAAAAAGAGAAGAACAGGAACTATTGGAAATGCCGGAAGTTGAGTTGAAAATTTTAGCTCAAATTTATGAGAAGCGGGGCCTGAAAAAAGAAACGGCACTACAGGTTGCAAAAGAATTGACAGAAGCGGATGCATTGGGTACACATGTCAGAGATGAGTTAGGAATTAATGAGATGAGCAAATCCAATCCTATTCAAGCTGCAATTGCCTCTGGAGCAGCGTTTACTGTGGGTGGCGTTTTGCCCCTTTTGGTGACAATAATTGCCCCAGTAAAAAACATGGAGTATTTCCTGTATGGATTTACCATTATTTCATTAATCATCTTAGGGGCTGTTTCTGCCAAAACAGGTGGGTCGAGCATTAAAAAAGCCATTATTAGAATTGTTATTTGGGGAACTATTGCAATGGTGTTGTCCGCATTGGTCGGTTATCTTTTTAGTGTTAATCTATAAGAAACTGTTTTAAAAAGCCTTGACGGCCATAAAACGGCATCTTTTGCAACCTCAAGAGGCGTTATACTTGAAGATGATGCCGTTGAATAATTTGGTCCATCTCAATTGTTCGTTTTGACAAAGGTTTCTTGGTATTTTAGACCCGCTGGCCCCACCACCGGTCCACGACAAGTTTGGTGGAGGAGGCCAACAGGAGGCCAAGCCCATCAATGGGGTTTGTCGTAGTGCGGCTTCCGTGCAAGAAAAAACTGTATCTTTGAGCATCTCTAATCAGTTAGTTTACAGTTAGTTGAAGGTGAGGTGTTTCTAAGCACTTGTTTGGGATTTGGTCAATTGGCTCAAATCGGCTTTTTTTTGCCAATTTTCCATCTTTTTCAGCCAAGTTCCCTGCTATTCGCCTTCAAAAAGCTAGGAAATTGACGATAATTTCAGGTGTTTAGCTCAAGCACCAAATCCCAAACAAGTTCTCAGTGCTCCGTTACACCAAGCTGTAAAAACGTTGGTGGCAACCTTAAGACCGTGGAAATTTAAATTGACTGACAAAAAATGAACAGAACTGGTATTTTTGGAAAAGCCGTGTTGGCAAAATTTCAGGGAAGCAAATTTTTTATGACATGAAAGCAACATCCATCAAAAAAAAGTCGCCTGAAAAAAAGGAGGTAAAGGAGAATTCCTTTCCTGTAGTTGCCATTGGCGCATCGGCAGGTGGGCTTGAAGCGATGATGGAGTTGTTGAAATATCTTCCGGCTGACACGGGAATGGCCTTCATTTATGTTCAGCACCTCAGTCCCGACCACAAAAGCATGTTGACTGAAATATTATCGAAGAAGACCAAAATGAAGGTGCAGGAAATTGATGACATGGATAAAATTAAACCCGATAATGTTTTCGTGATTCCATACAATAAAGGAATTGAGGTAACAGACGGGCATATAAAATTAATCCCCCGGTCAGAAACCAGCATTGCCATATCCATTGATATTCTTTTTTCATCACTTGCCCAGGCACAAAAGGAAAGGGTTATAGGTATTGTCCTTTCAGGCAGCGCAAGCGATGGCACTATCGGCATTAAGGACATTAAAAACGAAGGAGGGTTAACTTTTGCGCAAGACGACTCGGCAAAATTCACAAGCATGCCCCACTCTGCCATTGCCACTGGAATGGTTGACTTTATTTTATCGCCAAAAGAGATTGCACTCGAATTGGCTCGACTCAGCAAACATCCGTTTGTGACCCCCCCCATTGGCGAAGCAAAAAAGAATAACGAAGATTTGATTGAGAACAGCAATCCTGATTTAAAAATTATCCTTAACCAATTATATAAAACCACTGGCGTTGATTTTAGTGTGTATAAAATGAACACCATCAAGCGGCGCATCATTCGCAGGATGTTGTTGTACAAAATAACCACACTTAAAGAATATGCAAAACTGCTTACCAAAAAAAACGAGGAGACAGATATTCTTTACCAGGATTTGCTGATTAATGTAACCAGTTTTTTCCGTGACACCGATACGCACAAATATTTAGAAAAAAATCTTTTTCCAAAACTGCTGAAAAGTAAAAAATCAGGAGAATCGCTGCGTATTTGGGTGCCTGCATGTGCAACGGGGGAAGAGGCCTATTCCATCGCCATGATATTGCTAGAAATACAGGAAACCTTATCCACCAACATTCCCGTTCAGATTTTTGCAACCGACCTCAGTAAAAATGCCATAAGCAAAGCCCGAATTGGTGTTTTCACGCAGAAGGATTTAGAAACCGTTTCGCCAAAGCGTATCCAGCGCTTCTTCACAAAAGCTGACGGTGGTTTCCGAGCAAATAGGGCCGTGCGGGATATGTGCGTGTTCGCACCCCATAATATTTTAAGCGACCCGCCTTTTTCACGATTAGATTTTATCAGTTGCTGCAATCTCTTTATTTATTTAGATACCGCTGCACAAAAAAGAGCAATCAACACTTTTCATTTCGCATTAAACAACGATGGATTTTTAATGCTTGGCAAAGCAGAAAACATCAGCCAGTCTGCTCATCTGTTTACAAGCACAAATAAAAAGTATAAAATATTTACCCGCAAAATAAATTCAGGTACACAGCGGCTACCTGAACTTTCGCCCCGCCTTCCGCAGCAAACTGTACCTCATAAAAATGTTCCGCCAATTCAACGGAATAAAGCACATCAAAATAGCACCATTAATGCCCAGTGGCTTGAGAATACTATTGATGCCGTGCTTGTTTCGGATTTTATGCCGGCCAGTGTGGTGATCAATCACCAAATGGAAATCGTTCAGTTTCGTGGTACCACCGATTTATTTTTAACGCACCCAAAAGGGAGAGCCACATTTAATATTTTAAAAATGGCTCGACCTGAGATTGCCTTTGAATTGCGTAATGCAATTTCAAAAGTCATTAAAACCAAAGACCGCATTCGCAAAAGCGGCATTGAATTGAAGATTAATTCGTCAGTTAAAATTATAAGCTTAGAGATTGTACCGCTACCAATAGAATGGAACGAACCTTTGCTACTAATCCTTTTCACGGAACAGGAACAAGTAGAAATGTATTCGCAGCAGTCGGATAGTGGAAAAAATAATTCGCATGCAAAAGACCGAAGGATAAAAAAATTGGAACTGGAATTAGCCGAAGCACATGCTGATGCGTTGGCCATCTCACAGGAGCAGGAAGCCTTTACCGAAGAACTGCAAAGTGCGCATGAAGAAGTGATTTCGAGCAACGAAGAATTGCAAACCGTGAACGAAGAATTAGAAACCTCAAAAGAAGAGATAGAATCGGCCAATGAAGAACTAACCACCACCAATCAGGAATTGCAAACCCGCAACGACCTGCTCAACGAATCGTATGAATATTCCAATGCCATCGTTTCCACCATGCACGAACCCATGCTTGTTTTGGGAAAAGACCTTCGTGTAAAATCTGCCAACAAAGCATTCTACGAAAAATTTGGTGTTACAGAAGAACAAACCGAGGGTGTGCTATTATATGATTTGGGGAACCAGCAATGGAATATCCCCGCACTGCGTGAATTACTTGAAGACATCATTCCCTTAAATTCAAATTTCTATAATTACGAGGCGTTGTTGCATGAAGAAATTGG
>DIUC01000018.1 GCA_002435785.1 Saprospiraceae bacterium UBA6168 | reverse complement strand
TTCAAATGGCTAAAGTCGAGATAAGGAAATGACTGAAAACCCCCGACCGTAGCCCAGTGTCCTCCAACGAAACCTCCTGCCCTTTCGAGGACATGAAGAGGGCCATGCCGCTGTCGCAGTTCTCAAAAGCCTTGTAATATTTTTCCAACATATCGCCGACGGAGGGAGCTTTGACGGCCATCAGTTCGGGGGAAAATTGGCTGCCAATAAGCGAGCCGGAGTGGCAAGCATCGCCCACCACGATTTTCTGCCGGGCCTTGCTTTGTTCCAAAATATAGCGGATTTCCGTGTGCTCCAATCGATGGCTATACCCATCAAAGTCCACCGGAACGAAGGCTCCCTCAATGCCATGCCCGGAAAAATAGAACAGCACCACGTCGTTTTCGTCGGCTTGTAAGAAGACGCTGCGCATGGCGTCCAGCAGGTTGTCACGGGTAGCGTTGTCGTCCACGAGCACCCGCAGTTGTGCATCGGGCAAGGCCCCGCCCTCTGGGCTTTTCAGGAAGGCGTAGAACTGGTAGGCATCGTCATCAGTGTAGCGGAGAGCAGGCATGTGGGAATAGCTGGCCACGCCAGCCACCACAGCCCATACCTTCACCGTCGGGTCAAAAGTTGGGGACGGAGCGGGTGCTTTTGGAGCGGCTTCCAATTCGAGGACGGTGACTTCAGTTTCGTTGGGCAGGGGGCGGCGTGACTTGCCATTCACCCATTCGCCGGGATTTGCACGGCCATTTTCGTCGTAAAAAATCCCAGCCCCGTGTTTCTGGTTGTCGGCCCATTGCCCCGCATATTTTGAGCCGCTCTTGTAAAACATGGTGCCTTCCCCATTGAAGCGTCCCTCCCGGAATCGCCCCTCGTAGCGGTCGCCGGTATGAAAGGCGTAGGTGCCGAGGCCCTCCTGTTTGTTGGCTTGCCAGTCGCCGTCATAGACATCGCCGTTGGCAAAACGCATGATGCCCTTGCCGTGAAACTGGCTCCGCTTGAACTGCCCCAAATACTCATGGCCCTCATTGAAGGTGAACTTGCCTTCGCCCTGCTGCATGTTGTCCTGCCAGTGGCCGATGTATTTGCTGCCATTTGCGCAGAACAAAATGCCCTTCCCGTTGGGCTTGCCATTTTGGAAGTCGCCCATGTACTTGTTGCCGTTCGGGTAAATGTAGGTGCCGTAGCCGTCGGAGCAATTGCCGTTTACGCAGCCGTTGGGAAACGGGTGGTGGGGATGGTTGCCAACCCCGTGCACTTCATCAAATATTGTCAGCCATTTGTGGGAGAAGTGGACCTCATTGCCGCCGCTGGCCGAGGCATAAAAAAGGAGGGCGAACCCTGTCAATACTGCACACTGCTTTAGATTCCTCATTATTCCGGGTTTTGATTTTGAAAAAAAGGTAGCAGTGTTGCATCGGGTGATGTTGACGAAGTTAGGAAATAGAAATTTGGAATTTGGAAAGGGCAGGTATGCCTTTTTGAAATGGGTGCATCTCAAACGCAGGGTCATACGGGGCTTATTTTATGATGAAAAAGTTTTACGGAAAAAATCATCGGGCAAGCCCCACGGCTTCGGCCCTCGTTTTAAATAGGAATGCTATTTTTGCCACGAAGCAAACTTTATCTCAACAAAAAAAACATCCACCAATGCTAAAAAAGATGCTATTCATTTCCATGCTCGCCACCTGCCTCATGGCCTGCGGCAGTGAGCAACCCGCTGATTCCACTTCTCAAACCGGCCAACCGCAGACCTTCGGCGAGGCCATCACCACCGACGGCGCCGTTTCGATGAGCGAGATGGTGGGCAAATTGCAAGGCGTTGACTCCGTCCAGGTAAAAATCAAGGGCAAAGTTGAATCCGTTTGCCAAGTAAAGGGCTGCTGGGTCAACATCCACGACGACCAAGCGGGCGACATGTTCGTGAAGTTCAAGGACTACGGCTTTTTCCTCCCAAAAGACATTGCTGGGCGGGAAGTCGTGATGGAGGGCTATGCTTTCCGGGAGACCACCTCCGTGGAAGACCTCAAGCACTATGCCGAGGACGAGGGCAAGTCAAAGGAAGAAATCGAGGCCATCACCCAGCCAAAAGAAGAATTGAAATTCATGGCCAGCGGCGTGGTTTTGCTACCTGCGAACAAGCAGTGAAGACAGTTATGAGATATGAGTTTTGAGTTAGCCTGGCCATTCAAAGCTCATAACTCATTTCTCATATCTTATGAAAATCTGGCCCATTCAAATCGCCCTGATGCTCCTGCCCTGCTTGGCTTTATCGCAGGACAACCCGGCTGCCGACAGCCTGATGGGGCTGTTGAAAAAAGCTCGGCCAGATACCAACCGGGTCAACCTGCTGAACGATTTGGCATGGGAACTCAAGTTTGACGACCCAAAAACGGCTATCCTCCACCTCGATTCGGCAATGGCACTTTCAAAAAGATTGGGTTTCAAAAAAGGCGAAGGCAACGCCCTTAACTTCCGGGGCGTAGTGGCCGACATTCACGGCCAACCCGACGTGGCTGTTGATTTTTTTCAGCAATCGAAACAAGTGCGAGAACAACTCGGCGATCGCAAGGGCATGGCCTCCCTCCTCAACAACATCGCCAACGTCAAGGAGAACAAGGGCGACTACCTCGGCGCTCTCGACGGCTACCAACAATCGCTGAAAATCCGGGAAGAACTCGGAGACACCGCTCGCATCCTCCGCTCCTATTATAACATCGCCAACCTGCAAGAAAAAATGGGCGACTACCCGGAGGCGCTGGAAAATATTTTTCTTTATCTTGAAGGTGCCGACCCTGATTCGGAGGCCGACGGCATCGCCAATGCCTGGAACATCGTCGGGAACATCCGCACCGAAAACGACCGCTTCAAAGAGGCCGAAGTTGCGTACCAAAAGGCGCTCGACCTGCACAAAAGCCTCGGCAATGAATGGCAGCAGGCCAGCGTGCTCACCAACCTCGCCAACCTGAACGATTCTCAGGGTGAAGACCTGATGGACGTGGACAGTTTCACCCAAACAACACAGCGATTTTTTGAAACCGCACTTGTCATTTACAGGGATGCACTCGCAATTCGGGAGCGGCTGGAGGACGAAGCTGGGCAAGCTGAAATTTTCAACAATATCGGCTACACCTTGAAGAACCTCGGCACCTTTTATGACAAAAAAGGCAACGTAGCGCTGGCGCAAAAGACCTGGGCCGAAACGGAGGAGTATTTCGCCAAGTCCTTGAAAATCAGGGAGAAACTGGAAGACCGGGCAGGCGTGATGGAGGTTTACAACGGCATCGCCGATGTGCGCCGCCGCCAAAAACGGTTTCCCGAAGCATTGGAATACACGGAGCGCTACTATGCCATTGCGAAGGATATCGGCAACAAAAAATTCCAGCAAAGCGCCTTAAAGGATTTTGCCCGCATCCACTTCAAGATGGGCAATTTTGAAACGGCCTACCGCTATCGGGAGCAGTACGACGAGCTGCGTTACTCCACTTTTTCGGAGGAAAGAATCAATGCCGAACAACGTCGGGAAGCGGTTTACACCAACAAGAAAAAACAACAGGAAATCGAGAAACAGCAACAAGCGCTGCAACTCCAAGAGGCCCAACTGCGCAGCGAACGCACCTTCCGCTACTCGCTGCTCGGAGGAGCGGGGCTACTTTCATTGCTGGCACTCACCCTGTTTCGGAGCAACCGCACCGTGAAGCGGGAAAAACAGCGCTCCGACGACCTCCTGCTCAATATCCTGCCCGCACAGACTGCGGAAGAACTCAAGTCCCACGGCAAGGCCAAGGCCCGCCGCTACGATTCGGTGACGGTGCTATTCACCGACTTCAAAGGCTTTACCGCCATCTCCGAGCAAATACCCGCCGAGGCACTGGTAGCCGAACTGGATGAGTGCTTCCGGGCTTTCGATGAAATCGTCGGGCGCTATGGCATCGAGAAAATCAAGACCATCGGCGACGCCTATTTCTGCGCCGCTGGCCTGCCAGAACCCTCCACCACCCATGCCGAGGACATGGTGCGGGCGGCAATGGAGATGCAGGTTTTTATGAAAAAATTTGGGGAAAAACAGCGGTCTGACAGCAAGCCTGTGTTTGTCTGCCGCATCGGTATCCACACGGGGCCAGTGGTGGCCGGTGTGGTCGGCCAAAAGAAGTTCGCCTACGACATCTGGGGCGATACGGTGAACATGGGCGCTCGCATGGAGTCCAGCGGCGAGCCGGAGCGAGTGAACATCTCGGAGGCTACCTATGAATTGGTGAAGGATAAATTCAGGTGCATTCCACGGGGAAAGGTGGTAGCAAAGGGGAAAGGGGAGGTGGAGATGTATTTTGTGGAGGATGCATTCGTTTGATGTGTTTGAATTTAATGGCTTGACTTTTCCCTTTTCTCCCTTATTTTCGTGGTTGTGTGTGGAAATCTTTTAAAATCAGCTTATGAAAAACTATCGTTCGTTAATAAGCATCAATCCGAATATCCGTTTTGGGAAGCCGTGCATAAAAGGCACTCGAATCTCTGTAGGCGATATTTTGGGTTGGCTGGCGGCGGGCATGACCAACGAGGAAATCATCGGCGATTTCCCGGAATTGAGCATTGAAGCCATCCGTGCGGCACTTGCCTTCGCCGCCGATAGAGAAGAAAGCATCAAAATACTCGCTGCTGCATGAAGCTTTTACTGGATGCAAACCTTTCGTGGAGATTGGTCAAACGACTTTCCACAGACTTTCTGCTTGTCGAACACGTAACAAGGACTGGATTAGCCATTCCAGCAAGCGACCAAGAAATTTGGAATTGGGCACGAACCAATGAATATTATATCGTCACCAACGACGAGGATTTTTCCAACCTGCTGATTTTGCGGGGATTTCCACCCAAAATAATTTTCATCCGAAGGGGGAACCAAACAACCGAGCAGGTAGCAGCGCTATTGGTAGCAAGCCGAAATGAAATTGAGTCGCTTGATAAAAGTGAACACCACGGCTTGTTGGAGATTTACTGACAATCAATTTTTTCAGAAAAAAATTACTGCACAGGCAGCGAACCGAAACCGCCGCTCGTATTGGTATTGGTTTAAAGAAATAGGCGTTATTTACGTGCAGGCGGCTCCGTTTACTCTCACTAAATTCGTAAACTAATTTCAGGGGCCGCCTTCATTTTTTCCTTCCCGCATCATCTTCCTTCCTTTTCCCGTTTCAAGTTTACTTTTGCTCCGAAATCAATTTCCTAATACCTCAATATCTCAATTTCCTTTTGACCTTCACCTTCCTCGGCACCGGCACCTCTCAAGGCGTACCCATCATCGGCTGCAAATGCGAAGTCTGCACCTCCACCGACCCACGGGACAACCGGCTGCGCACCTCCCTATTGGTTTCGCACGAGAACCGCAACGTGGTCATTGACACCGGGCCTGACTTCCGGCAGCAGATGCTCCGGGCAGGTGTCCAGCACCTCGATGCGGTGGTGCTGACCCACGAGCACAACGACCATATCATCGGATTGGATGACGTGCGCCCATTCAACTTCCTGCTTAATCGGCACATGCCGCTCCTTGGCACCACCTCCGTACTGGACGAGGTGAGGCAGCGCTTCGCTTATATTTTTGCCGAAAAACCTTATCCCGGTGCGCCAATGATAGACCCGGTGGTGATTTCCAAAGAGGAGGGATTTGAGGCGGCAGGCATTGCTTTCCTGCCCATCGAAGTGATGCATGGCAGTTTGCCCGTGCTGGGCTTTCGCATCGGCGACTTCGCCTATATAACCGATATGAAGACCATCAGCCCTGCCGAAAAACGCAAGCTCAACGGCATTCGCACCCTCGTTGTCAACGCCTTGCACCTGCATCCGCACGCAACCCACCTGAACCTTGACGAGGCACTCGATTTCATCGAAAGCATAAAACCCGAACAGGCTTGGCTCACCCATATCAGCCACCGAATGGGGCTGCATAAGGAGCGCTCAAAGCTCCTGCCACCGGGGGTGGCATTGGCGTGGGATGGGCTGGTGGTGGGTCAAGAAGAATTGTCTATAGGATAAAAACCTACCTTTACGCTCCGAAAATTT
The DNA here is from genome assembly GCA_002435785.1 of Saprospiraceae bacterium UBA6168. Classification (GTDB taxonomy): domain Bacteria; phylum Bacteroidota; class Bacteroidia; order Chitinophagales; family Saprospiraceae; genus UBA6168. Next base: position 24,522 of record DIUC01000018.1, on the reverse strand, counting down.
GAGGTTTAGGAGGTTTATTAGAACTAACCGAACACCCGCTAAACTATCTAAACATAAAAAAATGACCAACGAAGAAATATTGCAACAGCGCAGTGGCGCAGCCTGTGAACTTTGCGGAGCAACCACAGCGCTTTCCCCCTACACCGTAGCCCCAAAACCCGGCAACCACGCTGATGAACTGGCGCTCCTCTGCGACACCTGCCGCTCCCAAATCGAAGACCCCACCACCGCAGACGAGAACCACTGGCGCTGCCTCAACGACAGCATGTGGAGCGAGGTGCCTGCCGTAAAAGTATTGGCTTGGCGGATACTCGACCACCTGCGCCCTGCGGGTTGGCCCGCCGAACTGCTCGATGTGTTCTACCTCGATGATGAGACGCTGGCTTGGGCCAAAGCGACCGCCGTTTCCTCCGCCCAAGACCCTGAGCTAAAGCACGTGGACTGCAACGGCGTGGCCTTGGAAACCGGTGACACGGTCGTTTTGATAAAAGACCTCGACGTGAAAGGTGCCACCTTCACTGCCAAGCGGGGCACTGCCGTTCGCAACATCCGGTTGGTGTTCGACAACCCAGAGCAGATTGAGGGCAGGGTGAACGGCCAGCAGATTGTGATTTTGACGAAGTATGTGAAGAAGTAATGGGAGCAAAAAGCCCCTGATCCGTCAAGCTTCAAAAACTGGTAAGTCTTCCTAATACCTTCGCTTCATGCCGAAGCAATATATTCAACCACCGATAAAAGTCCCCCGCTTCGCCGAAGAAGCCGGCTTCTACACCACCCCGCAGCGGTCGGAGCAGATGAGCCGTATCCGCTCCGCAAACACGAAGCCGGAGGTAGCGCTGCGCAAGGCACTCTGGCACTTCGGCTACCGCTACCGTTGCCACGACAAGCGGCTGCCCGGCAAGCCCGACCTCGTGTTTGCGAAGCAAAAAACCGTCGTCTTCGTGGATGGCGACTTCTGGCACGGCCACGATTGGCGGCACAAACGGGAAAAAATCAAGAAAAACGCCGCTTTCTGGATTCCGAAAATCGAGCGCAACATGCAGCGTGACCTGGAAGTGACCGCCCAACTCGAAGCCCTCGGCTGGCGGGTGGTGCGCATCTGGGAGCATGAACTGAAAAAAGCGGAATTTGGTGCAACGGTCTATCGAGTGGTGCGGCTGCTCAGTGAGGCGGGTGGGGATGTTGAGTTCCTTTTGGAGTGAAATCCCTTCTTCGCTCGTGTTTTCTTGGAACTTAGCGTTGGACTGCCGAACTGGGGTTCGGCGATACAATTCAATACAAAAAACAAGCGGCAGTTGCCCCGTTATGGGACAACTGCCGCCGTATTTTAAGCGAGCCTTTTCAGAATTCTGCTTAATTGTTGTTTATCACCAGCTTCTGCTCGAAGCGTTCTGTACCCGCCTTCACACTGACGATGTACAGGCCGTTGCTCAGCCCATTCAGTTCAATGCGCTCATTGACGGAGCGCACCTTACCGAAGTCCTTGCGGAGCAACAACTGGCCGATGTTGTTGTAAATTTCCAGCGTAACCGCTTGGCTTTCGGCAAGTTCTGAGAGCTTGAACGTCACTTCCCTACCAGCAGGGTTTGGTGCCAAGCTGAACTCAACCGTATTGTCCTTAACGGTATTGCCTGTCGGCAGCAACGCTTTGTTGGCGACTTCGTTGCCAGTTGCTCCCGGGTTCGGGTTGCAGTTGGGCTGTGATGGCTGACCGCCCCAGTTGGAGTTGACGTTGGTCAGCGCATTGTTCAACGCCGTTGCGTAAACACCAGATTGGCCGCCGTTCAGGTTGCCGCCGAGGAAGTAGTTCACCAAGTCAATCAAACCGCCCAAAGTGTACGGGTAGAAATGCGGAACGCCCTGTTGGTCAAAGACCCGCAACTGGCAAACACCACCCAACGAGCAGGAAACGATACTTGGGTCGAGTTGAATGCAACCCAAGCTTTGGCTGCGGATAGCTTGCATGCTCAGCCCGTTGTACTGCACGTTGTAGCGCATGTTGAGAATAAAGGCGATGGCATTGGTGGCCAACGAGTTCTTCATCCCACCGGGGCCAGTTGGGTTGCAGCCGAGGCAGTTTACCTGCTGGCAAGCAGCCAACACATCGGGACCGCCAACGCCGGGCAGCAGGTTGGCAAGGCACTGCGCATCCGTCAGCGTGAGCGAGCGGTTGTTGCCACCAATGGTCAGCGGGCCGAAGTTGTTCAGCAAGGTTTGAATAACCTGAAGGTTGATGCCACTGTCATAAGGGTCTTCGCTTTGCAGCCCCCATGCCGTTTGCGTGAAGGTGTTGAGCGGCTGGCAAGCACCGGAGTAGGTGACTGCGCAAAGCTCTGGGAACTCGTTGCCACACTGGTCGGCAATGCGGAAGTAGAAGGTGCGACCGAAGGTGAAAGTGCCGTCCCCATCAGGGTCGGAGCAATCCCAGAGTGCTGACCAGCTATCCAATGTCACCACGAGGTTCGTGCCGCTGCAAATATCCTTGAAACCACCTGCTGCCAGTAGTTCTTTCGCTTTCACCGAGAAATCATAAGTATCTGGGCAAGGCACGTCGGAGATGCAGTTCAGGTTCGTGACGTTCACGCTGGCCCCGCCACCAACGGCTCCGCCGCCACCGCCTGGGCAAACACCTACTGGCGGCTGGTCGTCGTTGATATAATAGGTGAAGTTCCATGCATGGCTGAAACCACCGCAGTTGACGTAAACATAGGTGTAAGTCCGAATGCCACTGCAGCCGCTTGCATTGATTTCCTCCGTTACCGTTGGGCCATAAGCCACGATTTCGTTGCCACAAATGTCATAAATCGTGGGTGGCACGGGCGGCTGGGCATAATCGAGGCAGGCCACATAATCGGTTACGTCTGGATATACGAAGAAGTCGGCGGTGTAAAGGAAGTTGAAGGTCTTGCTCCAAGTATGGGTATTGCCCTCGCAATCCTTATAAGTCCAAGTATAAATACGGTAGGCTTCGCAGCCACCGTCGCCAGTTTGGCTGGTGATGACAGGGCCATCTGGTGTCAGCAACCTACCACAATTGTCGTAAACAACTGGCGGCACGGGCTGGGAGGCGTTCAATGGGCATTCCACGTTCACCGTTTCGCTTGGCGGCACGGAGAAGTCCAAGTACTCGACCAAGTAGATATAAGACCAATCTGCAAAATTGCCCTCACAGTCCGTGTAGCGGAAGGTGTACTTGCGGTGGCCTTCACAGCCATCTTTTGCGCTAACATTGAGGAGGACTGGCGTCAATACTTCCCCACAATTGCTCAAAACCACTGGTGGCACCGGCGTAGCGTCCGTATCATCAGGGCAATCCACAGTGCTGCCACCATCGGCTGGCACACCGAACGGCTGCCGCTCTACGGTGTAGGTGAAGCTCCACGTTGCGGAGTTACCCTCGCAATCGGTGTAGGTAAAGGTGTAGGTGCGTGTACCCTCGCAGGCCAGCGGGTTCGGGTTGTTGACCACGACTGGGCCGGTCGGCGTGATGACCTCACCACAGTTGCTCAACACGACAGGTGGCGTTGGCTGAGTAGCTTGAGCTGGGCAAGCAACCGTCGCCGCTCCGTTTCCGGGAACGGTAAACGGCAACCGCTCAACCGTATAGACGAAGCTCCAAGCTGCGGAGTTGCCTTCGCAATCGGTGTAGGTCCAAGTGAAGGTCCGTGTTCCTTCGCAAGTCAAAGGATTGGGAACGTTGGTGATGACTGGGCCAGTCGGAGTCAGCACCTCACCGCAGTTGCTCAATACCGTTGGAGGCGTTGGTGCAGTGGCAAGTGCTGGGCAGGCCACCGTGGCCGAGCCATTGGCTGGCACAGTGAATGGCTCCCGCTCGATGGTATAGACAAAGCTCCAAGGATGGCTATTGCCCTCACAGTCGGTGTACGTCCACTGGTAAGTCCTGGTGCCTTCGCAAGTAATCGGGTTCGGATTGTTCACAATGACCGGGCCGGTCGGGGTGATGGTTTCACCACAATTGCTCAACACCACGGGCGGCGCCGGCTGGGTAGCCAGTGCAGGGCAAGCCACTGTTGCCGCACCATTGGCTGGTACGGTGAAATCAAGCCGCTCAATGACATAGATGGTACTCCATGTGTGCGAATTACCCTCGCAGTCGGTATAGGTCCAAGAGTAGGTCCTTGTGCCTTCGCAAGTGATTGGGTTCGGATTGTTCACCACGACTGGGCCTGTTGGCGTAATCGTTTCACCACAATTGCTCAACACCACGGGTGGCACGGGCTGGGTAGCTTGTACGGGGCAAGCCACCGTAATGGTCGTGTCGTTTGGCACGGAAAAGTCGAGGCGCTCCACGGTGTAAACATAGCTCCAAGTCTGGCTACCGGTAACGTTGCTATACTCCCAAGAATAAGTCCTCGTTCCCTCGCAGGTAAGGGGGTTCGGGTTGTTGGTGATGGTTGGGCCGGTCGGGATGACCGGTTGGCTGCAGTTGTCAACGACTACTGGAGGCGTTGGCTGTGTGGCCTGTGCTGGGCAAGCCACCGTTGCAGCGCCATTGGCAGGAAGCACGAACGTACAACCACAGAGGTTGGTTGGGTCGTTCGGGCAAGGGTCGCAAGCATCTCCCAAGCCATCGCTGTCGGTATCGAGCTGATTGGTGTTGGCGATGGTCGGACAGTTGTCGAAGCAATCGGCCACGGTGTCATTGTCCTGGTCGAAGCCTTCGTCAACAAGGCCGTCGCAATCGTTGTCCACCAAGTCGCAAATCTCCGTTTCGGCTGGATTTACATTGGCGTCACTGTCATCGCAGTCGTTGTTGTCACTGACATAACCGCCGCCACAAGCACCACAAAACTGAGCGCTGATGTTGGGGTTTCCGTAAGTGTCGCCATCGGCATCAAGGTAGCAAGTAGTGGTGGCTCCTGCGGCATCGCCGAAGGCAAGGCCACGAAGGTCGTCAGGGCTGCTGCCCATTGGTGCAGACCATGTGCCTGACGTGGTAACTTCCCTGAAATTCGAACTAATGGTGCTCGTCAAGAAGGTACCGTTCCCGATATAAACTGCTCCGAAAATTTCGTCATTAGGCGGCCCCGTTGAAATGCCAGTTATAGTATAAGGTGCCGTTGGCAGTATTTTTTCAAAAACAACGGTGCTGTTGCCAGACCAGTGGTAAAGCATGTTGTCGTCTGGATTGTAGCAGATGACCTCGCCGTCGGCGCCATTGCCCAGTGCCGTCAATAGCGTTGTGTTGGCATTCGTCGGGTCAATGTCGTACAACGTTTCTGGCGGCGTTGCTCCATCTCCCGTTACCCCGAACAATTGCCCGGAGGGCGAAAAGGTAATGGAGGAGAAGTTTGAACCCAGGTTGCCCACTTCGTAAAGGGAGTCAACGGCTGGGTTGTAGGTACAAAGTTTCCTGTTGTTGTTGGGCGCACCCGACACTTTCACGATGGCGTAGTACAGCCCATTGGCAGGATTCCGGGTCAGGCCGTTTATGCCAGTAACCGTAAAGCCGGCGAGCTTAGGGCTTTTCCTTTCCAGCACCGCAAAGTTGCTGGTGTCAATGGCCCAAAGGGAATCTTGGAACGGTGAGGCCCCATACAGTTTGGAAAAACAGGACGGGATGCACACACCCCCCTCGTCAATTTGGGTATCGCAATCGTCGTCAATCCCGTTGCAGATTTCCGTAGCAGCAGGGTTTACGTTGGCATTTCCATCGTTGCAGTCATTGTTGTCGCTGACGAAGCCAGAGCCGCAAGTACCGCAGAAGGTTTGGGTGGTGTTCGGGTCGCCGTAGGTATCGCTGTCGGTGTCAGCGTAGCAGACAACTTCATTCGGACCGTAGCAGATTTCGAGGCCCCAAGCGTTCAAGGTGCCTCCATCTTGACTCGCAACGTCCGCTACTGTAAGCGTCCAAACGCCAGCCACCTCCTTGCCATTAAAGGCGGAAAGGGCTGCGAAGGGTTTGTAGGTGCCGTTGTCAACGGGCGGGCAAGGGAAGTTCGGGCTTGCCGCTGCGTCGTCGAAGTTGATAAGGATGTTGTCTTCCGAATCGCAAGGGCGGTTCATCAGCCTGACCGTCGTGCCGTCTGGGCTGGTCAGGTCAATCACGAGGTCGTCAATCCAAGTATGGGTGATGTTCAAATTCTTGACGTTGACATCTGAAATGGAACCGCCACAACCTGTCACTGTGAGCGTGGAGGTTACCGTTGCTACAGTGGTTGGTATCGTGACTGGCACATTGGTACTCACGTAGGTGTTGCAAACGATGTTGGCGGTGGTAAATGAGAATGGTGCGGAATAGTTGCCAGTACCACAGGAGTTCACGCCCCTCGCCCGCCAATAGTAGGTAGTGAGGTTTACCAGACCGGTTGTTTGGTAGGAGGCTGCCGTGAGGCCAGTAGGACTCGCCACCACATTGGTAAAGCCAGCATCGGTGGCGATTTGCGCATCGTAGGTGGCCGCATTGGCATCGGGGTTCCAGGTCAGCAGCGGGTTAACTTGGTTGACGGCCATGTTGGCAGGGGCTGTCAAGGTAGGAGCAACCGGGTTGCCATTGTGGACGACCAAAGTCACGTTCCTGTTCACCGAGTTGGGGCCATTGACGCCTGTCACCACGATGGTATAGGTGCCGGGGGCTGCTGCCGCAGTGTTGCCGATGGTCATGATGCTATTGCCAGCAGTTGGTACCGGGTTCACCGAAAAGTTTACGGTTGTTCCCGCTGGGTTGCCAGTAGCACTAAGCGTCAATTGGTCGCCAGTATTGTTCATCAAGGTGTAAACACCATTCGCCGGGGCGCAGATGGTGGCTGTGGCGGGCGTGGCATCCAATACACAAGAAGGCGGCAAGTCAAACGCCTGCGTTCCATCGCTGCGGCTGCTGGAAAGTCCTTGGTTGGCGCTGAACCCCAGGCCCCTGCGGGCAAAGACTTCCCAAATCCGGCAGCGGTTGGCGCCGCCGTACAGTGCCAAGTCGGCGGCGAGGATGGCGTTCCTGCCGTCCACGAAGCCCGGGCTGCAAGGCTGCAGCCTCATGCCCTCGTTGACGAGGTTCATGGCAACGTCGAACCCTCCTCCTTGGCCATGGTCGTCAATCATCGCCCAGGTAAGGTCCCAAATCATCGTACACCAAACATAGCCGACTCCGTGTGGCACTGCCGCCGTCTTGATGAGGTCGTAGGTGGAGGGGTTAATCAGCATGTTGGTCGAGTAAGGCGTTGGACGAATGCCGGGGCCGTTGGCTGGCTGCCCAAACAGGTAGGTACCAATGCCCCTTGAGTCCGTTCCTTGGTCACCAGGCTTCAGTGTAGTCATCAAAGCATAGAAATCGCTCCAACCTTCACCCATTTGCTCTTGGTTGCTGAGGCAACCAGCTTGGTTTGGACCACCAGTGAAGCGGTTGGAAATACCGTGTGCGTACTCATGCGCAATTACGCCATTATCGAAGTCGCCATCCACATCAGGGTTGGGGTTGGTGCCGATGAACATCTGCATCCTTGGCCTTGAGCCATCTGCGGGGGTGGCAAAGTTGGCATTGTTGGTGCCGCTGCCGTCCTGCGCCTCGGCCTGCACGTAGTCGTTGCCCAAGCCACCATTGCCATAGTTGTTTTGCTGGAAGTTGCCCGCTGGTTCGTCAAAGCCATAGAGATAGGCAAAATCGTGGATAAAATTGTTCCAATAAAATAGGTTGGTGACTGCCGCTGGCCGGTAAGCACTCGGAGGCTGAGTCAAGTCAAGTGGGAAGTCGAAAATCAGGTTAACGCCACCATCCGGGCTGGAGCCTGGGTCGGGTACGTTATTGGCATCCGTGTCGGTGTAGGCATGTACGTTGTTGCCTTGGGTCGTAGTAAATTCGGCCCCAGGCGCACCGTTGGTGTCGTGCCAGCCGAAGGGCGATGCGGTCAGGTTGGCAGGGTCGGCCACCAATACCCTGCCATCGGCGGGCGGGAAGGGTGCCACGTGGTTGGGGCTTTCAACGGGTTGTGGGTAAACTTTGTACTCATTGCCCAACATCAAGCTGAACGGGCGATTTTCAGGTTTTGTCGGGCTCAAAAAGTCCAAGCCCAAATCGAAGTAGGTCTTGTGTGGTGCTTCCGGGGTATGCTCGTGGTGGCAGCTTTCCGCCGATGGCCCAAAATCGCAGGACACCACGTAGTTGTTCTTGTCCAATAGCTCGCCAGTCTCGGCGTCCATCCTTGCCAGCCACCAGTTTTGGTGGTCACGGGTGTAGATTTCCACCTGCCAGGCAAGCCGAACTTGTTGTTTGTGGTTTTCGACGGGTTGGTAAATGAGCTGCACCTTGATGTCCTCGGCGGCCACAATTCCTTTGTCAAAAACAGTCTCTCGCAGCGGCCCGTTGCTCGTTGATTTTTGAATCAACAGCCCTTTGTCCTTGATGTTCAGCGCTGCGAGCGCAGCATGAAGGGCCTGTTCGGGGGTGAGCTTGGGCACCACGTTGGCTTGCCTTTTTGTGGCGTCCAACGGTACGAACCGACTGCTGAAGGTCAGCAACTCGTCGTTCTTCGTAACGTGGGCGTTCAAAATGGCACCGTGCACCGGTATCTCACCGATGTGCTGCTGAAAATAAACGTGGGTTAGACCACTCTTCTTGCTGAAGGACTCTGACGAGACTTTCATAGTAGCCAACTCCACATCGGCTGGCCGTTCATCTGCCGATTTGGATTGAAGAAGTTGCTTGGCAAGGTCTGCTTTCGTGCGCACCTGTGCGCCCAAGGGCATGACGAGCCAAAGCATCATGAGCATCACCATGTACCTGGTGATGAACTGTGTAGATTTGGTAAACATACTTCGTTTGATTTGGTGATAGAATGTATAAAAAGCGATAGTCATTTTTCGTTTGTTAGTCAGCAAAAAATTGGAGAATGCCCAAAGAATCCGAGGGGATTCACCGGTGGTGAATTCAGCTTAGTAAAATCGCTTTTGGGAAAAAAGTAACAGCGGAAATATTTAAACAGTCGTGGTTAGTTCAAGTGCTCGTCTGGAAGGTGCAATGAGAGTGCCCAGATATTAGCCCACAAGGTACAAACGCCGAGCAAATAACCTACCGAAAATTCAGGATTAGATAGATTTTTGTCAATTTTTGAAACTTCTTGCCATCCATGCACCAGGATAGCATTGACATCCCACGGTTCTTTACTAACATTAATAGTGGGGCCCGGCAAATTGGTTGATTGCTGGTGAGTGTGTTACAGACGCTTAGCTCTCATCCTTCCTTTAAAAAACACCTATCCCTTTAAAAAAAATGAGAAACACCTTGAAAGTTGATTCATAAATTCCTCCGTGGATTAGATTTGCCTTGCCAACTGTTAATGCCCCCCCTTTCCCGACAAGGGGTTCACCTTAATAAGGTCTAAATAAATTAAAGACCTGTATATCCCTTTTATTAAAGAGGCACCAGTAATAGCAGGCTAAACAGAACAAAACGAAAAACATGAATCATCGCAAAATCTTTTTTTGGTCCATTACCGTAGCTTTGGCGGGCTTCCTCTTCGGGTTTGACACGGTTGTGATTTCTGGCGCAGACCTGTCCCTTCAAGGACTGTGGCCAAGGGGAGAAGTTTTCCACGGTTTTGTCATCATGGCCTCCGCCCTCTGGGGCACGGTGATTGGGGCCATGTTTGGCGGCATCCCCACGGACAAATTTGGGAGAAAAAAAACCCTGTTCTGGATTGGTATCTTCTATGTTGTTTCAGCGGTAGGCTCTGCACTTGCCAACGACCCGTGGGTTTTTGCCATTTTCCGTTTCATTGGCGGATTGGCGGTGGGCGCCTCCACGATTGCAGCACCAGCTTATGTTTCCGAAATAGCCCCTCCTCAAAACCGGGGTAAATTGGTGGCGCTCTACCAGTTCAACATTGTATTCGGGATCCTTGTGGCGTTCCTGTCCAACTATCTGCTCAACGGCATCGGCGAGAACGCTTGGCGGTGGATGATTGGGGTAGAGGCATTTCCTGCCCTGGCCTACACACTGATGGTTTTGACCGTGCCGAGAAGCCCCCGCTGGCTGTTGGTCAAGAAAAACGACCGAGTGGCTGCCGCCAAAACCCTGCGCCTCATTGACCCCAACATGGACGTGGAGGCAGAGATGCAGCGCATCCTCTCCGACCACGAATTGGCCGATAAAAGCGAAACCATATTCAGTGACAGGTACCGGTTCCCGCTGATGCTGGCGTTTTTGGTGGCCTTTTTCAACCAGTTTTCTGGCATAAATGCCTTCCTCTATTACGCCCCTCGCATTTTCGAGATTGCCGGTTTGGAGAAAAGTGCCGCCTTGTTGAGCAGCGTCGGCATTGGTGTCACCAACCTAATTTTCACACTGGTTGGCCTCTCGCTCATTGACCGCTTTGGCCGCAAACAGCTCATGTACATTGGCTCTGTGGGCTACATCATATCGCTGTCATTGGTGGCGATGGCCTTCATGCTTGGCATAAAAGGCATGGCCGTTCCCATTTTTCTGTTCCTGTTCATTGCAGCACACGCAGTTGGTCAGGGTGCGGTCATTTGGGTCTTCATCTCCGAGATTTTCCCAAACCACCTCCGTGCGAGCGGGCAGGCGTTTGGCAGCTCCGTACATTGGGTGCTGGCAGCCGCCATCCCATCGCTTGTGCCAGTGCTTTTCACCAACATCGGCGCTGCGCCCGTGTTTGGCTTTTTCGCTTTTATGATGGTGCTGCAATTGATTTTCGTATGGCGAATGATGCCAGAAACAAAGGGGGTATCCTTGGAGGATTTGGAGAAACTGATGACTAAAAAACGGTAAACCATCATCATTGTAACGTATGTCGAAACCATCCATCATCTGCTTCGGAGAAGTCCTTTGGGACTTGCTGCCCACTGGCAAAATAGCTGGCGGGGCACCCATGAACGTCGCCTACCACGCCAACCAACTCGGCCTATATTCCCAAATGATTAGCCGTGTGGGCAACGATGCGCTCGGTCAAGAACTGTTGGATTTTTTGGCACAAAAGGGCGTGGCCGCCAACCTCGTGCAGACCGACCACAGCTTCCCCACTGGCACTGTCAACGTTGTTTTGGATGACAATGGCTCCCCCAGCTACGACATCACACAGCCCGCCGCTTGGGACTTCATCCACCCCGAAAACGCCATGACCGATGCGGTAAGAATGGCCAGCGCCCTTGTTTTTGGCAGCCTCTCCTGCCGAAATGAGCGCACCAAGAACACCCTTCTGGAACTGCTCACATTTGCCAAAACTCGGGTGCTCGACGTGAATTTGCGCCCTCCTTTTTTTTCCAAAGAACTCCTCGAAACGCTACTCCAACAAGCAGACGTCGTAAAGATGAACGATGAAGAACTGACCCTCCTGAGCGGCTATTGGGCGACCATCACAGCACCGATTGACCAGATGGATTTTTTGAGGAAAAAATTCCAATTGCAAACGCTCATCGTGACCCGTGGCAGCCGTGGTGCCGCCTGCCTCGATGAATCGGGATACTCCGAACATCCCGGTTTTCCCGTGGTGGTCAAAGACACCATCGGCAGTGGCGACTCGTTTTTGGCGGCCTTCCTGACCAAGCATTTGGCTGGCGAAAACGCCGAAGAATGCCTCCGCTTCGCATGTGCGGTAGGTGCACTTGCTGCCACAAAAGCGGGCGGCACACCCACTATCACCGCTGCGGAAATAGCGGCAATTTTGGATTCCAAATAATTGACAAACAACTATTTATGAAAAATACTCGCATCACGAAGCACGCCATTTTGCTGGTGGGCTTGGGCATCTTGCTGAATGGCTGCGGCGGCAACGAAACCTCCGAGCCAACGACAACACCGGAAGCACCCCAAGCCATGAGCTACCACGAAAAACACCGCCCGCAGTTCCACTATTCCCCCAAAGAAAAATGGGCAAACGACCCCAACGGCATGGTCTATTTCGATGGGGAATACCACCTTTTTTACCAGCACTATCCCGACTCCTCCGTTTGGGGACCCATGCACTGGGGCCATGCCGTGAGCAAGGATTTGGTGCATTGGGAAAACCTGCCCATTGCCCTTTACCCCGACTCCCTCGGCTACATCTTCTCCGGTTCGGCGGTGGTGGATTGGAAAAACACTTCGGAGTTCGGGCAGAACGGCCAGCCGCCACTCGTGGCCATGTACACTTACCATGATGAGGTGGCGGCAAAGGCTGGCAGCGACAGTTTCCAGTCGCAGGGCATTGCGTTTAGCAACGACCGGGGCCGCACTTGGACAAAATACACCGAGGGCAACCCCGTTATGCCAAACCCCGGCAAAGTGCGGGACATCAGGGACCCGAAGCTCATTTGGCACGAAGCCTCCAAGCAATGGGTTGCGGCGTTGGCAGTTGGCGACTTTGCCGAGTTCTGGGCTTCGCCCGACCTGAAAAAATGGCGGAAGTTGAGCGAGTTCGGAAAGGCATTGGGCAACCACGGCGGCGTTTGGGAATGCCCCGATTTGTTCCCGATGACCGTGGATGGCACTGGCGAAACGAAGTGGGTACTCATCATCAACATCAACCCCGGCCAGCCAAACGGCGGCTCCGGGACGCAATATTTCGTGGGCAATTTTGATGGAGAAACCTTCACGCCCGACCCAAGCTTCCTGCCATTTGTACAAGGTGGCAAAGCAGTCTGGTTGGATGGCGGCAAGGACAATTACGCTGGCGTAACCTGGTCAGATGCCCCGGCTGGCCGCCGCCTCTTCATCGGCTGGATGAGCAACTGGCAGTACGCCAACCTGGTGCCAACACAAGCTTGGCGCAACGCCATGACGCTCCCACGGTCGTTGTCGCTGAAAAAAACGGCGGTGGGCTACCGCCTTTTCTCCGAACCTGTGCAGGAGTTGCAGACCCTACGGACAAAGGTTTTTGAGGTGTCAAAAACCAAACTTGCAGCCGACCTCGACCTGACTTCAGAGCTTGGCTTTGCACCTACCCTTTCCGAAATGGAGCTTGAGTTTGAATTGCCCCAAGGTTTTGCTGGGAGCTTTGGCGTGGAGCTTTCCAATGCAAAAGGCGAGCAATACCAAGTTGGGTATGATGCTGACGCCAACCTGTTTTTCAGTGACCGGACGAAGGCTGGCGAATCCGGTTTTTCGGCTGATTTTGCGAAGCAGATAAGCACGGCACCACGTTTTTCAAAGGAAAAAACGCTGAAAATGCACCTGTTCTTCGACGTGTCTTCTGCCGAGCTTTTTGCCGATAGGGGCGAGACGGCCATGACCGAAATCTTTTTTCCCAGCTCGAATTTTACCCAACTTAAACTCTTTTCCGAAGGCGGCCAAACGACGTTGAGCACCTGCAAGGTTTATCAGTTGAAAGGTATTTGGAAATGAGTACGGGTGGTGAAGCGTATTTGCGTAAAGCTGGATTGCCGATGGCTGGTGGGATTTTGAGGTTCTTTGGTTTAAGGTTTCGGTGCAATGTGAGCAAGTTTTTTTTCTTACTTCATCAGCGTGACATCGCCCATAAACATCTCCGTGCGCCCATCAAAATATTCCACCGCTGCCCAGTAAACGAATACGGCTGGGTCAAGTGGACGGCCATCGAGCTTGCCGTCCCAGCCGAGCGGCCCATTGTTCGGTTGAAAGTCGAACCGCTCAAACATCAGCTTGCCCCATCGGTCGAATATCCGCAAGGACTTGACCTTGCTGACCTTCCTATCGGCATACACTGTGAAGAAATCGTTGAGGTTGTCGAGGTTGGGCGAGAAGGCATTGGGGATGTAAACGGCATCCGATTTCTGAACAATCACTCGAACGAGGTCTTCCGCCTTGCAGCCGTTTTGGTCCTTCACAACGATGGTGAAAGTAGTGATTGTGGTGGGTTGTACCCAAGGCTCCAGGCAATCGGTACAGGAAAGCAGACCGGGCTGGCCCCATTCAAAGCTGTAGGAATCCACGAGATTGGTCAGCGCTTGGAGCTGTACGCTGTCCCCGTAGTCGAGGTAAATGTCTGGGCCAAGCTCCACGAGCACTTGCTCCGGCTGTTGGATGTAAAATGAGGTGTCGAGCTTGCAGCCGTTGGTGTCCAAAATCTCAAGTTGGTAGTTTCCCGCTGCCAAGTTGGCATAAGCTGCATTCGCTTCCCAACTGCCGCCATTGAACGAGAACAGGAACGGCGGCGCAATGCCTGAAACGGAATCCACGAAAAATGCAGCATCGCTTGCACCATAACAAGAAATGGGGTCACCATAAGACCAGAAGGCATCCGGGCCAGGCACGATCTCGATGGTAACGGAGTCGCTCATTTCGCAGCCATCAGGGTGAAGAACGGTCACTTTTACCTGCATGGTGGCGTCAGGCGTGAAGTTGCGCAGCGGGCCGATTCCGCCGTCGTCCCAGATATAGTTGCAGCCCACGCATGGGGCAGGCACGGTGGCATCCACGGTTATTTGTTCGTCCCGGCAGGTTTTTGGCATGTCTTGAAGTTCAGGGCCGGGGAAAGAACAGCCTGTGCGCACGACCCAAAGGTCATTGGTACTGGCCCCCCTGGCACCTTGGGACTTGTATGGGGGGTAAATTTCCGAATTGGAAATGCCCGCAAGCAGGAAGCCGTAATCGTGGGCATTGAGAATGTACTTGGCTCCTTCGTTCGAGGTGCCACCGAGGCTTTCGTCCCACAATCTCGAACCGTTTTGGTCAACCATGACAAACCAGTAGTCCTTGCTGCCCAGCACGGGCGCATCCTTATGGATGGAGTCTGCCAGCGAGGAGGACTCGCCCATCAGGAGCAAATTGCCAAGCCCAGATTCGACCACCGCATAGCCTTGGTCGGAGGAGGTGCCACCGTAGGCATGGTCCCACAGCATGTTGGCACCCGTGCCCGTGTCCGCAAACTTTACCAACCAAATATCATCGCCGCCAAAGTGTTGGGCAGTCTTGTTACCGGATGTTTTGTCGGAAGTGGATTGCCCAATGGCGAGGTAATGGCCATCTTGTGTGGCTGTTAGCCGCTGGCAAACATCCTCTCTGTTGCCGCCAAAGGCGGCGTCCCAAACGAGGTTGCCGTTCGGGGTGCATTTCACCACCCATATATCGTTAAGTCCGTAAAATGGTGCTGTTTTGTTAAAGCTTGGAACCGACTCGGTGGGGCCAGCAAGCAGGATGTTGCCGTCGTGGGTCAGTATGGCATCGAAGAGGCGGTCGAGTCCGTCGCCACCGAAGGTATAGTCGCCGAGGGGAACGCCGTTTTCGTCAATCTTTACGCACCAAAAGTCGCCTGAGCCATTGAAGGCTGGGGTGGATTTTTCAAAGCTGGCGGGGGAGTTGGAAAATCCGGCCAGCCAGAATTGGCCGTTGGGTAGTGGCAAAATTTTGCGGAGCAAGTCGGCACCGGTGCCGCCATAAGCCCTGTCCCATTCTTTGTTGCCGTTGGCGTCAATTTTCACCACCCAAAAATCGAGGTCGCCCCGATTGTCCCAACTGCGGTCGGCCCCGACCCCGGAGCGTGATTCGCCGCCGAGCAGGTAGCCACCGTCGGGCGTTTGGAGTATCGTCCAAAGGCGGTCTTCTCGAAACCCTCCGAAGCGTTTGTCCCAAAGGATATTGCCATCGCCATCGGTTTTCACAATCCAATAATCGCCCGTGAGTTCGGGCCAGTCAACTGTATCTTTTGTGTTGGATGTAATTTCAAAGTCGGGGGTGCGGGTGGTGGTGATGCCACCAAACAGGTAGCCCCCATCGGCGGTAAGTATGGCAGCCCCCATTTCCTCATAGCCGGAGCCCCCATAGGTGCGGTCCCACTCAATGGTGAGTTGGGCAAAGCTGTTTTGGCAAAACAGCAGCAGTCCCAATATCAAAAAGGGAGAATAACCTTTTGGTTTGTTCACGGTGAATGGAATCATAAATAGCGTTTGTTCCTGTTCTTTTTCCTTTATACAAAATCTTAGGTGTCCGAAACGATTGGAGCTATCCGAATGGAGAATTTAAGGCAGAGAATGTCAGTGTGCTATTCCGATCAACAGTAAAGTGGCGTAAAAGTAATCCGCCTCCACGATTTATCCAATTTTTGACCGCTTTAAAGTCAAACGGCAGTGATAGGCAATTTGTTCTTAGCATAAAATTGGGCGGAACAGCTTGGTTGCTGCACCAACCAATGTTGTGCATAAACCATGGACTTCTGCGGTTATCGCCGTGATTTTGCCATTATTTGTCTGGCCGTACCTGCTTTTCCTCAGTGGGCACGTTGGTCACGGACTTGAATCGCACCTTGAGTTCATACCGCCCGTTCATGCCCTTAATCATGGGGGTCATCATGGTGTCCATCAGTTCGATGGCCCGTTTCTTGGCCTTTTCCATCACGTCGCTTTCGAGTGCCTCCCGCCGGAACTCCCGGCGCAACAGGTCCATGTTTTTGTTGAAATCGGCTTGGTCTATTTCCCGCATCCAACCGATGTCGAGCTTGTCAATACGGGGGTAAACTTCATGGCTCAATATCTCCGGCTCTGGCAAGGTTACGGTGACGATGCCGGATTTTGAGCTTAGGTTGACCTCGAAGAACTTGTCCAATTTGAAGCCCACCTTTAGGATGCTGATGGCAGACATTTCCATTTCCGTCGAGGACACGTCAACGCCAAGCACCTTGGTCTGCTTGGAGGTGCCAATGCCCTTTCGGTCACGAATCTCCATCGTGCCCAGTTCTGCGATGGTCTTTTCCACGCGCTCTTGCAGTATGCCTTTTGACAGGGTGAAATCCTGCACGGTGGCCCTTTCTTTGAGCCGGGCTATCATTGGTTGAAGTGCCTCGGTGAGCGCCACGCCGCAGGGGGTGTCCACCCTCTCGCCCTTCACGAATATCTTGCCTTCCTGCGTCGGCAACAGGGTGCCGAGTATTTGATTTATCAAAAAACAGGTGTACTTGGAGGCCACTTCGTTCAGGACATCCACTGCCCCGGTCATTTGGTTTTGGTACCAAGAATTGTAGAGCGAGGAGGAAGAGTCCCGCATGGCCACAAAATCGTTGAATATCAGTTTTTGGATATAGGGGTGGTGGTTTTCGTATTCTGCTCGCACCCGCAATTTCAAGCTGTCGGAGAGGTTCATGCGGTTGGCAACGTGGGTGAGCAGCGAGAGATTAAAGTCGTGGATGAGCATGTCGAATTCCCGGCTGTACCGCTCCGGGTTTGCCAGGATTGGGAGGGCGTTGTCATAGTCAATATCGGCCTTGAAGTCGGAGGGGACGTACTTGATTTGGACTTCCTGCGGAATGTTGGTGTAGTTACTGCCGTCTGAAAAGTAATACCGATAAACGATAAAGCCCAACAAACCAGCCGCCAAAAAGAAGACCACCAACCTGCCCACATTAAAGCGTTCATTGGGCTGATTGGGCCTGTGTTGAATTGGTGTGCTCATGTTTTATCCATTTTGAATGTCGCAGTTGCGACCAATCCAGCGGATGATTCCTCCATAAAGCAGCACAAAGAAAAATTGACTCGTTGACCGAAGGTATTGTTTCTCTAAACTGATTCTGGTGAAATGAATCAACACTGAATGAAGGTTAGTGAATGGCCACGCCACAGGGCGTGGCTTTTTTATTTGCCCAGTTCCCTCAAATAATAGGCAAAGTCGGTTGGTGGAAATTTATCAATTCCAAGCTGCCTGCCCAACGTGATGAGCTGCCCCCGGTGGAAGGTCGAATGGTTCATGCAGTGGTGAATCATCTCGTAAGACCACTGCGTTTGCTCACCGTATGAAATGGTTTTGAAAAAAAGGCTGCGCTCAAAAAAATCACTTGGCTGCGCCTCCACGAAAGTCAAGAAGGCTTCCGAGCCTTTCAACAATGCCGCAAAAACGGCGTTGATGTCCCCCTCGAATGTCTTGCTTGGGAAGGCCGCAGGAGAATGGCCCTGCAACCGCTCCAACCAAAGGAACTCCGCATCCCAGATATGCAAGAAAGTAAGCCGAGCCGATGGGAAGCTGCTCACAATAGATGCCTCCAACACCTCAACTGGTAAGCTGGCAAAAGCATCCACCATGCGGCGGTTCGCCCAAAGATTGTACCCGGCGTATTTGACATAGATTTCTTTCATGTTGAAATAATTGGCTTGAAAATCTGGCCGAAGGTATAAACTTGCGTTGTTTTTTACACGCAGTACGACCATTACCCTATCCTGAACGTCCAATACTTCCAATCGTTTGCAACATGATTTTTGAAAAACAGACCATCAATTGCCGGGGAAGGCTGCTCGACCTCTCCTCCCCCATCGTCATGGGCATCCTAAACCTTACGCCAGATTCTTTCTTCGATGGCGGCAGGTACACCACCGAGTCGGCCATGCTCCACCAGGTGGAAAAAATGCTGGAAGAAGGGGCTGCCATCCTGGACCTTGGTGGCATGTCCAGCAAGCCGGGGGCGGAGCTGATAGCGGAAGAAGCGGAACTGCGGCGGGTATTGCCAGCAGTGGAAGCCATTACCCGGCGGTTCCCGGAGGCAGTGCTTTCGGTGGACACCTTCCGTTCAGCGGTGGCGAGGGATTGCGTGGCTGCCGGGGCCAGCATTGTCAACGATATTTATGCTGGACGGTTCGACGAAAAAATGTTTGAAACAGTGGCCACACTCGGCACACCTTATATTATGATGCACATGCAGGGCGACCCCTCCAACATGCAGAAAGCGCCCGCATACAGTGATGTGGTAAAAGAAGTCCTCCAATTTTTCATTGAAAAGCTGGGCCGCTTACGGGAATTGGGAGTGAAGGACATCGTGCTGGACCCCGGCTTCGGCTTCGGCAAAACCATCGAACACAACTACATGCTGCTCCAGCACCTGCATATTTTCCGCATGACGGAACTGCCCATACTGGTGGGCATCTCCCGCAAGTCCATGATTTGTCGGGTGCTGGGCGTACCTCCTTCGCAAGCATTGAACGGTACTTCGGCGCTCCACATGGTCGCCCTGCAACAAGGCGCCCGGATACTTCGTGTTCACGATGTAAAGGAGGCACTGGAAGTGGTGCAGCTCTGGAAACAATTGGATGCGACCGTGCAAACGACCACTCGGTAGCTTGTGACGAACAACCTAAATGGCTGATAACCAATTTTTTACCAAAACAATTAAACGCCCTCCATTCGAGTTTTGCATTAGTTTTACAAATAATCCTTGAATTGTGGAACTTTGCCCCGTTTTCAACTAAGAGCATGTTTGGGATTTAGTGCTTGTGAAAAAAACGAGCTATTTTTCGTCAGTTTTTTAACTTTTTGAAGGCGGTTAGTGGGGCTACGCAACTGAAAAAAGGTGGAAAAAGGGCGAAAAAGGGCCGTTTTGGGCCAAGTGACTAAATACTAAACATGCTCTAAACCACCACGTCAAATTGGAAGACCAGCAACTCACGGAAAATATCATCAAGAAGGTAACGCTGCGGTTTTTTAGGCATTACTACAAGTTCCGGCTCCGGTACGAGGACCAGCCCGTTGTGGCAAAGTACGACCTGGAAGGCGTTGGTGGCATCGTGGCCGATGGCTACTATTCCTTCAAAAAGCCGGATGGCAAGACCTTCGCCGCCACTTTTGAGGCGACCTCCAAGGCATCCATTGATGAGGTGATATTCAAACCCGACCACCGCATTTTGACGTGGGACGGATTGGCGATATCCGGCATGGCGATGGTGCTGCTTGCATTTTTCAACTACCAAAACCGCTTTCACGCTTTAGACAACACCAAGTTTGGCGAGCGCTTGGGATTGCTGGCGGTGGCCGGGGTGCTGGTGTTTGGGCTGTTCTACCTCATTGCGCAAAATTTCCGCCGCTACCGCTACATCTATGCCGTGGAGCAGTTCAAGAAATATTATGCCGATGAACAGTGGGTGGCACTCGGCACCGATGTTTTTGAGGGAAAAAACGAGCGGTATTTGAGGGAACTCAAAAGCCAGTGCGTCTTCAATGGCATCGGATTATTGACTGTGGACAAAAACCTCGACCCGAAAATCCTTATCACGCCAAGCCGTCACGACATCTTTTTGGGCAAACGCCAGAAAGTGGATTTCATGTCCCAGCAAAAATTCAAGGAGATAGCCCAAAAGGGCCAACTGGACTTGCTGCCCAATTTATTCGGCTGGGAAAAGAAGGACAAATCGGTGCTGCGCCACCGAAAAAGCGCTCAGGCACAGGTAGCAGTAATAGCGGGCAGCTTGGCATTGCTGGCGGTGATTTTCACCAAGGAATTGGAAAACCCAGATTTTAGGCTGGTTGACAAAGAAGATTTCACGGAGAACATCGCCAAGTCGAAATCCAATACCCTGAGTGAACCAACCACCTACCTGCCCGACTCGTCTTCCATGCCCAAGCGCAAAAAAAGCAAGACCGACGAATCTTTCTGGACGCTGCGCAGCCCGAAAGAAACCACCCAGGTGCCAGCAGAGTCTGTACTGGCAGATAACAACACTCGGTCAGTCGGCACGGACGAGTTCACCGCAAAGGGCGGCAGTGAAATCGTTTACGATTGCTCCCGCTTTTATAATTTCGACGGCAAAAAATACATCGTGGAGGTGGGCGAACTGACGGACTACAAAATTGCCACAACCACTGTTCAATCCATCCGAGGCAAGGGCATTTTCGCTGCTGCCCTGCTCAAATCCTGTTTCACGGAAGACAAAAAGGGCTTTCTTGTGTATGCGGGCGAAATCTACAACACCGCCGCAGAGGCAAGCAAGGAGATGGATGGCTGGGTGGCAGCGAACAAGCTCACGAAGACGGAAGTTCGCAACTGGAAAATCAGGGCGATTGAACCCATCCTTAAATAAAAAAGCAAGGTGTGTTTTGCACCTTGCTGAAAAATGAAAAAAGGCTTAGGTAAGGTCTTGAGCTACCGCACTAAAGGTGCGGTGCTTAGGAGGCTTGTCATTGCGGTTTCAAATTCAGTGGCGAATGGGTTGTCGGAGCTAAGAAGCTCGACAGAATCTGACTGTTTTGCAAAAAAAGAAAGTTGTTGTTGAAAATTGCAGGCCGAATGCTTGTCGGGGGGAGACTCGACAACCAGAGGGGATAGCTGCCAGGGGGCGAAGGGGGCAGCAAACGACCAGACGCAACTCGCAACGAACAACTTCCGGGTTATGCATCTTTGCTCGAACCATTGGCAAAGCCAAATGGAACTATGTTGAGGCATTTTTTAGGTGCCAAGCTTTTCAGTTATCAAGGACGTAGTGGAGCTGACAAACCAATGCCACAGCACTCGCCCATGCCTTTCTGACCCAAATGAAGTTGTTGAATATTTTACCTCGCAAGCTTAAATTTATACGAGGATAGAAGTTGGAGATTACTACAAGGTATTGCCTTTATTAAAATACCTGCATCCTTTATGTGAAAGATATGTTCAGTGGTACGTATTAACCAGTACAAAAATGTTACCAATTTTTAAATTATAGCCTTCAAACATGCTATTTTTATTGGGTGCTTAATCTTTTTTTCGTATTAATGTGACGCATCAAAACCAATTATGAAACAAGCGGTTTCTTTACACGATTTTACAAAACAAGCATTTACACAAGGCCAAAAACTGCCGCTCGTTTGCCTTATTTTAAATCAATTACATGCGTATTTGAATACTATTATTATTTAATAAAGTAGTTGGCAAGTGACTTTGAAATATTGAATAGAACAAGTATTTTTTTTTATCCTAAAAACCGACTCAGGTATTTTGCCAAAACTTCAATTCCTTGATTCCCTTCCTGCGGCACCTCAAACTCAAGGTGTGATAACCCATAAAACAGTGTCCTTTCCGCTAATTTTTTAGTTATGAAAGCTTCCACTTCCTCATCGCAAAGACCAGCCAAAAGCGGGCGGCGTACTTTTTCGGGAATGAGCCGTTGGGCAAGCAACCCGGGAGTAGCCCGAAAAAAAACGGTTACACCGTTGTCGTTCATCCACTGCATGTTTTCAAAAAAGCAGGGTGTGCCGCCACCCGTGGCCACCACCACTTGTCGCTCGTGGCCGAGGCTGCGAAGGCACGCTGCCTCTGCCTCCCGGAAAGCAAGTTCTCCTCCCGTCTCGAAAATCTCAGCCACTGACAGGCCTAACTGTGCCTCAATCAGCTCGTCGAGGTCAACAAAGCGGAAGCCCAGCATATTGGCAAGTTCTTTACCTAGATAGCTTTTTCCTGCACCCATGAAGCCTAAGATGAAAATCCGCATCGGCGTATTTGTTGAAAACAATGCACAACGAATTGTTGGCGGCCAAATCTACTGGACATTTTTGTTCGAAGCAAAGGCACAAAGGTACAATGCAACCCAAAACAGCTACTAATCCATTGATTTACCAATCCTTGCGTCTTTTCGTTATAAATATTCAGCGTTATAAAATGTCCAGTAGTTTACTCAATACCCCAATTTACTGGCGGGAATCTTCGATTTCCTAATACCCCTACTTCCCCACCACCAACCTCGCCCCCGCCCTCGCCCTGCCCCCTTCCAGCAGCACCACGTTGTACAGCCCAGCGGGCCAGCCCGATACGTCCAGCGTATGCAGGTAGGCATAAGGCGGAAAGCTATGCCTGTGCAGCACCCGCCCCAGCATGTCCACCACCTGCACCTCGGCGGTGACGTGGCTGCCGTAGCCGGGCAGGCTGATGGCCACCTCCACCTGCCCGCTGGCCACGGTGGGCGATGCCGTGACCCCGTAGCCGCTGCCCGCCACTGGCTCCTTGGTGCTGCTCAGTATCGTATCGCAGCCGCTGCCCGTGAGGGGGCCGAGGCGGTAGTGCGGGTGGGGCGTGGAGAAGAGGTAGTACGGCACATCGGGGCCGAGGCAGGAGGGCGGGTTGTCCGCTGCGATGCAGTAGCCACTGGCCTCCCCCGGCTCGTCGGGGTGCTCGAAGACGTTGTGCGCTGTCTCGTATAGGCTGTACAGCTTGCCGTCGGGGCCGAGGCAGAAGGGACCGTAGCCGCCCGGGTCGGTCACCATCACGTTCTGGAAATCGTCCATGCGCCAGGGCACCCCGCCCAGCGGCACCCTGCTGGCAAGGATGTCCGAAGCCCAAAGGTCGTACTGGACAAAGCCGGCCCAGCCCACCCCGTACAGGTAGCGGCCCGAGGGCGAAAAGGCGAAGGTATTGACCGAGGCGTAGCCCTCCCCCCCGTTGTACACAAGGTAGGTGGAGCCCATGCTGAAGGTGTCCAGCAGCGAAATCTCCCCGCTGCATCGGTCGAAGGACATCAGCTTGGCGTGGCCGAAACCGAAGTTGTCGAGCAGCATGCTGCCGTCCGGGGAAACGTCGAACAGGTTGAGCGCCGAGTTCCACAAGTCCCAGCAGTCGAACCAGTCGGAACTGAGGCCCGGCATCATGGTGCTCTCCACGGTGAGCAGCACCGAGTCCCTGCGCAGCAGGGTGGAGCGGAAGTCCATCCCGTCGGGGCTGCGCTGCACCAGCCACCAGTCGTGCCCGTTGCCGTGCTGTAGCACCGCAAAGACCGCACCCATCAGCACCTCGTTGATGTAGCGGTTCTTATAGACCACCTTGCCCCGCCCCCCGTTGAGCCGCATGTCTATCTTGCTCAACTGCATCTTGGACGACGCCGCACCGATGCTGCACGGCACCAAAGCCGCCGACGTGATGAAGGAGTGCAGCATGTAATACACCCCCGCCTCGTAGCCGTCGGGGATGAGTTGGTAGGTGTAGGGGACGTACTCGTAGTTAAAAGTGTTATTGCCATTGCCATCGAGCGTCCCCGCGTTGAAGCCCTTGCCGCCCTGCATGATATAGCCGTCCCAGGAGACCACCACGTTGCCGTTAGTGTAGAACTGGAGGTTGCCGGCGGCATCGCTCATGGCGACGCTCTCATGTAAGTAAACCGTGTCAGAAGTGGGCTGTGGGACTTGATAGCTAATGCTGTCACCGTCGAAGCCCATAATGACGGGGCCATAAGTGCCGCCACCAGGGCCTATGCCATTTATCCCCATCCAATGCCTGTCATGCTGTTGCCCGTGTGCGCATTGGCACCCAATCATCAGGACTGCGAGGGTGAAAATTATTCTGATTGACTTTTCCATACCTGTTTGAAATGAGGGGGCAGCCCCCATTTGGGCAGCCCCCATGGTTTAAAAATTGAAATCAACGGTGCTGTACCACAAATGTCCTGCTGATGGTTTTGTTGCCAACAATTGCCTTGGCCACATACAGCCCCGCTGGCCAACCCTTCACGGGCACCATCAATTCATCGTTTACGGAGACCACCGTAGCCGTATGCACCTGCTGGCCGTTCAGGTTAAAGAACTGCACTTCCAGGCTCTCCCCTTCTGCCATTGATACGTTCAGTGAAACCCGCACAAGTTCGTCCGCCGGGTTCGGCACTATGTTCAGCACTGGGGTCTCTTCTGCTGCAACAAGTGCTTCCCCTCCGCTGCTCCGTGGCTGCAGGCTGTTGCAGCCGCCCTCATCGTTGTATTCCTTGAGCCATACGGCACAGAGGCCACGAGCGTCCAGCACGGCACGGCCGCCGGCCGGGAGGCAGGCCTGGGCGATGGTGCGCAGGTCGTCAGCGGCGGTTGTATCCGGTTCTGTGCCGGCCAGCCATTTGAGGGCGATTTCATTGTAGCGCTTTTCGTACTGTGCAAATGTTGAGTCATGCATAAGCTCAAAG
>DIUC01000011.1 GCA_002435785.1 Saprospiraceae bacterium UBA6168 | reverse complement strand
TAAAAGTGTACAGTAGCGTAATTTCACAGTCTGCGTTCGATGCAATATTGCTTTGTCCATTCATAAAATTCGTTGACGCTAAATTTTTCAGACAGTTTGACCGAACCAAATCTTTGTGCGTAGGTAATTCCCGAATCGTTTGGATTCAAATTGTAGATATATTGCACCATTGAATCAGCCTTGATGTCGGGAGGAATTACCGCCATTCCGATTACTTCTGTGGTATCATCAGGATTGAGGCGGTACTCCATTTGAGCCAGTAATAATTTTGGCAGCACAAGCAAGATGAAAAGGAGTTTCTTCATTTTGGGTTAGCTTTGTAATAGAAGTCCGCATATATTTTGCCCCCCTCCATTGCATCAACAAGCTTTGGAGCCAGTTCGGGATTGTTTTTGAAAAAATCGGTTATTCGTTTATTTACTGCATCGTCCCCATACGTTTGTAGGATTTTGGCAATAAAAAAACGGTTTTTTGCCAGAGGCTCCTCTTTTAGAAAATTAAACAGAGGCTCAATAAAATATGGGTTCTTCGACCGGTAAATAAAAATATATGCGGTTTGGGTAGCACCTTCGTCGCCTCGTCGTGACACATAGGCTTCGTCAGGCATTGGCTTTATTCGGCTCACTATTTCAGCGAATAGCGCAGAGGAATCCTTATTTTGCAAGTATTCTAACAGTTTGGGCATCATTTTAGTGGCCCGCTCCTTAGCACCTCTTCCGCCATTTTTCCATATTCCTGAAAGTTGGCTTAAAGTATCTGCATGGGTTTCCCAAAGCTCGTTTGGGATTTTAAAATTGTTGTTTTCGGGAAAATCAGCCAAAGCCCTTACCAGTAAATCGGCATAGACTGGGTCATAATTATCCGTTAGTGCATTGCAAAATTTAGCTGCCACAGTCCATTGTATTTTCTTGTCCGATTGTTTGACGAGGGAATAAATTGAATCGAAAACAGCCACAGATTCGGGGTTTTTATATTCAGCAACCACTTGTAAATATTTTGTGTGTGTCCACCCTGTTCCCAATTCGCTTTTAAGAAATTCAAACATTTTTGGGTGCTTGAAATACTTGAAAGCGTGCCATCGGTTGCTCCGCCAGTATAAATCCTTGGTAGGCAAGTGGGAGGTTATAAGTTCAATGTCTCCTTCTCGCTGGTATTTGGCCAAAAAAACACCAACAAAATTGTCTTGCCCGGTTTCCAACTCATATCTGATGCAATCATACATGCTTTCCTTGGGTTTCCAACTATGCGCCAAAGCACCTTTGTATATGTTGAAATCCGTATTGCTGCACAGGAACACACTATCGAGCCATGCTTTTTGTTGGGGAGGAAGCTTCAGACTCGATTCCATCCAAAACAAATCGCTGTCGTATTTCCCAATGCCCATGAGGAATATCTCGCCAACTTTGGCTTTTTTTCGTTCGGGGTATCCAGCACTAATGTTTAATTCCACGGTCGCCGTATCGTGGAAGTGCATAGGCACGAGTAAATGAAGGTCCAGGCTGTCCCGTTCAGGTCGGGCCAAGAGTGCAAAAAGCGCATTGGTTCGGATAACTGCGGACGGGTGCGTTGTCAATTCAATCAGTTCATCGGGCGTGGCGCTGTCTTGTAACCGCAGGGCAAGTGAATCGTTCAGCCTGTAACCCATTCCAAATGCCGATTTAGAAATAACGGAGACTTTTTCTATACGCGTTGCCAATGCACTTATTTCAGGCCGAACTTTGCTAACTGGAATTGCCTGTTTAGTAGTCAGGCAAGCACTAACAGCGAAGGTGAATGTTATGATGAGTGGTAAGTATTTCATCCCATAATTCCGGTTTGGATAAAAACGTGCTTTTCCTTTTTGATGTTGTCAAGTGATTGCTCTTGCGCCTAACCCAAGCTGAACCTCACCCCCTCTCCATTCCTCAAAACCTTGTACCCCTGCTTTTTCTTCTTCGCCTCCTTTTCAAAAATTCGCACATCCGCTGTATTGAACTCAAACATATCGTAGTGGCAGGGCACCACGTACTGCGCCCCGATGGCCTTGCCCAATCCGACCGCCTCTGCACCATCCAAGTTGCCAGCCACGCCCCGTTTGGGGTCACGCCCATTGATGGGCAGGAAGGCCACATCCACCTCGAAAGGACGGAGCAGTGGCGTCATTTCTGGGAACAAAACCGTGTCACCACTGTGGTAAATCGTGAAGCCGCCGAACTGCACCACATACCCCAAGTAATGGCAGCGACCTTGTGCATCCTTGTCAATGGCCTCGTGGGCTGCTGGTATGGCGGTGATTTTAAAGCCTTGAATGTCAACGCTTTGGCCAGCATTCAAGCCAATGGGCCAGTCCGTTTCGCATTTTATCCGCTCCGCAACGAACGCTCGGTTTGCTTCCGGGATGACCATTTTCAGGTTGGGGTTGGCCTGCAGCAGTGGCACCAGCGTCTCGGCATCCAGGTGGTCGGTGTGGTTGTGGCTGGAGGTGACAATATCAATGAAATCAAGGCGGGCAGGGTCAATGACCAATTCCGTCATGCGCACGTGGGGCTTGTCGGTAGCTGCGTATTTCTTCGTGAGAGAATCGGAGAGGTAGGGGTCGAGGAGGAGATGCTTCCCCGCCCATTTTATCAAAAAACCGCTCTGGCCGAGCCACCAGCAGGCGAAGGAGTTGGCCCCGGTGACAGTGCTGTGGATTTCGGCGAGGAGGGTTTCGTTTTTTTTGAAGGGTTGTAGCATGGGCAAAGCATTGCAATATTTTGAGTGCAAAATCTATAAAATGTTATCAATCAGAGAAACCTCCGCTCCCTCACTTTGTCCTCACTTACGACCGTTAGCGTACCGGCTAATTCAAGGCCAGACGCTGAAATCAGTTGGTGGGCAATTTCGGCTGGGAAAGTAGGGTTGTACGGGTCGGTCCGCAGGTAGATTACGCCTTTTGGAGGGCGAAACCCGTGCTTGAAAATCAATACCCCATAATCCCTGTCGAAGGTAAGGATGGTCCTGTCTTGCGCTATGGCAATTTTCATAACCGCTTCATCAGAAATGGACGGGTCATCTTCCCCAATTGATGCAACATCATAACCGATGCTGCGCAATATTGCAACGCTTGGTGCCGGGAAGTTTTCATTGGCCAAAAGTTTCATTAGGCGGCTTGGGCTTCGTTGGGGAATAAAAGTCCGTCTTGCATGCACTCATGGACATAAGCAAATACTGCCTGCAAAGCTTCCCTGGTAAGCCTTGGGTAGTTTTCGAGTATCTGTTGCTCCGACCAACCATTGGCGTACAACTTAAGGATAAACTCAACTGAAAGCCTCGTGCCTTTAATGGTCGGCTTCCCAAGCAATACTTTTCTGTCGGATACGATGAATTGATTCCAATGAGTCATGGCCTACTTTTTTTTTACAAAAATAATTGAATATCGGCAATTCTCAAACGAGCTGCTCCCGCACCCGCTTTGCCCCCTCCACCATGTTCCGCAGCTTCAGCTTCGCCGCCCACCTCGCCGTCTGGCTCAACCCACAGTCCGGTGCCACGGACAGCCGCTCGGCCGGCACGTACTTCAGGCAAAGTCGGATGCGCTCCACGATGTCTTCCACCGTTTCGATGTAATAGCTCTTCACGTCCACGATGCCCACGGCCACGTGCATCCGCTTCGCAAACTTGGCGAGCAGTTCCACCTCTGCGAACTCCCTGTTGGCCATTTCGATGTGCACCTCGTCCACCTTCATGTCGAGGAAGTCGGGCAGCATGGGCGCCACCATGCGCTTGCCGACGGGGTGGCCCTTGTAGTTGCCGAAGCAGAGGTGGGTGCTCAGGAAGCACTTGCCCACTACCGGCTCCACCGTCCGGTTGAAGATTTCCACGAAGCGGCGGGTGTTTTCCTTATGGGCGTAGCAGCTCATGCTCGGCTCATCCACGGTGATTTCGGTGCAGCCAGCGGCCACGAGCGCTTCCAGTTCCCGCTGCACCATTGGGAGCAGTGCCTCGGTGATGGCGTATCGGTCGGGGTACTGGCCATTGGGTGTGAGGCGGCCACTGAGGGTAAAAGGTCCTGGAACACTGGCTTTCAGCACCTGCCCGCCATTAGTGGGCGCCAGCCGTTGTAGCCGTTGGAACTCTGCCACTGTGCCGAGGCCGCTGGGCGCCAACAATTCACCGGTGATAGCGTGCTTGCCCCGCTGGTCGTGGGCGGGTGGCCCCCAGCGGCGTGGCACTTCGGCGTTGGGGGAGATGCCCCCGATATGGCCATAGAACGAGAGGTTGAAGTCGAGCCGGGTTTGTTCGCCGTCGGTGATGACGTCCAAGCCCGCCGACACTTGGTCGTGGATGGCAGCGATGACGGCGTCCTCGATGATTTCCTCGAAGTCAGCCTTGCCGAATTTGTCTAAGTTTTGCGAAGCGAACTCCAACCAAGAAGGGAAGGGATAGGAGCCGATGACGGTGGTGCGTATCATTTTGGCTGGAAGGTTTGACTCGTGCCGTATCATCGCCTAACGGTGCTTTCCCAAAAACCGACACGAAACGCCCAAGTCACTTTTAAAGAAGGTATGCGAAGCCCACGATTTTGCTTCGCAAGGCTTTTGATTTGGAGCGGAAAATGGGATTCGAACCCACGGCCCTCAGCTTGGGAAGCTGATGCTCTACCAACTGAGCTACTTCCGCATAAATTTGGTAAACTAATGACTGTGCGAAGGTATAAAACTTGCAAAACTTCTTGGTGCAAGTCCGGGGTAATTTTTCTGTTTATTTGAATGTGGGAATGGAAACGCTATCCACCCATCAAATGCCCATCAGCTCCCTTGCATTGGCCAATGCTGCCTCGCTCGGCGGGTTTTGCGACAGCATGACGGCGATGGAGCGCACCCGCTCATCGGTGGTCAGCAGCTTGACCTTGGTGGCGGTGGCGTTGCCATCCACTTTTTTATAGACAAAATAATGCGCATCGGCCTTGGCGGACACCTGCGCCGAGTGGGTGATGACGACGACTTGGTGGTGGTTGGAAAGCTGCCGGAGGATATTGCCCATTTTCAGGGACACATCGCCGGATACCCCGGCGTCAATTTCATCGAAAATCAGCGTGGGCAATGGGATGGCGCTGGCCACCAGCGATTTGGTCACGAGCGTCAGGCGGCTAAGTTCGCCGCCGCTGGCCACGTCCTTGATGAGCTGCATCCGGCTGCCGGGGTTGGCGGCGAAGAGGAAGTTGAGGTCGTCCGTGCCGGTGGGCGTGAGGGTTGTGGCCACCTTGAAGTCCACGTGGAAGCGGGTATGCGGCATGGAGAGTTGCGCCAGCAGTTCCAGCACCTTGGCGGCGAAGCTGGGGGCTGCGTTTTTGCGGCGCTCCGACAATTGCGCAGCAAGCGCCCGCAGCCGCTTCTCCTCGGCAATTTGCGCATTTTCCAATTGCTCGATTTCACCGCTCAAGTCACCGATTTTATCCAATTGGTTTTGCATATTCTCCTGAATATCAAGGAGTTCCTTGACGTTGGCCACCCGGTGCTTGCTCTGCAAACGGTAAACCACGTCAAGCCGCTGCTGCACTTCCAGCAGCCGCTCCGGGTTGGCCTCGGTGCTTTCCGCCACCCGCTCGAACTCCCCGGCGAGGTCGTCCAACTCCAGCGCCAGGCTCTCCAATCGGCGGTGCAGGTCGGGTATGGCGGGGTGGTATTTCCGCACCTCGCCGATGCTGCGAAGCACGTCGTTGAGTTGGCCCGTGAGCGGCATTTCGCCGTCGCTCAGGTGGTGGAACGCAGCGGAAAGGTTCCGCTTGATTTCCTCGGCGTGGGTAAGGCTGTCCTGCTCGGCTTCGAGGCGCTCCTGCTCGTCTTCGACGAGGTCGGCTTTTTGAAATTCGGCAATTTGGAAATTGAGGAATTCAAGTTCCTGCGCAGAGCGGGCATTTTGCTCCCGCATTTTCTCCAATCGTTTTTTGTTTTGGGTAAAAATTCGGTAGGCGGCCTGGTACTCGCCCAGCAGGGGCTTGTTGCCAGCGAGTGCATCCACCATGCGCAGTTGGAAGGAAACGTTGTGGATGTCCAAGGTATCGAACTGGAGGTGGAGGTCAACGAGCGCCCCGGTGAGTTTGCGCAGCACGTCGAGGATGACGGGCGTGTCGTTGACGAAGGCACGGCTCTTGCCCGCTGGGGTAAGTTCCCGTCGCACGGTGCATTCTGCCTCAAAGTCAATGTCGTTTTCCTCAAAAAAATCCGTCAGGTCATACGGCGACACGTCAAAAAAACCTTCGATGACGCATTTTTCCTGGTCGTTGTACAGCGACTTGGAGTCTGCCCGCTCGCCCATGATGAGGCCCAGCGCCCCCAACAGGATGGACTTGCCCGCCCCGGTCTCCCCGGTGATGATGGTCAGGCCGGCTGGGAAGTTGATTTCCAGCTCCTCGATGATGGCGTAGTTGCGGACGGAAAGCCGTTTTATCATTTACGAATTACGATTTACGACTGACGATTGCGCCAGTTTTTAAAACAATTTGGTGGGCAAAGGTAGGATTTGTTTTGAAAAAATGGTGGGGATGACACCAATTGGCCAAACGACCCAAGTCCGGCCTACATGGTCTCCGCCGCCCAAACCAAGTAATCCTCCAGCACCTGGAATTCCTTGCTATTCTCATCGGCAGCACGCAGGTTCGTTAACGGGTGCTGTGTGCCTTTTTTCCCATTGGCCAGTTTGGTGGCCATGATGAGTTCCTCCCCGTTATCGAATGGCAGCAAGCCGAAAACCAGCACCGAAGCACCTTTTTTGCTGCCCCTGCCGCCCCTGATGGTTGCCTCAAAGGGAAAGCTTAGGTGTTGAACAATGTATTCTGCCCAGTTTTCATCATCTGACCTGCTGGGGTACTCTAACAAAACAGCTCGAATGCGGGCACCCCGTGCTTTGTCGGGCATGGATTTCCACGCAGCACTATGGTACCGCACCCGGTAAGTGGCCGTTGTCTCCTCCTCCGTATCCCTTGCTGGGCAAGCCGTCAGTTGGTCTGCCTTGAATTCAGCCTCTTGGAAATCTTCATCCGCTTTCATGGCCTTGTCAATCAGCTTTTCGGGCATTTGAGCCAAGGTCTGGCTGTCGAAGGAAACGACATAAGCCTCTTCGTCGTCACCGTCATAGAAAACATCTTCCACCCGGCCTTGCCAGCCCTGCATATTGGTCTTTTTGTCAAAAGGCGACCCAACCTTTTTGGTCACTCGTACCGAGGAGCCGATGGGAAATATAGGGTCTTCAACCTCTTCGGCGTCAAAGGCCGAGCTGAAGAAATTAAAAGCATCTTCATCGCCCCTTGCCAGTTTTGACAGCATGGTGAACGGGTCCATGTTTTCGTAGTCCTCCTCTTCTTCCTCGTCTTCGCCGAGCAGCAAGTCCATTAGTTTTGACGAAATCCTACCGAGCTTGATGGATTCGTTCAGGCCGTCCCGTAGGCGGGTGAACATTTGCAGCATCTCGTCAACCTGGGCAGTGGCTTCGTCAATGCCCCTGCCTTCCCGACCGGCCTTGCTGACGGAGGTGAGCATTTGCCCCAAGTCCGATTTGCGGAGCTGCTTGATTTCCTCGCTCGTGCGGTCAAGCTGTTTTTCGATGAACTGGATGTCCCTTTTCAGCCGCTCAATCGCTTGCTGGAGCGAGTCCACCGTCACTTCCTTTGCCTCAAAGCCGGATTCTTCGTACAGGTAGAGGCTTTCCAGTTCGAGGAGTGTCTGGATGTCGTTGTGCTCGTTAGCCTCGTTGATTTGCTGCATCAGCAGGTGAAATTCCTGTGCCTCCATTTCGTTTTTGGCAAGGTCGGGGTGGAACTTTTGGGAGAGTTTGATGAATACCTTTCTGATGGCTTTTTGCTCGTTTTCGGGTGGCTTCACCTCAAACTCAGCGAACATGCTGCGCATCCGTGCCCGCTCAAATTCGTCAAAATTGAAGTTGCCGGACTCCCGTTGCTGCTTTTGTTCCTTGTATTGGTTGTAGTTATCGCCGAACATGCTGCCGCTGGCCATCTCGTCGGCCATCATCTGGAGCTGCTCCTTGTCCATCTTGTTCACGCCTTTGACCGATTTCAGTTGGCGGGCCAGTGCGGCGATTTCTATACGGAGGTCGTCCAACTTGTCCATTTTGTTGAACATATCGGCATGTACCCTGCGTCCCAGCTCCTCCACGTCGGACTTCATGTTTTGAAGGCGGGTCTTTAGGCTTTTCAAGGTCGTCTGCTTTTTCTTTAGCTGGTTGGTGAGGTCTTTTGCTTCGGCCTCTTTGCGGAGCAACTCAGGCGATTTAGCGAGTTTTTGGCTCATGAATGTCTATTTATTTTATGAAAAATGAAAAAACAGGGCAAAAGTAAGCCTCAGATTAAATCGAATCCTGAAAAGTTGAAACCATGATGTTGCTCGTGCAATCTTTTACCCCAGTTCCGCTTCAAATGCGGCCCTTTGTGGGCAATCCTTACTTTTGTGGCCAACGTATACCAGTTTCAATCCAGTTTTATGCTAAAAATCGGCGTCATAGGCGCAGGCCACCTCGGCAAAATCCACCTCAAATGCCTCCTCGACTTGAAGGAGCAATACCAACTCGTTGGCCTATACGATTTAGCACCGGACGTGGCTTTGGCCGCTTCGCAACAGTTTGGCGTTCAATCGTTTAGCAGCTACCAAGCCCTGCTGGACGCCGTGGACGTGGTGGACATCGTGACGCCTACCGTGACGCATTTTTTGTTGGCAAAAACGGCCATCGAACAAGGCAAGCACCTCTTCATCGAAAAGCCTGTGACGCAGACTGTGGCAGAGGCGCAAGCGCTCATTGCGGCAGCAAAAAAGCATGGAATAACTGCGCAGGTTGGCCATGTCGAGCGCTTCAACCCGGCCATGTTGGCCGTGCGTGACGTGACCATGAACCCCATGTTCATTGAGGCGCACCGGCTGGCCAACTTCAACCCCCGTGGCACCGACGTGCCCGTGGTGCTCGACCTGATGATTCATGATATTGACATTGTGCTGAGCCTCGTGCGGTCGCCCGTGAAGTCCGTCAGTGCCAGCGGCGTGGCCGTGGTCAGCGACTCACCGGACATCGCCAATGCCCGCATTGAGTTCGAGAACGGTTGCGTGGCCAACCTCACGGCCAGCCGCATCAGCATGAAACAGATGCGGAAAGTGCGGCTGTTCCAAAAGGACGCTTACATCAGCTTGGATTTCCTCGAAAAATCGGCGCAGGTGGTACGGATGCACGAGCCGGGCAGCCAGCCACAAGGCATACCATCGTTCGAGTTGGAAACGCCCGGCGGGGTGCGGGTGATTTCGATGGAGGTGCCGCCAGCCGAGCCTGCGAACGCCATCAAGGAGGAACTTAAAGCGCTGTCTGTCAGTATTTTGCGAAGCGAAAAAACCGTGGTGACGATGGAAGATGGGGCAGCTGCGCTGGCAGTGGCGTGGCGGGTGATGGAGGAGGTGGAGGGGAGGCTGGGGAAATAGGCGGAACTTTTATGGCTGGGGAAATATTCCTAACTTGCGAACTAAATAATGTTCAAATGAATATCAACAAAGAAGAATTGCTAAAGCGAATTACCATTAATCCAGAAATTTGCCACGGCAAACCGACCGTGCGTAATATGCGGTACACAGTAGCCATGATTCTTGATTTGTTGTCTGCGGGGATGACTTATGAGGAACTGTTGGAGGATTATCCTGCGCTTGAACAGGAGGATTTTTTGGCCTGTTTTGCTTTTGCTGCCCACATGGTTGAATTTAAGGCTGTCGCCCAATTGAAAGCTGCATGAGATTCCTTATTGATGCCCAACTTTCCTACCGCCTTGCCAAGTTTATTGGTAACAAAGGCTTTGATGTGATACACACGGACGATTTGCCAAAAAGAGAGCGAACAAGCGACAAGGAAATACGAATGCTCGCAAAGACTGATAATCGTATCGTGATAAGCAAGGACAAAGATTTTTACGACTCTCACCTGCTTCAAAAATCCCCTTCGAGGCTTTTGCTTGTCTCAACAGGAATATAGTCAACCGTGAATTGCTAAGGATATTTGAAGCTAATTGGAATGATATTGAGCAAAAATTTGCAGAATATGATTTGTTGGAGCTTACCAATACAGAACTTATAGCTCACGGAACTTCTTGAATATCAACACTTTAAATGCGAAAAATCACTGCCGACCTCCTCCTCCCCATCACGGCTGACCCGATAAAAAACGCCGTCGTCATTACCGACGACCAAGGCAAAATCCTCGCCATTGACCAGCGTGAAAACCACGACCCAACCTCGCTCGAAACGCACCGGGGCGTCATCGTGCCGGGCTTCGTCAATGCGCATTGTCACCTCGAACTTTCGCACATGAAGGGCGTTGCGCCAACTGGCACAGGGCTTTTGCCTTTCTTGAAAACGGTGGTGAACCACCGCCATGTGCCACAGGAGCAGATTGACGCCGCCATCAAGCAGGCCGACCAGGAGATGTGGGAGGCTGGCATACAAGCCGTCGGCGACATCTGCAACAAGGCCGATACCGCCCCCACCAAGCGCCGCAGCCCCATCCGTTATTACAGTTTCGTGGAGATGTTCGACTTCCTTAGTGACGAGCGAGCGCAGCAGACTTTTGAGGGCTACTACGAAGTTTTTGCGCAGCAAAGCGATGAAAACGGCGACCGAAAAAGCTGTGTGCCACATGCACCGTACACCGTTTCAAAAAAACTGTTCTCCCTGATAAATGCCGCCAACCAGTCACCAGTCTCCAATCACCAGTCACCAGTCACCGTATCCATTCACAACCAAGAGACGGTTCACGAAGACCAGTTTTTTCGGGACAGGACGGGCGATTTCAACGAGTTCTACCTTTCCTTTGGCATCCCGTTGGACAACTTCCAGCCATCCGGTAAGCCGTCCATTTACTACGCCCTTGAAAACATGGATCCGCAGCACCGCACGTTGTTTGTTCACAACACGGAAACACAGCCCCAAGAAATACGGTTTGTGCAGGCGTGGGCTGCTGCCAACTGCCAACTGCCAACTGCCAACTGCTTCTGGTGCAGTTGCCCCAACGCCAACCTCTACATCGAAAACAGGCTGCCCAACTACCGTCATTTTATTGACAATCAAGCAATTGTGTGCCTCGGCACAGACAGCCTGACCTCCAATTGGCAGCTTTCCATTTTGGAGGAAATGAAGACCATCGCCCGCTACCAGAGCTATGTGCCGTTCGAGACGCTGCTGCGTTGGGCCACGTTGAACGGGGCAATGGCGCTGGGCTTTGAGGAGGACTTGGGCAGCATCGAAGTGGGCAAGACACCAGGTTTGCTGCTGCTGGACCTCGACGAGCGGCTGCAACTCAATTTTTCGACAAAAGTGAAGCGGCTGGTGTGAATATGCGGTCGGCTTTGCCAATATTTACGCCCAAAACCTGCCCGTTTCATGGAAAATAAAGAAAAAAACAAGCTCAAGGAGTGGCTCGACAAGACCCAGCAGGAAAGTTGGCAACTGGAACTGTTGGTGACGGGGTTCAGTATTTTTCTGGTGTTGGGCGCGTTGAATGCCATTGACGGCGCTGCATCCAATATCAGTTTGCTCAACATGGGGATGGGGCGTATTGGGTCAGCTGTTTCTACCTCATTTAGCGCCATTGCAATAGCGTTATTGTTCATGCTCATCAACCTCATCTTGCATGTCCTGCTACGGGGTTTGTGGATAAGTGCTATTGGCCTCCGCTCGGTATCAGGAGATATTGACTTCGACAAACTGGGCTTCTCCACACGTTTCGACCAGTTCTTGCGGCGCAAGACGGGCAGTTTTGACGACTATATCGAACGGCTGGAGAACTGGTGCAGCATCGTTTTTGCCTTCACCTTTCTGTTGATTTTTGTCATTTTCTCAATCGCCATCTATGGTTTGCTCATCATCTTCATTTCAGATTTTGCGAGGGTGTACCTGCCAGAGTCTCTCGGCAATATTGTAGTGATAATCCTGAATATCAGCCTGTTGTTTACTGGCATAATTTACATGCTCGACTTCGTGACGCTCGGACGGGTGAAAAAATGGCGGTGGTTCTCCAAGGCGTACTATCCATTTTACCGCTTTTTCGGGTTCATCACCTTGGCTGCGCTTTACCGCCCGATGTACTACAACCTCATTGACAACAAGCTGGGGCGCAAGGCAGCTTGGCTGATGA
The DNA here is from genome assembly GCA_002435785.1 of Saprospiraceae bacterium UBA6168. Classification (GTDB taxonomy): domain Bacteria; phylum Bacteroidota; class Bacteroidia; order Chitinophagales; family Saprospiraceae; genus UBA6168. The sequence goes on along the minus strand of DIUC01000011.1, from coordinate 45,265 downwards.
TACCTTATATCTTCTCCGTCATCTGGCTGGCCTCCATGAGGGTGGACTCCCATATTTGGTTCGCCACGGAAGCCAACAACCTTGGAATCATCAAGTCTTGTTACAACGACCTTCTGGCAGGTGACAAGCTTATATCGTCGGCGAGCATCCCGTCGAAGTTTGTGGGTAATGGGTACCTGGAGCTTTTCGTTCGGTACATTCCCTCCGAAGACGACCCCAACCTAAAAAGGAAATGCCCCGATGTGAAACCACCTACCGAGCCGGGCATTCGCTCAGGTTTTTACATTGACCTTACAGGTGAGGACGATGATGAAGATCAGCTCGACTTCCCCAAAACGAGCCTCGACTGCCTATCCTCGCTCTACGAACTCCGCATAGGGGACAGCCTGTTCCAACAGCCGAAGTACCGTTTTTTCAAGCATCCCAACAAGGAAGAACGGGGCCTGCTCACTATGCTCGATGTGGCGTACCTGCCCCGTGGCGAGCACGAAATCATCATCAGAAAACTGGGCAATGACACTTCTGAAGATGGCAATGCACTCATTATGAAAGACTTCGTGCGGTTCCCGTTTTGGAAGGAATAGCTGCCTTTTTGGCAGCTATCGGCACGGGGTATGTTTTTTGTTTGCACAAAAACTCAATCTGCTTCTTATGAAAAACTTCCGCTACCACTTGATTTTGCTCTTCATCGTCGTCGTGTCGGCCTTCTCCTTCGTGCCGCCTCCGCACAAAATCCCGGAGCGCAACCAGTTTGTCCCCACGGTGGTGTACGAAATACCGCCCGTCGGAGCCCTCACGCTTATCGCCTCAAAATTGACGGCTGGGAAGGGCGAAACGGTCTGCGTGGCGGTGGAACCCAAGGGGTTCGAGCAGATACTTTCCATGCAGTACAGCATGAGCTGGAACCCCAACGTGCTGAAATTCAAAGAGGTACGAAATTTTGGGCTGAACGGAATGAGCGTCCAGAGTTTCGGTACGCACTTGACCAGCAAGGGGTTCTTGACGTTTTCATGGTACGACCCTGCGCTGCGTGGCTTCTCAAAGCCGGACGGCACCAAGCTCTATGAGGTCTGTTTTGAGGCGGTTGGGAATATTGGCGATAAAAGCCCATTCGAGTTCGGCGGGAAGCCGACAACCATCGAAGTAGCTAATTCGTCGAGCGTTTTCCTTGATTTGCGGGCCGAGCCCGGCGAGGTAAGGATTGAGGACAAAAAGCATTGACCAATTGGATTTTTTGCCGTTCTTTTGCAGCCATTTTTTTAACAAATACAGCCGCATGAAAGTCCCTCATTTTCAAATAGTTGTCGCCGTTTTTTGCTCCGCAATGCTCATGGGATGCGGTAGCGACGACAAGGCCCGGGAAGCCGCCACTGCCTCTGCGATGGAGGCCATCAAGACCACTCCTCCTGCCGAACAGCAGATGCCTCCCCAGCCCGAAGACACCCGGCCAAAGACGGGCGGCACGATGCCCATGACCATCGGCAGCACCTCTGTCTCGAAGGGCAGCGAAGCCTGCGTGGCCGTCAGTGCCAAGAACTTCAAGTCCATCGTATCGGTGCAATACAGCATCCAATGGGATCCCAAAGTGCTGAAATTCAAGGACTTGAGGGGCTTTGGCCTCCCGGCGCTCGGCCCTGAAAATTTCGGCAGGCATATTCTTGACAAGGGTCAGCTTACGCATTCTTGGTTCGATGCCAACGTGAAGGGCATTAGCAAGGGCGACGGGGAGACGTTGTACGAAATCTGTTTCGAGACCGTCGGAAGCGCTGGCAGCAAGTCCGCCGTGCAAATCGTCAATACGCCTACCACCATCGAAATCGCCAACGTGAACAGCGAGTTCTTCACGCTGGATTCCACGCCGGGCATGGTGTTGGTGAAGTGAGACACTAGATTTTAGACTTTAGACGGCCTCGGTCGAATTCAACAGTCACTCATCTAAGGTCTAAAGTCTGACATCTAATGTCTGTTATGATAAAACGCATCGTCAAACTCACCTTCCAGCCAGCACTCGTGCCAGATTTCATGGCTATTTTTGAGGAGAGCAAGGCCAAAATAAGGGTCTTCGATGGCAACCTTTACCTCGAACTGTTGCGGGATATTGCGCAGCCGCATGTGCTGTTCACCCTTAGCTTTTGGGAGGACGAGGCGGCGCTGGAGCGTTATCGGCAGTCGGAACTATTCCGAACGACTTGGGCGAAGACGAAGGCGCTGTTTGCCGAAAAGGCGGCAGCTTGGACAGTGGAGGAAGTTGGAAATTGAAGCGTTGCGAAATTCGCTGTGGGAGCGATACCTTTCCTTATTTTACAAATAACATAGCGATGAACTGTGCCGCAAAGCCAATTGCGAAGCCAAAATAGAGCTGTTTTTCGGTGTGCGCCCCGAGCAAGAGCCTCGTTGTACAGACTATTCCCGCCAGCACAATCATGGCCATCAGCACGAAATTGGTGCTTATTTCATATACGCCCAGCAAGCCGAAATTGAGGGTAAACGTGTCGAAATTGAAGAAAACGGAATTGATGATGGCCATGCCCACCAGCCCGCCCATACCCGCTGCATGGGCGCTTATCTTTGAGAAATTGTTGAAGAAAAAAGCAAGGAACAGCGCAATCGTGGCCCCCAGCATCATGATGACCATTGGCTTGGGAATCAGGGGGTTGCTGCGGAAGTTGATGAACATCCAGAGGTAAAAAACGCCGGTGAGGATGTACGGCCCGATGCGCTCGTAACGGTCTTCGAGCTGCATGGACTTGACCATGTTGAGCGACTTCATCATAAAAACCGCAAAAATGGGCATGGCAAAAGTGGAAAGGAAGACCATCACGACCAATTTCCATTGCTCCAGGATGGTATTCACTCCAAACTGGTAGGGGTTTATCACCAACAGCAGAAGGAGCATGTACGTCACCATGAGCAGTGGGTGGAAAAGGATGGATATGATTCGGGCAGCGGTATGGAGCATTGATTATGGTTGAAAACAGCGGCGAAGTTCTTCCTTTTCTGGCTTTTATGTTGATGGAGGGTGATAAAAAGTTGAGGGTAGCCTGCGTTGCAAGGGTAATCACAACAATATGGCTTTTGCTATTTCAGCCTGTACCAATATTGGGTCCGATAAAACCCAAATAAATAGCCCCGGACGACCAGCACGTTGGGGTCGCCCTTTTTGAGCCACATCTTGCAGGAGTACCACTTGCCGGTTTTCGGGTCGAGGATTCTGCCGTCGTCCAGTTCGCCGTCGTCCAATTTCATGTTTTCGAGGATGACCATGCCTTGTATCGGCTTGTTGTGGCGGTCGCCCGAGCATTTGTCGCATTTGCTGGTAGTGGCATCGGCTAAAAGTTTGGTCACTTTGCCCCAGTAGCTGTTGCCGGATTGGTAGATTTCGACGTGGCTCTTGGCCTGCTTGGTTTCGTCGTCAATGGTCTTCCAAGTGCCAGTCATGGTTTGGGCATGGAGCATGGCAGCGAGGCAGAGTAGGAGGGCGAGCACAGTGGCCTGTTTTTTCATGGAGGACGATTTTTTATGTGTTGGATAAAGTAAAAAAGCCGTAAGCCCCTGATTAAAAGCGACTTACGGCATGTTTATTTTGTTTTGGTAGTCCCGACAAGTGGGAATCCCTGCCTGTCGGCAGACAGGGAACCCATATCTAAAGTTTAGGAAACTTCCATTCTATGTCAGCCGATAGTCAGGATTCAGCAAAGCGGCCTTAAGCCATTCTTTTCCGACTCCGTTTTTGAGGTATTTTTCACGTTTCCTAGCAGCCGGCCAGTCGGTAGCCATTTCCCTGTAAACGAGTACCCAAGGCCGATGTCCCTTGGTATAAGTCGCCTTTCCTAGATTGTGCTCCTTTAGCCTCCTTTCTGTGTCTTCGGTGATGCCGACGTACAGCGTACCGTCCTTTCCGCTCTTTAAAGCATAAACCCAAACCATCAGAATTAATAAAAAATGCCGCATCTCACTCATATTGAATAGGTTACGGCATTCTATTTTTGTTTTGGTAGTCCCGACGGGAATCGAACCCATATCTAAAGTTTAGGAAACTTCCATTCTATCCGTTGAACTACGGGACCATGCGATTGCGGATTTTCGATTGCAAAATCGAAGATTCACGTCAGTGATTGCGGATTTTTAGGCCGAATTCCGAACGTCAACCCGTTTAGGGGCGCAAATTTACGCCTAAATCTGAATTTGCCAACTCATCTTTTTCAAATAAAAGGCTGCAAGGCGGAACGAACCGAACCGACGTAACTGCCACCGAACAAGTTGACATGCACAAGCAGGTAGTACAGTTGGTAAATGGGCAGTCGCTGCTCAAAGCCGGGGGCAAGCGGCCATGCCTCCTCGTAGCTGCGGTAAAACAGGCGGTCGAAGCCACCAAAAAGGCGGCTCATGGCCAGATCCATTTCCCGGTGGGCAAAGCTGACTGCCGGGTCAAAAATGATGGGGTTGCCGTTGGCACCGCACAGGAAGTTGCCGCTCCAGAGGTCCCCGTGGGTGAGGGCAGGCGGCTCTGCTGGGAAGTGTTCGGGCAACCGTTTGAACAGGCGCTCAAATGCTTGGAAATCAGCGGATTGCAGCCGATTTCTTTGCTTCGCAATGTCGAGTTGTGGAAGCAGCCGTTCTTGAATGAAAAAGTCTGGCCAGTTATCGTGTTGGCAGTTCGGCTGTGGCAGCGAGCCGATGAAATTGTCGTGGCCTAGACCGAAACTCGGGGAGGTATTGCGGTGGAGCTGTGCGAGCGAGGAGCCAAATTTCTCCCAAAAACCGGGGGGCTGATAGCCTGTTTCCATGTATTCCAGCAAGAGGAACCCGCCAGCGGGTGTCGCTCCCAATCCGAGCACGGCGGGGGTTTGCAGGGCATTGGCGGAAGCCAATAGCGTCAGCCCTGCTACTTCGGCCTCGAACATGTTAGCAGCGTTGGGCGAGGAGTTTAATTTAAGGAAAAAACGGCCTTTGTCTGTTTCCAAAAGCAATGCTTGATTGATATCGCCACCAGTCATGGGTAATGCCGAGCGGATGTCAGCGCCGATTATCGCTTGGCATTTTTGTTGAATTTCAGATGGAAGCATGGTCATTTTTATATCCCTTTTTCAAAATTAGCATATTTACAGGTTGCCGGTCCCGTAGGCATTTTTGGCCGGGGCGAGCAGCATCATTTTATCGAATCACTGCCTCCGCTCGTTTGCGGGGCAGCACAGGCAGCAAAACCAACAGAAACATGACCAACACCAACCCCTCCGTCACCAACAAGTACCACGGGTAAGCACCGAGGTAGTCAAAAGCAGAGGCAGTGGGGGGCTTGCCCATGAGGTAGGCATAGTTGGCGCCGAGCAGCAGGTTGAGGCAAAAGAGCAAAACAGCGTAAACCTGTAGTGCAAAAAACGCCCGCCAGAGGCTACGCCAGTTTGGACACAGGCCGTAAACAGTCGTGCCATACACGGCAAAAACGACCAATCCACCATGCACCGTGAAGTATTTGAGGAAAGTGAAATGCGGAAACCCCTCGAAAAGATGGGGTGTCAGCAAAGCTTGGATGGTGCCGGCCATCACCCAAAAATAAAGCACCTCGTACACCCGGTGACTGGGGTTCCACATCAGGAAAGGCAGTGCCAGTGAGACGATGTTGCAGATGTCGAGCGGGAGGTCTGTCTTGTGGTCAAACTGGCCGAGTGCAAGGCGGATGGCAATCCAGCCGAGCACGGTGGCTGCCAGTACGACCGTTATGCCCCTTCCGAGGTGTAATTGCCCCATTTTAGTCAGGCGTTTTTTGCTGAAAAGGGCCAAGCTGATGCTCATGGCAACGGTAAGGGCAATCACCAAAAGGTGTTGGTGGCCGAAAAGTCGGAAATCGTTGTTTGGAAGGAAGAGAAGGTAGTCGTTCATCCGTTTTGGTTTGCGTGAAAAAACGGGGCATTTTAGGCAAAAAAAGGAACTTGCAAAGAGGTCAGTGAGATTGTTTTACAAAACCTTAATAAAAGTTGGCAATTGGCAGCCTGGGGTCAGTGAGATTAATTCACAGAACCTTAAAACAAGTTGGCAGTTCGACAGTTGGCAGTTGGCAGTCTGGGGTCAGTGAGATTATTTCACAGAACCTAATAAAAAAGGCCTCTTTCCAGTTGCCCGGATAGAGACCTGCGAGAATCAAACATCACGTATCTTCCTACGATTAGTATTTCGTGATGTGTGTCATCATAAATAAATCAGCATGAAAAAACCCGTATCATAAAACTCTTTTTGTTCAAAAAAGGGGGTAGAGCGGTCTGTTCTTGTGTTGTTTGTTTTAAGCCTTCATTACCTTACATGCGGTACGGGGCAATAATTATAGTAGGAATCAATTATTGCCATATTCATACCACCACTGCCAGAGTGTTTCCAGCAGGGGAGTAAGTCAGGATTTTTTAAAACGTCCAATGAATTCTTTTGTAGCCGTAGAAAATGAATCTGGTCATAGGGATATTGCCAGCATGACCGGTCAATATCCCTAGCCCAGTTCCAAACTATTTCCCATGGCTATAATTCTTTGTTATTGGGATTGGTCTCACAAGGAGCCAATATGCGTATATGAATACATGCCTATTATCAATAAACTTCTCTTGCATAACCCGGAGTCGTTCGTTGGTTTTAAAGAAAGCTGGTGGCCTTAAAAAATCAGCCACCAACCTCTGTATAATAGACACACGCTCTCTCTTGATTTGGTTGGTTCTGTTGAAAAAATATACTGTTTACTTTCACATCAATTCATTTTCAACTTCACCTGTTCAATCTTTTCCCTTGCCACCGGCTTGCTGAAGGTGTAAATTCCTTCTCCTGCAACTGCTATGTTATCAACGAATTGGCTATCGTTTATCACCGGCCTTGCCTCGCCCTCTACCTCCATGTTGAAAATGGCGCCACCTCGCAGAAAAGCCTCATTGTTACGAAAAATACAATTCTTGATAATAGGGTTGCACTGTCCCTTGCCGCCATAGTTGCAAAGGGCGCCACCATAATTGGCCTGGTTGCCACTAAAAAGGCATTGTTGCATCACCGTATTGGCTACCCCGTTTTGGCGGCCATCATTGAAGATGGCCCCGCCATCCAAATCAACCTTGTTGTTTCGGAAATCGCAATTGATAAAGGTCGGATTACAAACCCCTCCCCGCCCGTTCACATAAGCGGCCCCTCCATCACGGGCGAAATTGTTCTGGAATATACAATTCTGAATGATGGGTTTCGACTCGTTGCCCGCTCCTGAGCCGTCAATATATATCCCCCCTCCACACCGTTCTTTATCGGCACTGGGGCCAGCACCGTCGGAGTTGCCGTCAGCTATGACAAAGCCGTCGAGCAGGGTGCTTTCATCAGCATTTAACATTAAAATTACAGTAAAGGAATTGTCTAAACGGTCGGCCTTAGAGCCAATATTACCGCTCAATATAGACGTATGAGCTTTTAAATCACGTTGATTGACGGAGGTTTCATTGCCAGCAAAGCCGCCATATACTTTTACACCTGAAGGTATAGTAAAGGGAATTCTTCTGTTTAACTGATTGGTTGGGTAATAAGTGCCTTTAGCCACCCATATTTGGTCGCCAGGTTGAGCGATGAAGAGGGCTGCATTAAGTTCGCCCGTAGCATCTACCCATGTATTTCCGGCACCGGTACCTCCTTGTTTCACATAAATCGTAGTGGCGTGTAGATTGAGCACAACAATCCAAACCACCGCACATACCCAAAAGCGATGTCTCATAGTTCAAGTTCTTTAGAAAAATGGTCGGTTCGTAACGACGCCGGGGAGCGCCAAAGTTAGTGTAGGGAGGAAGGATGAAAACTTGTTTTTTTACTAAGTCAACTATTGTGCCGCAAAATTTCCAGATAGCGAATTTGCTAAAAGTTTGGTTAAGAGGGTCAAATATTTTTCTCCTATTGAAAGGAAAAAATTGGTTCTGGATACGTCAATGGTTCTGTGGTTTTGGGCTTAAAATGTGATTGGGTTTGAAAATTGGTTCATAGTTTTTATCATTCATGCAATACCTATAAAATGTTATAGGTTGATAATTTTGGTATTTGAGGCTTGCGTTCATTGGTATAGGTAAAAAGTGGGTGTTCGCACAATTTTAATAAAATAAGGTGGTGTTGTTCAAGATTCTTGCTCCTCATGAGCTTGGCCTAATGGTTGGTTCGGCGGAGTTTTAAAAAGCGAATGTTTGCACAAGTTTAAGGCGTAAAATAGATAAGAAAATTCCTTGTGCAGTATCAAGTTTGTGTGCAATTAATCTTGTCGTTAAAATTTCTCAGTGTTGTTCAAGTCTTTGTTAAAAAGTTCTGTCCAAGTCTTTGTTTTTAGTTGTTTTTACTCGTAGTCTTTGTGTTAGTGTTGTTCCAAGTCTTTGTTTTTTGATTTGTCCATGTCTTTGTTTTTGCCGTGATGTCGTGTTCTAATTTTAAAAATTGTGTTTAGTGTTCTTTCTGTTTTCTTTCTGACAAGCTTTGTTGGCCTGCACATAACTGCATTGTAACAGCCTTCTTTCCGGGCATGTGATTGAGGGAATTCAATTAATTGTCAAATCGCCTTTTTCTGCTAAAGTCAAGAATAAGGGAATCTTGAACGAAGGGGAAAATCGAAGGGGAATAATCGAGGGAATACTGATAGAAACTTTGGGAAATAGCGTATTGGAGGAGGTCTTATCGAAAATACGTCACAAATCTATGGGCATAATGAACACTTGTCAAGGGCAAGGGCAAATTATTTTTTGAAAAAGCTTGGTATGTTTAATAATTGCAAATGATTGATTATCAATTTATTAATTGATTTATGTTATTTGTTGATACGCTCATTATCAATTTATTAGGGTATCGTTCTATTCCTTATCTCAAAGCGGAAAAAAAATCACAAATTCACCTATTCATCACCGACTTTCCAAAAAAGCACGTCACGAACCACCAAATTAAGGATTTTGGATGCTTTTGCCTACGTCTTTTTGAGAAATCAGGCATTTGTGACACAAGATGGCTTTAGCACCTTCCCGTAATTTCAATAAATGCTATAAGGTGCAGAAATATTTTGTGACATTATTCCGAATTGCCACCAGTTATTTGATATTTGCGGCAGCATAAAACTGCCTTGAAACATGAAATCAATCTCGATAAAAAATGTCCAAATCGTAAACCGTGGAACCATCACCCACGGGGACATCTTCATCCGCAACGGTAGGCTCGAAAGGGTCGGCGGCGGCATTGACCGAAAAGCCGACATCGAACTGGACGGCAGTGGCCTCCACGCCCTTCCCGGTATCATTGACGACCAGGTGCACTTCCGGGAGCCTGGCCTCACCCACAAGGCTGACCTGTACACAGAGCCGAGGGCCGCAGTAGCCGGAGGTACCACCTCCTTCATGGAAATGCCCAACACCAAGCCAACAGCCACCACCCAAGCCCTGCTCGAAGAAAAATACCAGACCGCATCGGCCAAATCGCTTGCCAACTACTCCTTTTTCATGGGGGCCACCAACGACAATATCGAGCAGGTGCTAAAAACCGACGCCCGCAAAGTCTGTGGCGTCAAGATTTTTATGGGGTCCAGCACGGGCAACATGCTGGTTGACGATGCCAGTACCTTGGAAGGTATCTTTTCCCGGTGCCCCATGCTTATTGCAACCCACTGTGAGGACGAGGCTACCATCCGTCGCAACGAGCAGCTATTCAAGGAAAAATATGGCGAGGGTATCCCCATCGAGCTGCATCCCGACATCCGCAGCGTGGAGGGCTGCTTCAAATCTTCTTCACTCGCAGTAGAATTGGCCAAAAAGCATAACACCCGCCTGCACATCCTTCACATTTCCACAAAGGACGAACTGGCACTGTTTCAAAACAACGTGCCGCTGGCCCAAAAGCGCATCACCTCGGAAGTCTGCGTTCACCACCTTTATTTCAACAGCATCGATTACCAGCGGCTGGGCACCCAAATCAAGTGCAACCCTGCGGTAAAAGGCCCGGAACACCAAGCTACCCTGCTACCTGCCCTCCTCGATGACCGGCTCGACATTATCGCCACCGACCATGCACCGCACACTTGGGCCGAGAAACAGGGCACCTACTTCAACGCTCCGTCCGGGGTGCCATTGGTGCAGCATTCCCTGAACGTGATGCTGGAGTTTTTTCACCAAAACAAGATTTCATTGGAAAAAATCGTGGAGAAAATGTGCCATGCCCCGGCCATTTGCTTCAAAGTCGAGGAGCGTGGCTTTTTGGATGAGGGTAACTGGGCAGACCTGTCGTTAGTGAACCTAAACCGGGAATGGACGGTGTCCAAGGAAAATACCTTTTATAAATGTGCTTGGTCTCCGTTTGAGGGCCATATCTTCAAGGGCCATGTGGAAAGCACCATCGTCAGCGGCCACTTGGCTTGGCACAATGGTCAATTTTTTGAAGATAAAAAGGGGGAAAGACTGCTGTTCAAGTAGTCCGGAAAGGATTCGAGGCTACTTGAAGTCCACGAAGTCCGTTGGGTTTACGGGCTTGCCTTGGTGCCAAAGCTCGAAGTGCAGGTGCGGCCCGTCGGTCAGTTCGCCCGTGTTTCCGATGATGGCAATCGCCTCACCGCCCCGCACGTAAGTACCGGCTTTTTTCAACAAAACCGAATTGTGCTTGTAAAAAGTGACAATATTGTTCGTGTGCTGGATGGCGATGGTGTTGCCAGTTTCCAGTGTCCAATCGGAGGAAATGACCCAGCCGTCCAAAGCCGCTTTGACGGGGGTATTCTTTGGTGCCACCACGTCCACGCCGTGGTGCCGTTTGTCAAGGTTGAAGCCAGCAACGATGGTGCCCCCTATTGGTGTTGAAAAGTGCATCTGCTCCAAAGGCACCTCACGAGGGGAGATGTTCACTGGGTTCACCGGGAGGTTGCCGCCCGTGGCCGCACGAATTTCCGCAATTTCAACTTCGTTCCGAAGCTTGGCATCCTCCTCTGAGCGCTCAATAGGTTCGTGGGTTTCTACGGCTTTTCTCGTGGGCGGCTCCTTGGGTGCATATTCCACATCGGCGGTCAAGAGCTTTTTCATGCCTTGGTTATAGCGTTCCTGTGCCTTCACCAAGTTTTCGAGGGAGTCTATGTCCCGATAAATTTTCACCATTTCGGGGTGGGTGCTGGCCGAGCCGTAGCCGGGTATCAGCCGCTTTATTGGCGTGAAAACGATGGCACCAATTGCCAATGCGGACACCAAAACAACCAGGGTGCTGAGCATCACATAGACGTTCAGGGGAGATAGGTTGAACGAGCGCACCTCCTCAAACGTTTCGTTGTTGAAGATGACGAGGCGGTAGGTGTCCTTCATCCGTTCCCACCTGCGCCTTTCTTTTTTGTTTTCTTCCGCCATTGCGTTAACCGTTGTTTTGAATAAAATAAATTTGCGCTTTCTTTAGTTTGGTGTCTGCGCGGTGGCCATCTGCCGAAACCCCGCCGTAAAAGACCCGTAAAATTCGCAATTATTGCGCAATAACAAAAAAAGGACAAAGTAGAAAGGACAAAGTAAACAGTCTAAGGTCAAAGAATCCGCTGTGAATCAGTATGTTGACCAAGCGTTTTGCTCCATTCGCTTGTTTCCTAAAAATTTGAAGTCTTGAGAAAGTTTATCAACTCACTGTTGCTTGTGTCTGTCTTTTTGGTCGTTTCTGGCTGCGTTTCGCAGAAGAAAAAGGGCGACGTTGGCCCCTTGGCCAAAGGCTACCACAACATGACCGCCCATTACAACGGCTACTACAACGCCACCGTGCTCGTTGCCGAAGGCAAGGTCGAACTGGAAAACCAGTACAAGGACAACTACCGGAAAATACTCCCTGTCTATAAATATGTGGCCGCCGACAACCCCAAGGCAATTGCCAGCAACATGGACAAGGCTGCCGAAAAGGTATCGCTGGTCGTGAACATGCACCGGGTGAGCCGTTGGACGGACGACTGCTACCTCGTTTTGGGCCAGGCGCAGTACCTGAAGCAGGACTTCGAATCGGCGGAGGAGACACTGGAGTTCATGGCAGCGGAGTTCAACCCAAAAGAAGTAGCCAAACGGGAAGCCAAGTCCAAAAGCGCAAAAAAGCGCAAAAAAGCAGTGAAAAAGGGAAAAGCCCCCGCCAGCGCCGATGGTGAGGAGAAAGTGACATTGAGCAAAAAAGAAAAGGAAAAACTGGCCAACCAAAAGCGCAAGGAGCGTGAGAAAGAGCGCAAGCAAAAAATGAAAGCGGCCAAGAAAAAGAAAAAAGGCAAAAAGCCAGCCCCAAAAAAACCGGGGGACAAGGACGCCGACAAGACCACCAAAAAGAAAGAGCCAACCAAGGAAGAACTCGCTGAACTGGAAGCGCCGAAAGAAGAAGCCCTTCCAGCCCCTGGCTCCATCACCCTGGGCGACCTCCAGCCAGCGCCCGTCCAATCCGACCCCGAGAGCTACTTCATGAAGCACCGCCCGGCCTACCAAGTGGGCATGCTTTGGCTGGCACGCACCTACATAGAGCGGGATAACTATACCAATGCCGAGCGCATCCTCAACGACCTGGAGCGCAACCCCGGTACTTTCGACGACGTGCGCAGGGAGGCCGCAGTGGCCAAGGCCCATTTTTTCCTCAAGCAAAAAAAATACGACCAAGCCGTGGAGCCGCTCAATGCTGCCATTGACCAAGTGAAGGACAAAGCAACGAGGGCAAGGCTCGCATTTATCCTTGGGCAGATTCACCTCCGGGCAAACCGGGACGAAGCCGCTTATGCCGCTTATGCCGAAGTGCTGAAGAACCAGCCAACCTACGAAATGGAGTTTGCCGCCAGGCTCAACCTCGCCGAGGCCAACCCATCCAAGCAGGAGGCCGTGAGCCAATTGGAGCGGATGCTCAAAGACCCCAAGAACAAGGAGTTCCAAGACCAGATATACTTCGCACTGGCCGCCATCGCACTTGAAAGTGGCGATAAAAAAGAGGGTATCAAAAACCTCGAACTTTCCCTCCAAAAGAGCACTGCCAACATGTCGCAAAAAGCGGAATCGTACTTGCTGCTGGCCGACCTCTACTTCGAGGAGGAGAGCTACGTGAAGGCAAAACTCTATTTTGACAGCACTTTGCTCGTGATGACCGATGCCGACGAGCGCCACCGCAGGGTGACCACCCTCTCCGAAAACCTCGAAGGCATTGCCATGAACCTCAAGACCATCCAACTACAGGACAGTCTCCTCACCATCAGCAACATGACCGAAGAGGAGCAATTTGCCCTCGCCGCCAAATTCAAAAAGGACAAGGATGAAGAGCGCCTTCGCCAAATAAAATTGAAGGCAGAACAAGGTGCCGGCCCTAACGCTCCCAACGTGCCCAAGGGCGCACCAGCCCCCGTCAATGCGGGCACCTCCAAGTTTTGGGCCTACAACGACCGCAACGTCAAGGATGGCCTGCGGGACTTTGAGCGCAAATGGGGCAGCCGCACCTTGCAGGACAATTGGCGCCGCTCCGACCAGTCGAGCGTGGCTGACGAGAACAACGAAATAGCTGTAAGCAAGGAAACCAAACAACTCTCCACCGAAGAGGTAAAGGAAATATTGAAGGACGTGCCGGACACTCCGGAAAAAATCGGGGCTGCAAACCGCCAAATCGAAGCGGCACTATTCGCCCTCGGCGGCCTCTACCGTGACCGCCTCCAGAACTACAAAAAATCGGTGCAGGCGCTTGAAGAACTGCTCAACCGATACCCAGAAACGCAGTACAAATTGGATGCCCTGTACTTCCTATACCTATCTTACCGGGACCTGAACGACGACGCCAATGAAAGGCGCTACTTCAACATGATAGTGGACGACTACCCGAACTCCAACTACGCCCGCATTCTGAAAGACCCAACCTTTGCCGAAGCGGTGAAGGCCAAGCAGGACAAATTGACCATCTACTACGACGAGACGCTGCAAAACTTTGAGCGGCGGGACTATCAGGTTGCCTACGACCGCATCACGAGCGTGCCCGAAATGTTCGGTGGGCAAAACAAGCTGATGGCCCGTTTTGCGCTGCTCGGCGCCATGTGCGTCGGCAATTTGCAGGGAAAGGAAGCTTATGTGGAGTCCCTCAAAGAGGTCATCGCCAAATACCCCAACGACCCTGAGTCCACCCGTGCCAAGGAAATCCTCCGTCTACTCGGCGAGAACGTAGGCAGCGGTCCCGGCCAGCAGCGTGACCTCCCCCTCGCCGAAGGTCAGGTGGGCGAGTACAAGGTCACCAACGACCAGTTGCACTACGTCATCATCGTCTTCAACTCCGACGTGGTGCTCAACGACGCCAAAATCATCGTTTCTGATTACAACGAAAAGTACCACCGGCCCCAAAAACTCAGGATGAACAACATCTACCTCGGTGAGGGCGAAGGCAAAAAGCCCGTCATCGCCATCCGGCGGTTCAACGACAAGAAGGAGGGCATGGAATACTACGATACTGCTAAAAAGAACCGGAAGGACTTCCTTGATGAGGGCAAGTACAAGTACGACGTGCTGCCCATCTCGCAGGACAACTACCGGGAGCTGTTGAAGTCAAAAACGCTGGACGACTACAAGGCGTTTTTTGCGAAGAATTATTTGAAGTAAACGGGTCGCCCCATGAATAAGGGAACCACAAGAAAAGCGGCTGCGCCAAACGTTTGGCGCAGCCGCTTTTCTTTGGAATGGACTACCAACGGGAAGCCTATTCCACCACGATTTTCACAAAGCCACTGCGTTGGCCGCTTGTGAGTTGCAGGAAATACAAGCCAGCAGGCACTTCCTTCAAGGCTATGTTTCGTTGCTGCGCAATATTTGCCACTGCCTCGAACTTTTCTCCAAAAACAACCCGGCCAGCCAAGTTGGTGATTTGCAGTTGGACCAGCCCGGTTTCCACCGCCGTTATTCCGAGGTTGAAAAGCCCGGAGGATGGGTTCGGCTGTACGGAAACTTGGCCGAACGGCAACAAATCGCCCGTTGCGTTCACGCCAACCGTTGCCGTGACGGGAATGCGCTCACTGATGCACACCTGCGGAATTGCAGCTATTTTCCAATCAAAAAAATAATAGTAGAACCCAGCCCCAAGGTCGCTGTCCGTGATGGACATGATGCCCGGCACGGTATAAGGGTATGACACGCCCTGGTTGCTGCGGTACAGGCGGGGGCTCATGGTGCCCAGCACGGCAATATTGTTGGCGGTGTTGGTCGCCAATCGGTAGTTGCCCGGCTCCAAAATCTCGAAATCAAGGTCGGCCACGGTCTCCCCCACGGGCAGGCCAATGGACTTGCTGGCCACGACCGTACTGGGTTCTTTGATGAGTTCAATCACCCGCACCCCAGCTTGGTCAGTGTTCAGTGTGACCTGTTTCAGCACCATCGGCTCATAGACCTCGAAGATGGTTTGGCCATTGAAGTTGGCGCCGTTGTAGAGATTGCTGCCCTCCTGCTCCGGCATTCCCGTTGAAAAATCGCCGCCGCCGTATGCATGGGCATCTTCTACGTAATAGGTGGCCGTCGTCACAATATCAGGCGTGGTAAAGCTTGGCCCGTTGAAAAGCGGAGTGGTAGCCACTGGCGAATCGTACCAAAAAAGGTTCTCGCCGATGGCCTCCAGCGTGGCCGGGCCGGGGGTTGGGATATACACGTTAGTAGCAATGGGCGCAGGTGCTGGCAGCACCTCGACGTGCATGGCCTGGGAGGAAAAATCGCCGCACAGGCCCTCAATGGTTACGAAGTAATCCCCCGTTTGCGCCACCGTGATGGACTGGGTGGTTTCGCCCGTTGACCAAGCATAACTGGCCGCTGGGGAGGAAGCAAGCTCGGCATTGCCGCCTTGGCAGAACTGGTCATCACCGACCAAGGTCACTACGGGCGTTTCGTCAGGGTTCACCACCACGGCCAGCACCTCGGATACAGCGGCGCAGCCCTGGGCGTCCACGGCCACCAGGCTGTAATTGCCTGGCGTGGTTACGCTGATGGTTTGTCCCACCAAGCCATTGCTCCAGAGGTAATCATACCCAGCGGGGGCGGTTAAGGTCAGCGACTCGCCGGGGCAAATCACCGCCGAGCCGGAACTGCCAAGTTGGAAGCCGGGCAAGCTGCAAGTGCTGCCTTCCACGATGGTCGTCGTGCCGTTGATGGTAGGGTTTTTCACCACGTCCACAGTGCCGGAGGGCCAGTGAACCACCACATAGTCCACCTCTGTACTACTTCCAGTACCGAAATATTGCGTGAGCGAATTCTGGATGCCGTAGCTCTCGCCCGACCGCACTTCCCGTATTTGAATGCCCCATTCGCCGTGGATTTCGATGCGGGCGCCTACCCCCATGCGGTTGCTGGCGTTGCCCTGGAGATTGAAGGCGATATGGTTGTTGCCGTTGTTGGTGGTGTTCATCCATAGCCGGTCCGCCGTGTTGCCGGGGTTATTGAAGCTGGTCTGATAGGCGGCGTAAATGTCGAGGAAGCCGTCGTTGTTCAGGTCGCCGACCGCCAAGCTCCCGATGCTGTTGCTGCCAAAGGGGCTGTTCACTTTCGTGAACGTTAGGTTGCCATTGTTGCGAAACAGGTGCGTGGCCGCCGAAGACGAGTTGAAGTTGCCGACGGTGATGATGTCCATGAAGCCGTCGTTGTCGAAGTCCCGCATGATGCCTTGGATGAAATAGCCCTCCACGTCCACCCCAGCCGAGGCGGCGATGTCCGTGAAATGGCCCTTGCCGTCGTTTACCAGCAATTGCAACGGGTAGTCGTGGTTGGTCACGAGTGCGTCCATGTCGCCGTCGTTGTCAATGTCCTGGAAATCGGCGGTCCAAGACTGCCAGTGGATTTTCAGGCCATGCGCTTCGGCCTGTTCGGAAAAGTTGTTTTGCCCGTCGTTGACAAAAAGTGCGTTGATGCGGCGGGGGTCAGCGGGGTTGTTGACGCCTTGGCGGCACTTTGCGATGTAGAGGTCAAGGTCCCGGTCGTTGTCGAAGTCGGTCCAGACCGAGCCGTAGTTGCCGGAATTGTCGGAGGTGGGGGTGGTGGCCATGTCAATCCAGTAGTCTGCATTAGCGAAGCCGCCCGAGCCATTGTTGGCCCAGATGCGGCTCTCGCCATCGTCGTGGCAGGTGAAGGCGTCGAGCCAGCCGTCGTTGTTGATGTCGGCGAAGTTGGAGCCTTGCACGAAAGTGCCGTTGGTGCCTTGCGGCACTGGCAGCAACGACATGGTGAAACTATTTGCACCGCCGTAAAGCACCTTGACGCCATCGTAAGAGCCTCCGACGAGGACGTCATTCCAGCCGTCATTGTTCACGTCGCCGACGACCATTGCCCAGGCATTGCCCGGCACGGTGCCATGCGTGTAGTTGGCAAATGGCTGGTTCGGTGCGGATTGGTACTCGATGCTGAGCACGGAGCTGTTGTTCAGCCGAACGATGTCGTCCAGCCCGTCTCCGTTCATGTCGGCGATGCCAACGGCCACGCCACTGTGGAAATTGGTGGGTTCGTTGAGTAGTGTCGTTTGGTTGCTGAAGGTGATTTGCGCCTGTGTGGAGGTCACGAATGTTATCAACAAAAGGGTGTACAGATGCCTCATTTAGATGAATATTGTTTTGGTGAAAAAAACGGCTGGAAAGCTACGCCGAATAATCAGTTTTTGCGGAGCGTAAAATAAAATGGAAAGCGGGGCGACATGTCGGCCAGGCCAGTGCTATTTCCTGTATTTCCAACATTCATCACCGTACTGCGTTTAGAACGGTACTAATTGTGACTTAGCTGACCATTTAACCTAACCGAGAAAATGAAAAAAATCCAGGTCCTAACTATCCTGTTCATCCTGCTTTTCTTTGCCTGTGGCCCTTTCAAAAGCTTGTTCAATGGTTCCATTTTCCGGGAAGAGCCCAAACCCATCCATCCGGCCTTAGACAGTTCCTCAATGGTTTTTTCCGATGCCGGCTTGATTTTCCCCGTGTTGGACAAAAGTCGCAAACACATCATCAGCAAATTCGGCGATCCACGGGACAACGGCACCCGCCTTCACGAGGGCATTGATATTGCCGCAGAAAGGGGTACCGTGGTATTGTCCGTATCGGATGGAAAAGTGGTGACCGTGAAAGAAGAGGGGAGGGGAGGGAAGCAGGTTTGGGTGCGGGATCGTGAACGAGGGCATGTGTACTATTATGCGCACTTAGACAGTCAATTTGTGCAGGAAGGAGACCGGGTACAGGCGGGAACTGCGTTGGGCACGGTGGGAAACACGGGGAATGCCATCACGACCATTCCGCACCTGCATTTTGCCGTTTACAAAAACGATTTTTTGGAAAATAACGTGCTGGACCCACTACCGCTTTTGCCCTAAAATACGACCCACTTCCGACCGCACAAAAAAGACCCGCCACAAATACCGGGCGGGCCACAAAAAATCTAAAGCTATGAAAACTAAAATTTAATTGAAAATGGAGAATTGAAAATGGAGGTCATACGCACATTTTCAATTCTCCATTTTCAATTAAAGGTGCAACCTATCCTTCCTCCCCAGCAGTTCCTCTTTTGATTCCCGGCGTTCGGGGTCGGGCACACAGCAGTCCACGGGGCAGACGGCGGCGCACTGCGGCTCCTCGTGGAAGCCGACGCACTCCGTGCACTTGTCGGGACTGATATAATAGTAGTCATCTGAAACAGGCTTGTGCTTGTCATTAGCGCCCGTTGATGAGCCATCTTCGAGGGTGTACGCTCCTTTTATGCTGGTGCCGTCGGCAATGGCCCACTCCACGCCACCTTCATAGATGGCATTGTTGGGGCATTCCGGCTCACAGGCGCCACAGTTGATGCACTCATCGGTAATCATTATTGCCATGTCTGAACAGTTTAATTTATGGTTTGCCGAGGCCGGACCGATTCATTTCACTTCGGCCAAACGGCGTTACGGCAAAATTAAGCCCGCCCATCAGATTATCAAAAAAAAGTTCAGCATCCCTCAATCCCTCAACCCCTCAATCCCTCAATCCCTCAAACTCTCAATCCCTCAAACTCCCAATCCCCCAATCCCCCAATCCCTCAAACTCTCAATCCCCCAAACTCTCAACCTCTCAACCTCTCAACCTCTCAATCCCCCAATTCCCATACCTTAGCCCCACAATGCCACAGGAACTTACCTACGAACACATCCTCACCCTCGCCCCCGATGCTGGCACGGCGCAGCGGGCCAAGTCGGTGGCACATGCCCAGCGCTGGCTCACTATCGAAGGCAATGGCCGTGCCATCTGGGGAACCCTCGGCGACCCTGCCGACCCGTACCGAACGGCGGTGGATTTTGAGGGAATGGGCTTCCGCTGCTCCTGCCCGGTGCGGCGGCAGCCGTGTAAGCATGGCATTGGGCTGCTCCTGCTTTTTTCAAAAGCCAACCACCTATTTCAGCTCGTGGAGGCCCCGCCCGACTGGCTGGCCGATTGGCTGAAAAAGCGCAGCGAACGCACTGCAAAACCTACCGCTGATGCCGCTCCGCAACGCAGCCCCGAAGTTGACCAAGCCCTCGCCGAAAAGCGAAAACTAAACCGGGAAAAGCGCATCCTGCAAATGTCCGCCGGGCTGGCCAAACTGGAAAGCTGGCTGCTCGACCTCTTCCGCCAGGGCCTCGCCACGCTGGAGGGGCAAGCCACGAGCTACTTCAACGACCTCGCCGCCCGCATGGTGGACGCTAAGCTCGGCACCCTCGCCCGCCGCATCCGGCAGATGCCGCTGCTGATGTCGGAGGCCAATTGGCACGAAAAAATACTTGCCGAGCTTGGCGAGATTTACTTGCTGCTGCGAGCGTTCCAGCGATTGGAGACGCTGCCCGAACCCCTGCAGGACGACCTGCTCTCGCTCGCTGGCGTCAATTTTAAAAAAGAAGACATCCTCAGCCTCGAAGCCGTGGCCGATAACTGGCTGGTGGCCGGACAAACCGAAGAGGCCGAGGACGGCAACCTGCTCGCCCGCCGCACTTGGCTCATCGGCGAAGCGACAGGGAAAATGGTACTGCTGCTCGATTTTTCGTGGGGCGGGCAGGGCTTCGAGACGACTTTCCGACTGGGAACGGTGCTGCGGGCGGAGGTGGTTTTTTATCCATCGGCGTGGCCGCAGCGGGCAGTCTTGAAGCAGTTCGAGTACAGCGAGGCGGCTTTTTCGCTCCGCAATGGGTTCCCAGCACTGGCCGACTTTGCCGATGCTTATGCCGGGGCACTGGCGGAGAACCCTTGGCTGGCAAGGTTTCCGGCATTTCTGGAAGGAGTAGTGCCCATTTTTCACCAAAAGAAATTCGTGCTGGTGGACGCATTGCGCAAGCAACTGCCCCTGGATGTCGGCGACGACCTGGGGTGGAAGCTGGTGGCGCTCAGTTGCGGCAGGCCAATTGGCGTCTTCGGCACTTGGGATGGGGAGCTGTTCACGCCCTTGAATGTGGTGGTGGATGGGGCTTTTCGGGGGCTGTGAGCGGGAGGAGGATGGAACACGTATTAGAACGATTTTTCCTTTTGTAAGAATCCGTTCTAATCCGTTAAATCCGTTCCATCCGTGTCCCATCCCCCCTGCGTGTTTTGGAAAAGTCGTTGCCAAAATCCTACCTTGCCCCTCCGAATTGAAAAACAACTGTCAGCCATCTCCAATTTTCAAAAACATATCATCGGACGCCACATCGGCGACGCTCCCGGCCCGCTCTTCCTCTGCATCGCCGGGATGCACGGCAACGAGCCAGCCGGGGTTCACGCATTGCAGACCGTATTTGCGCTCCTTGACCGGGAACCGCACGTCAACCCTGATTTTCAGTACCGGGGCAGGCTGTTGGGGCTGGTGGGCAACATCAGGGCCTTTTCCGAAGGCAAACGCTTCATCGTCAAGGACTTGAACCGACAGTGGACACCCGAAAACATCCAGCGCATCCTGTTGTCGAAGCTCGAAGAACTCGACTCCGAAGACCTTGAACTGTACGAGCTGCTGCAAGCGGTAAAGGCCGAGATAGCCGATTGCCAGCCCGACCGGGTGGTGCTGCTTGACCTGCACACCACCTCGGCCAGCGGCGGCATCTTCGCCATCGCCACCGACGACCCGGAGAGCGTGCGCATCGCCAGCGGGCTGTCCGCACCCGTGGTCACTGGCCTGATGCGGGGCATCCGTGGCACGACGCTGCATTTTTTCAACAAAGAAAACTTCAGCCTCCCGGTGGCTGCAGCGGCCTTTGAAGCGGGGCAGCACGACGACCCCTTGTCCGTCAACCGCAACATCGCCGCCATCATCAATTGCATGAGGAGCATCGGGGCCGTGCGCCACGAGGACGTGGAGAACCGCCACGACGAGATTTTGACGGAATACTCGAAAAATTTACCGAAAATCGCAGACCTAATCCAAGTCCACTCCATCAAAGCGGGCGACGATTTTGAAATGCGGCCCGGCTACCGGAACTTCCAACCCGTGGTCAAAGGCGAACTGCTCGCCCACGACCGCCACGGCGAAATCCGCAGCCCCGCCGACGGCCTCATCCTCATGCCGCTTTATCAGCCGCAGGGGAGCGATGGTTTTTTTCTCGTAAAACCTAACGAAGGATTGGAAAGCCCGACCGTAGGAAGGGATTTCTAAGCCTGAGTGAAATATTGGCTTAGAAACCCCTTCGGGCTTTCCAATCCGCAACCACTATTCATCATTTTCAATAATGACAGACGAACATCTCGACCCAACCCAAGAACTGGACTCAACAAACCCAGAAACACCACAACAACAACAACCCGCCGAAGCGGAGTTTGTGCCTGCTCCTGTGGAGCCGAGCGTCGTGGTGGAAGCAGTGCCCGCTTGGCAGCAAAACCGCCTCGACCTCTCGCCCGTCTATAACGCCGTGGGTGCAGTAAAAAACGAGCTGCGCAAGGTCATCGTGGGGCAGGAAGAGATGATAGACCTGCTGCTGGTGGCGCTGTTTTGTAACGGCCATGTGCTCATCGAAGGGGTGCCGGGCATCGCCAAAACGCTGACCGCAAAGCTGTTGGCAAAAACACTGGACGTAGGCTTCTCCCGCATCCAGTTCACCCCAGACCTGATGCCGAGCGACGTGGTGGGCACCACCGTTTTCAACATGAAGACCTCGGACTTCAGCTTCAATGCCGGGCCGGTGTTCAGCAACATCATCCTCATTGACGAGATAAACCGCGCCCCAGCCAAGACGCAGTCGGCGCTGTTCGAGGTGATGGAGGAATACCAGGTGACGGTGGACGGCACGACCCACGACATGCGGCAGCCCTTCTTCGTGATGGCCACCCAGAACCCCATCGAGCAGGAGGGCACCTACAAATTGCCGGAGGCGCAGCTCGACCGTTTCCTCTTCAAAATCAACGTGAACTACCCCGAACTGGCGGAGGAAAAGGCCATCCTGCGCCGCTTCCGCAGCGATTTCAGCATGGCGGTGAAGGACGACGTGAAGCCCGTGTTCAGCGATGCGGGCATTGCCGAGTGTCGCAAACTGGTGGAGCAAGTGCAAATCCGGGAGGAACTGCTCGACTACATCGCCGCCGTGGTGCACAACACCCGGGAACATCCCGACCTGTTCCTCGGAGCTTCTCCACGGGCCTCGTTGGCCATCCTGAAAGCCTCGAAGGCCATCGCTGCCATGAGCGGACGGGACTTCGTGACGCCCGACGACATCCGGTTCGTGGCGTACCCGGTGCTGAACCACCGCATCATCCTGACCCCGGAGCGGGAGATGGAGGGATTTGATACAAAGGATGTGATAGATGATATTTTGAAGAAGATTGAAGTGCCTCGGTAGGGTTTAGAGGGGTTTAGCGGGTTTAGAGGGTTTAGCAGGCACCCAACTAAACCTTCTAAACCCCTCTAAACTTCGTAACCCCTTGCCCTCCTAAACCCCTCTAAACCCTCTAAACCCTCTAAACCTAAATTTATGACAACCACCCGCCGCACCTTCATCAAAAGCGCCGCCCTTGCGGGCGTGGCCGCCACCATTCAGCCCATCCCATTTTTCACGAGGGGGCTGCCTTCCAAGAAAATCAACGTGGCCGTGATGGGCATCCGAAGCCGGGGCATGGCCTTGGCGGAGAACTTTGCCAAGATGCCCGACACTGAGGTCACGTGGATATGCGACGTGGACCAGGGCTACCTCGACACGGGCATCGCTGGCATTGCGAAGCTGCAAAACCGCCCGCCCAAGGGCGAAAAGGACATCCGCAAACTGTTGGACAACAAGGACCTGGACGCCATCTGCATCGCAGCGCCCGACCATTGGCACGCCCCGGCGGCCATACTGGCGGTGAAGGCGGGCAAGCACGTCTACGTCGAAAAACCGTGCAGCCACAATCCCCGTGAGGGCGAACTGCTGCTGGAGGCCGAGCGCAAATATGGCCGCATCATCCAGATGGGCAACCAGCGCCGCTCGTGGCCGAACGTGGTGCAGGCGATGGACGAACTGCACGGCGGCGCCATCGGCAAGGTGTACATGGCCAAGGGCTGGTACGCCAACAACCGCCAACCCATTGGCTTTGGCAAGGAAGCGCCCGTGCCAGCCGGCCTCGACTGGGACCTCTGGCAAGGCCCTGCGCCCCGCACCGCCTACCGGGACAACCTGCACCCGTACAACTGGCACTGGTTCTGGCACTGGGGCACGGGCGAGGCGCTGAACAACGGCACCCACGAAATAGACGTGGCCCGCTGGGGCATGGGGCAGGACTACCCCAGCCGGGTGGTGGCCAGCGGTGGCCGCTATGCCTTCAACGATGAATGGGAGTTCCCCGACACGATGGTAGTGAACTACGAATTTGAGGACGGGCGCATGATGACCTGGGAGAGCCGCAGTTGCAACGTCCACCCCATCGAGGGCGACGGGCGGGGCAACCTCTTCTACGGGGAAAAAGGCACGATGCTGGTCGTCGGCAATGGCTACAAAATCTTCTCGAACGACAATCCGGTGAAGCTCATCAAGGAGGTGAAACCCAGCGAGCCTGCCGCCAATTCCACCAACGCCGCCAGCCCCGATGCGACCCTCGACGGGGTGCACATCGCCAACTTCCTCCAAGCCGTGCGCACGGGCAAGCCGCACACCAGCCCCATTGCCGAAGGCCACAAGAGCGTGCTGATGTGCCAACTCGGCAACATCGCCTGGAAGACGGGCCGGGTGCTGAACATTGACCAGCGAAACGGGCACATTTTTGGTGACAATGAAGCGATGAAACTATGGGGCAGGACGTACGAGCGGGGTTGGGAGGTGACGGTGTGAGTGGGTGGCGTTGAGTGGTGATTGGTAATCGGTGATTGGTGACCGGTGAGCGGGTGGGTGCGGGAAACAGGGTCGTACGACCTTCGGGAAAAAACGTAAGTGCGTCCAGACGGAGCTTAGTAGTGTCCAGAAAAAGCGTAAAAGCGTCCGGACGAAGCGTAGGAATGTCCAGAAAAAGCGTAAGTGCGTCCGGACGGAGCGTAGGTGCCTCAGGAAAAAGCGTAAGAGCTTCCGGACGGAGCGTAGAAGCGTCCAGAAAAAGCGTAAGAGCGTCCGGAAAGAGCGTAAGTGCCTCAGGAAATACGCAAATAGCGAATAGGGAAGGAAATCGCCGCCAAAAACGGGAATTTAGACATCAAAACAATGAAATTCACCTATTTTGTTGCTGTGCAGCAGCTTGAATCAACGGCGGGGAGGTTTTTGAGCCTGTTGATTACCCATAGAAAGTGGAAATAATGGAGATGGTCAGCTTTTTCGGTAAGACATCCCCCTAATCCGCCTTTGGCGGAGGAATTAAAGCCTGCTAAATCCATTATTTGCCACATTTAGCAGAGACAAATTCCTCCGCCAAAGGCGGATTAGGGGGATGTTCACTTCCCAAGTTGCACAACACTTCAAAGAAACTAATCTAAGGGTAATCAACAGGGTATTTGAACCCACTCCATTTCCCACAGAAAAATAGCTACCACCACCGTCCTATCTACTCGGTAGCGTTCTCAAAAAAAATCAGCGGGCTTCTTGAAACATCCTTTACGGCTGCCCGTAGGTTCAGAAGGGGATGGGCGGCCCTGACCGGGAACTCGGACATGCACTTTTATATTCCGGGACGGGCGTTTTGAGCGTCCATCCGTCACCACACAAAACCATGTTCCGCATCGCAAAAATCAGCACACATGCCTTGGCTATTCGACAAATCCGCTTATATCGAAACCGACATCCTCAAATGGCGGGAAGAAGTCTCTATGACCTACCACCTCAAACAGGTGGTGAAGCAATACGAGGCACACCGCCAGCCCAATATGCCCGAAACGCTGCCATCCTTGGCAGTGGCGATGCCCCTGATGGAGGAACTGGAAGGTTTGCGGTACATAAGCCCCGACTATGACGAGGGCGGCGTAAAGCGAAAGCGCAAAAAGGCGCTCCTCACGCAACTGAAGCCCATCGTAGCGTTATGGGGCGTGTACATGATACAGCTCGTCTACCAAAAAAAGCTCTACGAATTTCACACCGGCTTCCCGTACCTGATGATGTACTCGCTGCGCAGGCCCGCCTCCGTCACTTCCTTCAGGGTGGAGCGTAACCCAAAAACGGGCACCACCACCATGTCCTGCGGCAAAAAACCCACCTTGCTCCTGTTCTTCTATTGGCAAGCATCGGAGGACAACCAAAACTGGTTCACCGTCGCCAGAACCAGCGAACCCACACTGACCACCAAAAAACTCGACCCCCACAAGCGCTACTTCTTCCGGATGTTCATGAAGAACCCGAAGGGGAAGTCGGATATGCATGGGATGAGGTGGGGGGTGGGGGCGTTTTGAGGGGGATTTTTTTGGGAAGACTTGATTGAGCAAATTGGAATGCAACTTTAGGATACTACGTAAACCCAAAAATGATGCAATCTTATCACCGAACCATCCTTACGAGAATGGGCAGATATAAATGTGGCAATTTTATCTAAATTCACCTTTTGCAGTTGTTCAGTGGCACCCCATTCAGCGTCTAAAATCCATTGATTTACTTTACTGTGCCAAAAGGCGAAATCATTTTCCTTGACATAGGCTAGCATTCCGCCGTCTGGAAATAGTGTGTTTTCATTATCAACACCGTGTACCCCATCCTTGTATCGTTGAATTCCAGCCCCTTTTCCATAAACATATTCATGTTCAACCCTTTGGTTATTATTTGTGCCTTCTGGGGTTGGGAGTATTTTCGCTTCAATGACGAAAATCAAGATAGCTCCTTTGTAAACCCCAATATCAATCGTATGACTGCCAAATTGGGCATTTTCCCTTTGAAAATTAAATTTCGCCTGGCAAGCGTTTGTCATATAGACACACATAGCCCCAGAATGCTGGTCTTCATTTTTCTTTTTTCTCAATATCTCTCTGTATTCGTTTGACTGGGGGAAAAAGGGCAATTTTTCGCCTACGTAAGCGATAAGTTTTTGAACTTCTTTGTTCGGTTTTAGTTCTCTGTATGATGCTATTCCATTCATACTTTGGAGTTTAATATCCTGCTTTTTTCAAGTCCATAAACGTATCGTCAGCATCACGTAACGCAATGGATTGTAGCCAATATCGTCTGGCTCGGGGTTTGATAAGATAGATGCAATCATAGCCATCCTCATGGTTGTAGTAGCGGACAATTCTTTTGAATCTTACCCCACTGTTGGATTTGGCATCATCCAACATAGCTTGAATTTTTTCATCAGATGGCAATTCCTGAATTTCGTTTATCAAACCGCCATTCTTTCCAAACCCAAATTGGTAGCTTACATAAGTTGGGGTTATGAGCAATCGCCCAGCTTGCCACGATTTGCCGTCTTCGGCATAGATTTCGTTCAAAACTTCACAAAAGGCTGTGCCAAAGGGGTTCAGTTCTTTACTGCCGATTGGGTTGTGCAAAATTTTGCCTGCACTATTATCTGTTATGGCTTTACCAAAATGACGGTAGTATTTTAGCACATCATTTACAATGATTGACTCGCCAGCAGACGTGTCTAAGTATTTTTCATCTTGAGGATAGGGCAAATTGTCAATATCTTCCTTAACGATGGATGTTTCATGATAAACAATTGCTTTTGAGCTGTTCGCTAAGATGTATGCCCGATAGAGGTCGGCAGTCTTTTCGTTTTTATGAATTCTATCATAGATTTTATATAATTCTTCCTCTTCTTGCTCTGGGGCGGCAATTCCAACAAAGCTACTGTTGAAGCATAGGTATTCTTTTACGAATGCCATTGGAATTTTGGATTTTTCAACAACTAATTTGAAAACAATATGAGGAGCGCTAAAGAGTTCTTTATTTCTAATTTCCACAAATAACTTTGTATCTTCTGGGATAGTATCGAAATTTCCAAACTCATCAAAGGAATTTGGAGCAATAGTTTTTTTATGTGTGATAAATTTAGCAGGAATTTTTTTCTTTTTGCTATGCTCTGTAATATATCCAATGCTATAAGTCCATTTTCTCTTTTTAGTTTTCTCAATTAAAAAATCTTCTAATGTCTCCAACAAACTCAATCTATAAACCAAATGAAACAATCTCCCACCACCCAGCAAATTTGTCTTCCAAACAAATTGCTTGTCTTCATCAGCTGCCCAATCCCACCGTATTTGATGTTTATCGTAATAATCAATCTCAAAATACATTTTCTTTTCACCCAGAAGCTGACGTTTGACGACAATATGCTCAATGGGTTCATGCTGTGAAGGTACCCTTTTAACTAAAAGAGATACAACGGGAATGTCTGCGCTTTTATGAAACAAATCCCTTCTCAAATGTGTAAAGTCATAAATTTTCTCTACACAGTAATCTGTGAAAATCTTTTTCCGATAGCTTTGCGACGGCTTGCTTTTATTGTAAAGAAAAACATTTGAAGGTATTATCATGCAAACTCTTTTCCCAAAATACAAAGCGCCCTCAAAGAACTTAAGTGCCAAATTATTCCTTGGTACATTTTTACCAAACACCCTTTTAAAGTCTTCTTCTGTAATCTTTCCTTCCTTCGAGTCATTGAATGGGGGGTTTCCAATTACTAAATCAAACTGTTCATTTCTTTGCATTGCAGACTCTGCCCAAACCACAAAATTTATATCACCTTGGATGTTTTTCTCACTAAGGTCTTTGAATTTAAGGTTGTCCCAAATCTCTTTAGGCGTTAGCTTATCTAAAAAGGCAGTAGTTAAGCCAAATTTGCTGACCAATGCGGCTACCCCTTCAATGTCAACACCAAAAATATTGTCCTCTAAGATTTGCTTGGCTACTTTTTTGTCGGGGTAGATTATTTCTTTCTTTTCATGGTAGTTGTTAATTGTCCACCATTGTAACATCCTTTTATAGGCAGCCACCAAAAAAACGCCGGAACCACATGATGGGTCTAATACTTTGAAACTATTGTTTTTGAACAACTCTGGTTGGTCTAAGGGCATCGCCTCGTCAATCATCAAATTGACCAAGTGCAAAGGAGTGTAAACCACATCTTTCCTATCTTCTTCATTCCTTTTTGCCTCAGCCTGAATGAAATTCTCATAGATAGCACTGATGACCTCCGCAGGTAAGCGCTTGAAATCAAACTGTTTCCAGATAAAGGTTTGCTTTGTCCTTACATCAACTTCAGCACTTAGAAAATCAGCAATGGAAGATAAGTTGGCTTTAGCAATTTTTGAAATCTCATTCTCGGAAAAAGTATTGAATATTTCACCATTGAATTCTCCTGCTAAATCTGAAAGGATGTCAATGCATATACCCCTTCTAAGCCCTTCATCAAATTTTTCCGTTTCTATTTTGTGTTTCTTGTAAATAGCTTTTAGGGTATGTTTGCCCTTATCGTCTTGTATTTCCTCTAAAAATTTAATAAGGATGCAAGTTATCAAAAGCTTGTCAATGGTTGTGACATCCTCTATTCCGATGGTTTTATCTTTCTGGAGTTGCTCCCGAACTTCCATCAAATAATCCAACAAAAAAACATAAGGGTTGCTGTTACCATCTATTTTCCCCTGCATTTCGGATTGCTCCCAAAATGTGCCGCTCCCGAATAAATGAGCAGAGAACCTTGTACCATCAAAACTCTCAATAGCAGCAGCTGGCACCAAAACTAAATCTGCCCCTTCAATGCTTACATTCTTATCAACCCGTTTTGCAGGTTTCCGAGCATTGATAATGTCAACCCTTGTCTCTCCTCGAATGATGTAAATTTCCGTTTTACCAGCACTCCACAAGGCTGCATGAAGTTTTTTGTGCTCTTCAGAGTTAAAGAAACGGTCTTTTTGATTGAAAATGCAAACAGCAGGGGTTGAAAAATGAGGCAATTCATCGTCATCCTTCCTGTAATACCGCCTAAAAAAGACTGCATCGGCTGGAACATCCAACTTCTTGGCTTCATCTATGAAAAGGCGTTCCACATTGTTCAGGGCTTCGTCCAAGTTATGGACAAGCCCATTCTTTGTGGTATATCCCATTTTATGAAGGAAGTCGTTTCTCATGGTAGCAATCAGGCTTTTGCAAAATTTAACAATGCTATTTGTTGCTGAATAAGGTCCAGCTTGTCCAATAGGATATAATTCATGTCCAGCTTATCAGGAAAGCCTATAAATGCCTTAAATTCCCATGCCTCAAGTACGTCTTTCGCCGCTACTGAATAGGGCAGGTATTCTGTATTGTCGGAAGCCAGTATCAGTTTCTTGCTCGATTCTAGTTCACTGATTACTTTTTTGAACACCACACCCTTATCCCTCAAGACCAGAATATAGCGCTGTCCGCTTTTCAAATCACGAGCGTGCTCAACGAATCTCCCAACCACGATGTATCCCTCTTGGATAGGGGGCATTGAATCGCCTTCAATTTCAAAAGCCCGATAAGTACCTTCTGGCAGCTTGGGCAAATAAAACCGTGGTAGTTCGGAAATAAAGGATGCCTCTCTCATTCCTGTTACATACCCTGCAATAGCTTTTGCTGGCACCAGTTCTATGTTGGGATTTTGATTGGCCGAGATTGTTATTGGCAATACCCGAATGCTATCAGACAGTATGCTATCAGATGCCTCCGGCGTCTTTCGGAACAATGGAGCACCAATGTCTTTTGTCATCAATTCGTCCGTGCTGACTTTGTAGAATTGAGCTAATTTTAGCAATTGGCTTGCAGGGGGGTCAGATTGTTCCTTTTCGTAGTTGGCATAAGTCGAACGGCTAACCTCCAATATCTGTGCAAGCTCACTTTGGGTAAGATTCTTTTTTTCCCGCAAATATTTTAAGTTCGACCGCAGCATTGACAGGATTTTGCGCAAATGTCTAAAATTCTGTCATGGTTTGCAAATTAAATACCTACTTTCTGTTTTAAATAAGAGCCAAGCCCAGTTTTTGTGGTCACAACCAGTTGCTGCAAGCCCCCCGTTGTTCCAAGCATGCTTACCTCCCGTTGTCGCAAGTCTTATTCATCCCAATCAGGTAATCTCTGAATAACTGCAAAAAAAGCAGTAGTTTGAGCAAGTGTGGAGCGAAGTGGCACTTGCGGGCCACTGCTACAACGCCGCAAGTGCCGCTTCGCTCCACACTTGCTGGAACTTTTGCATTGATTTTCAAAAAGGGCAGGGCATTTACATACGTGCACAAGACTTCCCCGCACGATGCCGCAGTTCCGCCTTTGGCGGATGACAAGGGAAAGTGCCGTGCTTAGGGCGGGATGCAATCAAGTCTTTCTGCTGTTACCCTGCCAACTCATCGAACTTTCTTGGGTTGCGGCTACTGTGCATCACGGCGAGTGGCGCAGATTTGACAAATCTTTAAGATTTGTCAAATCTTAGGCACACGTACAGCCAGTTTTGGCAATTTTTATAAATTTGTCAAATCATCTAACTACTTGAGAAAATGGCTAAAACAGAACACTACTACACCCAATTCTTTCCTGATTGCTTTTACCCGCTGGCACATGGTCTTCCCCCGCAGACGCTGGTTCAAGTCTCCAGACTTGAACCGCATATCAGCCTGTCTCTGACAGGCGTAAGCAATGCAGCCAGCTTGCTTTCGTCGGAGACGAAAATATAGGAGGAACAAGTCTGGAGACTTGTTCCAGCGTAAACGGAATATTCACAACACCATTCACATAAAAACCCGCTGTAGCAAGTGTTTCACCCGTTGCCGCAAGTCTTATTCATCCCAATCAGGCAGTCGCTGAAAAACTGCAAAAAAAGCAGTAGTTTGAGCAAGTTGATGTGCGACATGAAGTTAGGACCCTTGGTTGTAACTGATTGACTTTCTGCATATTGCGTAAAATAGATTCAGAACTGTCAAAATTAAAATCAAGTACACCCGAAAAATTCTAAAAATGCATGCTCCTCTGTTTAGGGATTTAACTCAGAATCAAAACTTAATTTGGCAAAAAGGTTACAACTTCATGTCGCACAACAAAGTGTGGAGCGAAGTGGCACTTGCGGGCCACTGCTACAACGCCGCAAGTGCCGCTTCGCTCCACACTTGCTGGAACTTTTGCATTGATTTTCAAAAAGGGCAGGGCATTTACCTACGTGCACAAGACTTTCCAGCACGACACCGCAGTTCCGCCTTTGGCGGATGACAAGGGGAAGTGCCGTGCTTAGGGCGGGATGAAATCAAGTCTTTCTGCTGTTACCCTGCCAAATCATCGAACTTTCTCGGGTTGCGGCTGCTGTGCATCACGGCGAGTGGCGCAGATTTGACAAATCTTTAAGATTTGTCAAATCTTAGGCATACGTACAGCCAGTTTTGGCAATTTTTATAAATTTGTCAAATCATCTAACTACTTGAGAAAATGGCTAAAACAGAACACTACTACACCCAATTCTTTCCTGATTGCTTTTACCCGCTGGCACATGGTCTTCCCCCGCAGACGCTGGTTCAAGTCTCCAGACTTGAACCGCATATCAGCCTGTCTCTGACAGGCGTAAGCAATGCAGCCAGCTTGCTTTCGTCGGAGACGAAAATATAGGAGGAACAAGTCTGAAGACTTGTTCCAGCGTAAACGGAATTCAAAACACCCCGCTGGCACATGGTCTTCCCCCGCAAGCGCTGGTTCATCCCGAAAGCTTTCGGGATGAACCAGCGTTGAGACTTAACCCGCCTAACCATTCCTGTCATCCTCCACCCGAACCGTCCCGCCATCCCCAAACCTATTATACCGATAGCCTTGGGTGACGTATTCAAAACCCACGTTGAATTCGCTCATAAAAAGATTGATGGTGTATTCGAGCATACGCAGTGAGGTGGCGGTGAATTCGATGATTTCGGGGAAGGCTTCGTAGGCTGCTTTTTTCACGATTTCCTGACAGCGGTGGGTGAAGTTCTCCGAGGCGATCGTGGAATTGATGGTTTGCCGCATGTCTTCCACGAAGGCTTCCGCTTGAGAGCCATATAGGTGCATCTCCGCACGTGCTTCTGCCATCTCCGCCTCGAAGTCCGTCCGCTCCTGTTTGAACACGACGAGCTGTTCTTCTTCTGCCTCCACACCAGATAGGACATCGAAACAGCTTTCCATGATATGCTCCATGCATTCGTCCAATGCTTGGTTGATTCGTCCGGCGAGTGAGTCCAGGTGCGGCACCAGTTCCGGGTAGTAGCTGGAAATGGTTTTCCATATCCCTTTTTCGGCGTCTTGGCGGAACTGCAGGAATTTTGGTGCCAGCACGATGGCATCCCTGTCCAACATGATGCACAGTCGTATTAATTTGTCGTAATCTTCTTCGCTAAAAGGCATGGTGGTCAACTGGTTTGGTTTGAATGCAAAGGATTGTTTTAGCAAACGTATTAAATTTCAGCAAATTACGTGCACTAACCGATGTGGCAAGCCTTCCAAGCCTTCCTCAAACCCGCTGTAGCATGGTCTTCCCTCGCAAACGCTGGTTCAAGTCTTCAGACTTGAACCGAATATCAGCCTGTCTCTGACAGGCGTAAGCAATGCAGCCAGCTTGTTCCCCGTTGTCCCAAGCATCCTTACCCCCAAAAAGCCGTAACCCTTTCAAGTCAACCGAAAGCGTGACTTGAAAGGGTACGTCCGACAGTCCCGAGCAATCGGGACAGGTCCTGAAACCGCCCATCCGCCATAGGCTTGGCCTTCGCCACCCGCTGGAAGAATTTTTTAAAACAAAACTCACCCACTTCGTTGTACTTTGTTAAGCTGAAATAATTGGCATAAATTTCGTGGTATGATAATTTCACAAATATTTCACGCCGCTGGTGTTGTGGCAAATGACCACGTGTTCAAGTTAGGTGCCGACCCTACGGCGGGAAATTGCAAACCAAAAGAAAAATGAGCAAAATCAGGAAGGAGCTTGACGCCAAAATCAAGATGTTCAAAGCGATTGCAGCGCTTTATCTCAGCAAGAAGGTCCGGTTCGATGTGATTCCCGCCTTTGCTGCTGCCATGACCCTTTTTACGAACCGCAACGATGCCATTGACGAACTGGTGCCTTTGGCCAGCGAGGATACCAAGGACACGACGGCCCAACGGGATGTATATCGGAAAGCGCTTTATTTATCGGCCACCATAGCGGCAAAAGCCATTTACTCCTATGCCGATAGTATCGGCAATTTGGTGCTGAAGGGTTCCATGGACTGGACGGAGGCGAAGCTGGATGCGCTGCCGCTCGACCAGTTGGGGCCGAACTGCGAACCCATCCATGAAAAGGGCACGGAACTGCTGGCGTCGGTCACTCCTTTCGGGCTTGACCAGGGGAAATTGGACACGCTGCGGTCCGATATTGATACCTGGGTGGCTTGGGAATCGGGCACCCGCAACAAGCAGGTGGCCATCACTGGATACAAGCAGCTATTGGCAAAGAACGTCAGGGAAAACATGAATTTATTGACTGGCCGCTTGGACGGCATGGTGTTCACCCTATCGGGGTCCGACCCGGCATTGGTGGACTTATGGTTTAATACCCGTGACTTGGTGCCGCTGCCGAAGACGGTGACGCAAGCGAAAATAATAGTTAAAAGAAAGATGACTG
Organism: Saprospiraceae bacterium UBA6168; assembly: GCA_002435785.1. Taxonomy (GTDB): domain Bacteria; phylum Bacteroidota; class Bacteroidia; order Chitinophagales; family Saprospiraceae; genus UBA6168. The sequence continues at coordinate 11,379 of DIUC01000011.1, read as the reverse complement.
ACGAGTTCATATTTGGGGCGGAGGTGCAATTGGTGAACGGCGTGGTGAACACGGCCATTACCAATATGGACGGTGAGGCGGAATTCAAGCCCATCAAATACGGCTACTACCTGATGAGGGTCACGGCGCCGGGCTATAAGCCTTATGTGGCTTATCAGCTGCGGATACTAAAGGGCAAGATTAATCGGTTCGCCGTGGAGCTGGAGCCGGAAGTGTAATTTTCTATACTGGCATAATTAAATTGTTTTGGCCTGGCGTGGTTGCTGGGCTTTTTTTATTAAAAAATGGGGGATACCTTTGAAAGATAAACGTCATTAAACGTCATTAAGGTCATTGGTCATTAAGGTCATTTTATTGAAAATCAGTGAAGAACCATTATCTTCTAATGCGACTATCAATAAAAAGAATCAGGTTCTTCTTGAGTTTTTGTGGGTAATTTTTTTCACATCTTTCATCCCCGAGTATTCGGGGATGAAAGATGTTTACCCACATGAAATCACGAAGAACCCACAAGTTATTGATTTGAAATCGTTTACAACAACCTCCAACAATTTCCAACAACCTCAATAATTAGGCGTAAATTTATCCGCTAAAAACCAGGAATCGTCCTAACTTCATCATTTACAATCCTTCAATATGAAACCCAAAACTTGGTGCGCAGATGCTCGTGATTTGTATGTCCATCCCGAAGATAAAGAGGAGCGGGAAAAGGCGCTGGCTATCGTGAATGAAAATTTGCCCAAACTGATGTCCGGTGACTTTGAAGGCTGCGATGTGGAATCATTGATGCACGAGCTGGCTTACCTGCGCATGGAAAAAGAGCTTTTCGAAGCCGGACAAATGATAATTGACCATTGGCCCTGGGAGAACAGGGAGTTTGCCAAGGGTGAGTTTGCCTATCAGTATTTTGGGATTTTCTGCTACATAGAGAAACGGTACAAGGAGGCCGAGCAGTGGTTCCTGCAGATACTCGGCGACCATGAAGGCTACAATACCAAATTCTATAGTTGGTTGGCATGTATATATGCCGAACTGGGACACCATGACAAAGCGATAGCGAAAATAGAAGCCATGAAAAAAGACGATATGGCCTCCGAGCAGCCTATTTATTTTCATTCCTATGATTTTGGGCAGTATTTCCTCTCCATTGGCATGTACGATGAGGCATTGGTTGAATTCAATGAATTCCAAGCCGATAGAAAAGTACTTGAAGGTGATTTTTACATCAACAAAAGCATCTGCCTTCGTGCGTTGCAACGCTTTGACGAGGGGAGGGAGTTCTTGGAGGCTGGCTATAAGATTTGGCATCGGGATGAAGAAATAGAAGTGCATTTGGCGATGATGTTATTGGAAGACCTCGATGACAAGGAGCGGGCCTTGGGCCTTTTGCTCAAGTCTTTTGAAAATACCAAAGGGTTTAAAGACAGGAGCTGGAAGCGCTGGAACTCCCGAGTAGCCGACAACATATCAAAGTTGTTTGCGGCAAAATCGGATTGGGAAAACGCCTATGCCTACCTCCGTGAAAGCGTCAACTGGTCGGACCAATTGATGAACAAACAAACCATTCTGGCCATGATTGACACTCGGCCTGATGGCGAGGAGGATGACCCGGGCATGGTCTATGTCACCATCTGCAATTTCATTGAAAGCGCTTTCGCCGCCTCGCCCACCGCTGCGGATATCAAAGAGGACAACCCTTATTTGCTTGATACCGACAATGAGGAAGCCCTGCAAAATTTGACGGATTTGGATATACTATCGCCAAATTAAAGGGTGGGGTAGGACAACTTGCCATATTTGCACTGCTGGTTAAACGTCATTAAAGGTCATTGGTCATTGAAGTCATTTTCAATGAAATACTTAATTTACGGGATAAAATACCAGTTGCTGCAAGTACAGTTTTAGCAGCCCCAGACTGTTCGCACCGTTGTTCCAAGTGTGTTTCTTCCCAACTCTAATCCCACCATTCCACCTGCTGANNGGTCGAGTTCGTTGGTCAGGAAGCCGAAATAATCGGTGAGCATGGGCAGGGCGGTTTTTAAGCCATCTTCCATTTTATTGTTGGCGGCGTGTTTGCCGAACATTTGCTGCCCGACCAGGCCGAAGCGGTCCACAATGAGGGCGGGGTAGTTAGTGTAGGCTTTGTCGGAGAAGCAGAGCTTCAGGGCGAAGTCGAAGGCGAGGTAGATGCTGCCGAACACGGGTTCTGGCAACGCCTGCCTGAAGCTGTTCTTTTTTATGTATTCGATGTCGTTGTATTGTTCGTCGGTGCCCTTCAGCAGGTTGATGTGTTCGGTCATGTGGTTGAAATAGTGCCGGAAGTCGGGAAAGTAGGCGTTGATGATGCGGGAGGGGAGGTTGTCGGGCATTTCGATAATGGTCGTGACCAAGGGGAAAATGAGGTGGAAATTCATATCCACAACAATGTTGCGATGGAGGTGGATACGGATGTCGGAATTTTGGTATTTCCCCAAGCGGAATTCGGGATGGGAATCGGGGAGCTTGAACGGTTCGTCGAAGGGGGCGAACTCCTGCCGTGTGCCTTTGCTGCCGGGCAATGGGAGCCGCCTTGCGATGCGCAAGTATCTATGGAGTTGGTGTGCGTCGGCGTTTTTTTCAGCGAAATCCGTCATGCTATCCAGAAACGGCACCAGCAATTCGAAGCTGCGCTCCTTGTTCCTCAGCGCATCGTCGAAGGTGGCGACGCAGATTTCGTCCTTTTCGTCCTGGTACTGCATCATCAGGTCGAAATGCGCTGGCCCGGTCATGGCCCTATGGCTAAGGTCAAAGCAGACGAAGATGGAGAGCAGTTCCTTGGGCGAAAGCATATAAGGCTCCGTCTTTGGGGTGGTTTCCACAAGCTGATAGCAAGTGCTCAGGTGGTCGCCCAACTCCGGTATCTGCTGGGCGGCTTCCAGGATGAAATCGTCCTGCGCAAATTTGATGTGCTTGGAGAGTGACCATAAGGCATAGGTAATGTAGTGCCGTTCATCACTTGGGATGTCGAGTGGTATCTTCGTTTCTTCTGTACTTTTCATATTGATGGTTTAGTCGGGCGAATGTACGATTATTTTTATGTGTTATGTAACGTGTAAAAAATAAGTTGTGAAGTTTTGGTTTAGCTGGTTTAGAGAAGTTTAGCAGGTTTAAAGCTAAACCTGCTAAACTTCTCTAAACCAGCTAAACAAGTTATCTTTTACACGTTACTATATAATCTCATAACGGCTGAAAGGGCTTTTTTTATAAAAAGGCTGAAAGGCTTCAAATTCAATCCCCCAATTGGCCCAAGGTCTATTTTCCAAAATTAACCCCGCTTATCCATTCCTGGCATCCTCCACCCGAACCGTCCCGCCATCCCCCAACCTATTGTACCGCTGGCGCAAGGTCTTCCCCCGCAGACGCTGGTTCAAGTCTTCAGACTTGAACCGCATATCAGTCTGTCTCTGACAGGCGTAAGCAATGCAGCCAGCTTGTTCCCCGTTGTTCCAACCATCCTTACCCCCCAAAGCCGTAATCCTTTCAAGCCCAGCGAAAGCGTGACTTGAAAGCGTACGTTTGGCGTTCCTCAGCAATCGGGACAGGTCTTGCAACCGCCCATCCGCCTATGGTACGCCTCCAAGTCACGTTGCGCTAGACTTGAATGAGCTTGTGGCTTTTGGCATACTTTGGGCAACGGAGACTGTTACCAGCGGCTCATTTTTGCTCCTCATTTTGGTGCAGAAATTTACCAATCCGCCTGTTTAGTTTTATTTTGTCCGTTTCTGACCTATTCTTGTCTTTTTTTGGGGGCTTGCAAGCCGTACCTTTGAATCATAAAAAATAGCGAAACAATTTCTAACTTAAGTCACAATGAAAAAATTAGCCTTTATCATTCCACCAACCGTTGAATTGTTAGACCTTGCGGGTCCAGTACAGGTATTTACGGAAGCTAAATTTTATGGTTTTGAAGCAGACCTAGAATTTTATCAATTCCGGGAAATACCAGTAAGTACTTCAGGTCTTGGATTTGGAAAGATTGAACATTTCAAAAACGCAAAATTGAAAGAAGGCGATTTTGTCTTTGTACCAGGTATGGATTGCGAATACGTTAGGAGCATCGCTTTTAAAGCAGAACGAGAATTCTTTAATTGGTTAAAAGAATGTTCAGAGAAAAAAATAACGGTTTGTTCTATTTGTAATGGGGCTTTTGCATTGGGTCATGCAGGTTTGTTAAAAAACACAGAATGTACCACCCACTGGCGAAGGGTCAACGAATTGCAGACGGAATTTCCACAAGCAAAAGTTGTTGCGGATATTCTTTATGTAAAAAGCAATGACGTTTACACCAGCGCCGGAATCAGTGCCGGGATAGATTTGGCTTTGGCAATTCTGGAGGAATTCAAAGGGGCACTTTTCACACATAAAGTAGCACGAGGGCTTGTTGTGTATCACAGAAGAAGTGGAAGGCATAAACAACAAAGTATTTATCTGGATTACCGGAACCATATCAACCCACAAATCCACGAAGTACAGGATTACCTCATAGATAACCTTTCCAAAGAGAACAGCATTGAATCGCTCGCCGCTATGGTGGGAATGAGTCCGAGAAATCTTGCGAGGGTCTTTAAAGAGAAAACGGGGTCCACGGTATTGGAATACTTAACCTTGTTGCGAAAAGAATATGCAAATACGATGCTTAATAATCCTGAATATACGATTGAGTACATAGCTTCAAAATGTGGGTATAAAACCGCAAGACAATTGCAAAGAATTTTAAAGAAATAGCACTGTTACTTGGTGAGTTTACGCAACGGTAACCCGAAGTGCTTTAATTTGAATAGCCCTGATTTTCTATCGGGGCTATTTGCATTTTTACCCTTTTATAGGGGTGCATTTCAAAGATTCGCTCATGTCATTTGCCCCTGACCCATAAAGGGGAACCTAAACCCGTTCATTTGCGGGTTTAGGTTTCCCTTTAGGGGTCAGGGGTAATACGGTCGGTCTGCGAAATTCTGAAATACACCCCTTCTATAGTTGGTCATGGTTGCTTATCCGCTCGTTTGATGAAGAAAATTGCCATGCTGTTTGCTACATTTTTATTTTGTCCGTTTCTGACATGTTCTTGTCCCTTTTTGCGCTCATTGATGCCCCACCTTTGTATCGTCAATTAAGACAAACTAATTAATTCCTTCAAAATGATGTTTATGAAAAAGATGACAGCACTGAGCCAAAGCGCTCAAAACGACAGCAATTCCAACTGTGGAAATGCTACCTGCACCTGCGAAGTTTGTATGTGCGAAATCTGTACCTGTGGTACATCAGAATCCGTAAGATGCAACTGCGGTAATGCGTGTAATTGCCAAAACTATTGCAACTTATAACTAACCTGGGCTGCTCTTTCGGGAGCAGCCCTTAATTCAAACAACAATCAACAAAATAAAAAAATGAAAAAATTCCTTCCACTCCTACTTGTTTTCGTGCTTGCTTCTTGCCAGAAAGAAGATTTCAGTGCTGATTTAACAGAATCATTTTCGATTGAATCCACTTCAAGTGCAGCAACCTATCCTATTAAAGTGGCTCTGCCCGAAAACTATAGCCCTGAAACAAAAACGTATGCCACCATCTATGTACTGGACGGCGAACAAGACTTCGATTTTGTTGCTGAAAATTGCAAAAAAATCAGCCATAATTTAGCTACTTCAAATGTACTGGTGGTCAGTATTGGCTACGGTAACGACAGGATAGATGATTATACGCCTACAAAAGCCAATGAAGGTGGTGGCGGCGCAGAAAAATTCATGCAGTTTATTGAAAATGAATTGATACCCAGGATAGAAAGTGATTATGCTGTGGATACCCTCAGAAGCAGCAGGGCCATACTGGGGCATTCGTTAGGTGGGCTGTTTGCTGCCTATGCCTTTACAAACCACAACACGGTATTTGGCAATTATATCATGCTAAGTCCATCCATTTGGTACGACAATGAAATCATGCTCAGGCTGGAGCAGGAAAACCGGGCCATTAATTCAGACAACCAGCAATTGGTGTTTTTGGGCCTGGGACAGATGGAGAATCAAGGTAGAATGCTTGCCCCTTTTGAAGCGTTTTATCAGCGGCTACAGAACAATTATGAATATATAGCCCTTCAGCGCCGCCTAGAACCGCACCTTGACCACGTGGGTTCAAAAAATCCCAATATCCTAAAAGGCTTGAATTTCTATTTCAAATTCAGGTAATCAGACCTTCTTCAACTTCAGAACTTTTAAATCAAAATCAAAAATGAAAATTGCAAAATTCTTATTCATCCCCTTCTTCCTGCTGAAACTGTCCTCATTGTTAGCCCAACATGATGTTCCAGCTAATATATATGAGGAGTTTCATCCGCAAAACTTGACAATATCGCCCGCTATTGGCCTAAATCCTTGGCCAACTTCCGATTTGGTCATCAGCAATCTGGTGCAGTGGGACATTAAAAAGCGCCTGAGCCTTGTGTCCTATACCGCTTATACTTACAACACCGTTTTTCTGCGGGATTTCAACCACATAAAAACCGATTATAATTATTCACTTAGTCAAAAAATCGGTGTTGGAACTACGCTTTTCACGAAACGGGCTTCTCATACATTTTCGCTCCTTGGGGGCATAAAATACAATAGTTTCAAGGAGACATTGGAGAACCCTGATTTTGAAAAAGTAACCGCATCCGTCAGCACTGTTAGCCCAGATTTTGGAGGGATGTACCATTTGCAGGTAGGCAAGAATAAGTATTTCTTCAGCTACCGAATGTATCTGCCGCTATACCCATACCCGACCCAGCGTTTGGATATTACGGCCATTGATGGCAATATAGCAAATGTCTCCTTAGAATTTGGCTTAGGGGTGCGTTTAAAATAGAACACCAATCACCAATCACTATTCACCAATCTAAATCATTAAACTGATTAAATCATAAATAAGATGAAAAATCCATCAAAAGAAGTCTTGTACAACCTGGAAGCAAGTGCGTTTAATTGGGACATAGCGCCCGGCAAAACGATTGAGGCATGGGGTTTCAATAAACAGCTTCCTGGCCCCGAACTGAGAGCAAACGTGGGCGATACGCTGGTAGTTCGCCTCACCAATCACCTTCAAGAACCTACCATGATTCATTGGCACGGGTTGCGCATTCCTGCCGCTATGGATGGCACAGATGCGGTGCAAAAACCGGTAGCGCCTGGCGAAGTTTTCGAGTACCGCTTTGTGCTGCCCGATGCTGGCACGTTTTGGTACCATTCACATGCCAACGAAACGGTTCAAATGGAAAGAGGTATGTATGGCTCGTTGATAGTTGAAGACCCAACAGACCCCGTTTTTGACGGTGAAAAAGTATTGATGATTGATGACATGAAACTTAATTCGGCGAATGAGTTTACAAAACCAGGATGGGTTGTGCCCCGAATCGTTGAAAGGCATGATGGACGGGAAGGAGACACCCTGTTAATCAATGGAAAGGAAAATTCAATGATAGATATTGCTGCTGGCCAGACGGAAAGGTGGCGTTTCATTAATTCATCGAGTGCAAGGTATTTTACGCTTCACTTGGGCGGAAAGGAATTCAAAATTATTGGCACTGATGGTGGGCTGCTGGAGCATCCACGCACCGTGACCAATGTCTTAATAACGCCCGGCGAGCGAGTGGATATCGCAGTAGGCCCTTTTGAAGAAGGGGAAACAATCCTGATGGAATCCTTGAAATATGACAGAATTACGTTCCTCAAGGCAAAACGTCAGCAGTTTGCCACGATACAGGTTGGAAAACAAAAAACATCCATCGCTTACCTACCTGAAACATTGAGGAAAATTGAGCCATTGGCGAAGCAAGATGCCGAAATAACCAGAAAAGTGAGGCTTTCTGTTGGCCCAAGTTTGACGGATGGAATGGACTTTCTGGTAAACGGCGATGTGCATGCCAATGATAAACCTGTGAAAGTGGGCGAACTGCAAATTTGGGAAGTATCCAACACTAGCTTGATGGACCATCCATTTCATTTGCATGGGTTTTTCTTTCAGGTCATCGAAGAGAACGGCAAAGCACCGGCATATATGGCATGGAAAGATACCGTTAATTTGACTCCGAAAAGTAAGCTGAAGATTGCATGGATGCCCGATAACCGACCCGGCACATGGATGTATCATTGCCACATCATTGAACACCATGCAGCAGGAATGATGGCTCATTTTGAAGTAATTGATGGTGATAAACCATATGATGAAGTAATTCCTACACATGCTCATCATCATCATTAAATGATAAAAACTGGGATCCTGTCGGGTTAGCATGAAAGCATGGGGTTTGGGGCGGCGCAGCCGCCCCAAGGGGTTCCCTCCCCCGGCGACCTGCCATAGGCAGGGGCGAGGAGGGGCAGCCGTCCAGTTTGTAACTGCTGGATAAGATAAATTTCACGCTAACCCAACATGAGCTAAAAATTAAAAAAAAGAAATCATGAATGCTACACTGATTGGGATAATGGCTGGGTTATTTACCATCTTGGTTTTTACAATTTTTAAGCGATTGGACAAGAACGTAATCTATGGCTTAATTTTAGCCGCCATTGGGTTTTTGTACGTTGGATATACTTGGTCAGACATTTCAGCGCTGATTATTAATCTTCTGCAGGCATTGCTCTTTTTAATGTTGGCTTATTTCGGCATTAAAAAGAATTCCAATTACATGATAGCAGGTTATTTCCTGCATGGGCTTTGGGATTTTATGTATGGGCATGTAGGAGACCCAAGTTTAATCCCGCCCGATTACGATTGGTTTTGCTCGACTTACGATTTCATCATTGGCTTCTATCTTCTTGTACTTAAATTTCCACTGAACCGAAATGGAATAAATGACCAAGCCTAGAACAATTGCAAAGCGATTTTCGGTTCTTTGTTTTTCCATCGTTCTTAAAAAGCAGCATTTTAATTCTCAACCAAAGTCAACAAAATTAGCAATGCGTCATCTAATTTTGCACTTTGAAATCATCATTAAAAATTAAATTTAAAAATGAAAGCAGCAGTTTATGCCCAATATGGCCCACCAGCGGTTCTCCAAGCCAAATCGGTTGAAAAACCAATGCCTAAAGACAATGAAATTCTGGTAAGAATTAAAGCCACGGCAGTCAATTCAGGTGATTGGCGATTACGCAAAGCTGACCCATTTGCGGTCAGGTTTATTTTCGGTTTTATGAAGCCAAAAATAAATATTCTTGGAAGTGTTTTTTCAGGTGAAGTCGAAAGTGTAGGTAATCAGGTCACACTTTTTAAAGCTGGCGACCAAGTCTTTGGTCATATTGATATGAGTTTTGGTGCCTATGCAGAATACAAATGCCTGGATGAAAACGCGTCCATCGCATTAAAACCTGCAAATATTTCTCACCAGGAGGCAGCCGTCATCCCTTTTGGTGGAGTCACCGCATTGCATTTTATAAAAAAGGCAGCAATAAAACCAGGGCAAAAAGTGCTGGTAGTCGGTGCTTCCGGTGCCGTGGGAAGTGCTGCCGTTCAGTTGGCAAAGTCATTTGGAGCAGATGTTACGGGTATTTGCAGCACCGCAAATATTGCTTTGGTAAAATCTATCGGAGCAGACAAAGTAATTGATTACACAAAAGAGGATTTTACCCAAAATGGCGAAACTTATGATGTGATTTTTGATGCTGTGAAAGCAATATCTGTTTCACGAAGTATAAAGGCGCTAAATGAAAATGGGATTATGATACTAAGTGCCGCAGGAATGTCGGAAATGCTACAAGGGATTTGGATTTCTATGACAAGTAGCAAAAAGGTTATGACTGGTGTAATTAGTCATACAGCAGCAGATATTGTTTTTCTAAAAGGACTTATTGAAGCCGACAAATTGAAAGCAGTGATTGATAGAACTTATTCATTGGAGCAAATTGCAGAAGCACACGCTTATGTTGAAAAGGGACATAAAAAAGGAAATGTGGTAATAGAAGTTTAGGGGCAGTAATCCACTAATCCCACCATTCCACCTGCTGAGAAAAAGCTTTGTAGTCGGCTACGAGGGTAGAGCCTTTGAGGTCGAGTTCGTTGGTCAGGAAGCCGAAATAATCGGTGAGCATGGGCAGGGCGGTTTTTAAGCCATCTTCCATTTTATTGTTGGCGGCGTGTTTGCCGAACATTTGCTGCCCGACCAGGCCGAAGCGGTCCACAATGAGGGCGGGGTAGTTAGTGTAGGCTTTGTCGGAGAAGCAGAGCTTCAGGGCGAAGTCGAAAGCGAGGTAGATGCTGCAGAACACGGTTTCTGGCAACGCAAGCCTGAAGCTGTTCTTTTTGATGTATTCGATGTCGTTGTATTGTTCGTCGGTACCCTTCAGCAGGTTGATGTGTTCGGTCATGTGGTTGAAATAATGCCGGAAGTCGGGGAAGTAGGCGTTGATGACGCGGGAGGGGAGGTTGTCGGGCATTTCGGTAATGGTCGTGACCAAGGGAAAATGAGGTGGAAATTCATATCCACCACAATGTTGCGATGGAGGTGGATACGGATGTCGGAATTTTGGTATTTCCCCAAGCGGAATTCCCGCTGTTCCAAGTATGCTTACCTCTCAAAGTCAGCGAAATCACGCTGTGCTAGACTTGAAGGAGCTTGTGGCTTGTGGCATACTTCTGCCAAGAGCGCATACTGCGCTGAGTCGTCGATATCTTTGAACCGCTTCTCTAACTGTAAAACCCTTTATTCCGTCGTCACGCCATCGAATTCTTCCTTGCTTTCGGCTTCTTTTTTCGTGGCCCGCACGATCCCGTCCTTGTGATGCGGTGGGGAATACAGGGTGTACATTTTTAGCTCCGACGAATGGTCAACATTAATAATGTTGTGCTTGGCCCCGGCCGGAATGACGACAGCATCGCCTGCTTTGACCGCGTATTCATGGCCATCAATGACGCATTTGCCGTTGCCGCCCTCAAACCGGAAGAACTGGTCGTTATCGGGGTGTACCTCCTCGCCAATATCTTCCCCAGCCTTCAGGGTCATCAGCACCAGTTGCACGTGCTTGGCCGTGTACAAAACTTTCCGAAAATTTTCGTTTTGCAGGGTGGCCTTCTCAATGTTGGTTTTAAATCCTTTCATGACAGTTATTTTTGGTTAAAGTTATGAAATCTTTGCAATACTACCAAATTCGTCCATGCATGTTTACTTCCCAAAAGCAGTAGCGCTTTCAAGTCAAGCGAAAGCGGGAATTGAAAGCGTAGGTCAGGCTGTTTGCAACCGCCTGACCAGTTGTCCCAAGTGTTCCGCATTCCAAATCAAGCAGCTCCTAAGTCACCACAATCATCGCACTGTTCAGGCAAGTGTGGAGCGAAGCGGCACTTGCGGGCAGGGCATTTACCTAAGCTCGACTTTAGCCATTTGAA
>DIUC01000040.1 GCA_002435785.1 Saprospiraceae bacterium UBA6168 | reverse complement strand
TCCCTCCACGAAACCCTCCACCCTGTGGCTTTTCAATGCCACGGGGCAGGCCGTTCGGCAGTGGGAAATGTCGGTGGGGCAGCTTGGGCATGTTTTTTCGCTGAATGGGTTGTCGGCGGGGATGTACTTTTGGAGCGTGGGAAGCGAGGGGCAACGGATTGGTAGCGGCAAATTAATCATCATCAAATAACGGGGGATGGAAACGATTTTTGGCATTTGGGGGGTGGGACTCCTGCTGTTGGAGGCCATTGCAAACGACCAAACGGAATTGACCGCCCAGCAACGGGCCGACCTGCAGCCAGTGGCTGTACAGTGCCCGTTCTCGGGCGGCGAGGGCGTATTCCAGGCGAGGGCGCTGCTCGACGACGATACGGTTTACGACGACGTTGCGGCATGTGCCGCAGCCGCCCCGCAGCCGCTCAAGCAGCCCGCACGGGAGGGGGAGGTTCGCCTTTCCTTCCGAATCTACCCCAATCCGTCCAATGGGCTTGCCATACTTGAAATGGAGCGGGAAATGGAGGCCGATGGCCATCTGACCATCTCCAATTATTTAGGCCAAACGTTGGTTGACGAAGACCTGCCGGAAGGCACCGAGGCTTATCCGCTCGACTTGACGGGCTTCCCGGCGGGCGTTTACTATGTTACCGTGGCCGACAAGTCCGGCAAGCTCACCCAGATTTTTACGGTCAGCAAATAACCTTATCCTTTATCCCACCCTGCAAGCGGCAATGCCGCTTGCAGGGCTTTTAATATCCTTCCATGAGAATTTTGATATTTTTCTTCCTACTTTCTTTTTCTTTTCCGCTGTTCTCCCAGTACAAGTTCGACTATACTTGGTTGATGGGCTTGAGGCCGTCGGGGCCCGCATTCCCCCAGAACTGCATGAACATAATGACCTTCGGGGGGGACAGCCTAAAAGTGGCAAAGGATTCTTTCAATTCTCAAACATTTGTTACAAACGCCAGTATATCGGACGACGATGGCAATTTGTTGTTTTATTCCAATGGGTGTTATATCAAGGATGCCAATAATCAAATAATGCAAAATGGGGGCAACTTGAATCCGGGTATAATATATAACGACAATTGCCCAAATTATGGTTATACTGCCGTTGATGCAATTCTTATAATACCAATACCTGGGAATTCTGAAAACTATTTTGTTTTTCATCAAGCTGGTGACACATTTAATATTGCACCTTTTTATCGTGTTAACAAACTCTATCTCACAGAAGTTGACATGGCTTTGAACAATGGGTTGGGAGAAGTAACGACAAAAAATCAGACAATAGTTGATGAAATTTTAGTACAAGGCATCCATGCCATTAAACATGCAAACAATGAAGACTGGTGGATATTTGTAACTCGGCTTAATGAGAATATCTTTTATAGAATGTTGTTAACTTCTCAAGGGATAGTAAGTACTGATACTCAGCTTATTGGGCAAGTGACATACAATAATGATGGGGGGCAGTATTCTTTTACACCTGATGGAAAAAAACTATTAAAATTTGATTACAATAACCAATTAAGAATATTTGATTTTGACCGCAATACTGGGCTACTTAGCAATTACCAAAAAATTGTGGTTGATACCTCTGAGTTTCGTTTGCAAACAGGGCTTGCCATCTCGCCCAACTCAAGGTTTGCCTATGTTTCCATGGTTGACAAACTCTACCAACTCGACTTGGAAGCAGCGGACATTGAAGCGTCAAGGGTGCTGGTAGGGGAGTTTGACGGGTTTGATTATCAAGGCTTTCCAGTGTTTTTCTTTACCATGCGCCTTGGGCCGGACTGCAGGATATACATGTCGGCCCTGTCGCCTGCACCGTATATGCACGTCATAAACAATCCCGACGAGCCGGGTCTGGCCTGTGGGTTCGCACAGCGGGGCATTGAGCTACCCTGTATTGGGAACTACTCCATCCCCAACTTCCCGCACTACCGCCTCGGCACGGGGTATCCGGTGTGCGACAGCAGCATCGTTTATGTGTCGAGCGGATACGTGCCGCCGCCAACGGAGAAGATAACGGTATGGCCAAACCCTGCGAGCCACGAAGTGCATCTGGAGAACAATGTTCCCTCCACGAAACCCTCCACCCTGCGGCTTTTCAATGCCACGGGGCAGGCCGTTCGGCAGTGGAAAATGTCGGCGGGGCAGCTTGGGCATGTTTTTTCGCTGGATGGGTTAGCAGATGGCATGTACTTTTGGCGGCTGGAGCGGGATGGGTCGGCTGTGGGGAGTGGGAAATTGGTTATTGTAAAATGAGTGAGCAATGAAGCTGTTTTGACCTTTCTGGTTTTTGCCCGAATAGAAGGGGTTGAACTGCTTCAATATTATCCACCAACCAAGGAGCGTATTCAGACCGCCTCTTATGCTTTTATATCAAATATAAATGGCTGACAAGGGTTGAATATCAACCGGAGAAACGTCCATCAACCCTTATCAACCAAAAAAAATCAATTGGCGTGCACCGAGCTGCCCTCTTCTTTTTCCATTTCCACTTCTACCCGGCGCACAGCGTTCTTCTTAAGTTCGTGATACTCCTTGCGGTTGCGATAGAGGTCAATGGCCGTGAACATGGCATGGAGGAACGACGATGGGTCGGCCTCGTTCTTGCCAGCCAGGTCGAAGGCCGTTCCGTGGTCGGGCGAGGTGCGGATGACGGAAATCCCAGCGGTAAAGTTCACCCCGTTGCCGAAGGTCAGTGCCTTGAACGGAACCAACCCTTGGTCATGGTACATGGCCAATATCCCATCGAACTTGTTGAACTGCCCGGAGCCAAAAAAGCCATCGGCAGGAAAGGGACCAAAAGCCATCATCCCGTTCTTTTTGCATTCCACGATAGCGGGGCGGATGATTTTCTCCTCCTCGTCGCCGAGCATTCCCTCTTCCCCGGCATGGGGGTTCAGGCCGAGCACGGCGATGTTGGGCCGCTCGAAGCCGAAGTCAATTCGCAGGGTTTCGCTGAAAATGCGCAGCTTGCTTATAAGCCGCTCTTTGGTAATGGATTTTGACACGTCCTTCAGCGGAATATGCGCCGTAGCAAGCCCCACCCGTAGGCTGTCGGCTACCAGCAGCATCAGGCTGTCCTTGGCGTTGAACTCCTGGGTGAGGTACTCCGTGTGCCCCACATGCTCGAACCCCGCCAATTGCATGGATTTTTTGTGGATGGGTGCCGTCACGATGGCATCAATCAAGCCGAGCTTGAGGTCTTTCACAGCGGCTTCGAGGCTTTGCTGCGCAAATGTCCCACCAATATCGGTCGGCTTGCCAAGGGTGATGTTGACGTCGTCGTTCCAGATGTTCACGACGTTGACTTTGTCGAGTGCCAATCGGTCGGCATTGCGTTGCCCAACAAAAGTGAGGTCATCCAATTGCACAATATTCTTGTGATAGGAAACGACCTTGGAGGAGCCGTAAATGACCGGGACACAGATGTTGAGGACTTTTGGGTGCGAAAGTGCTTTCAGCACCACCTCCAACCCAATGCCGTTGATGTCGCCAGCAGTGATGCCGAGAATGGGTTTGCCGCCCTTTGCCCTCGGCTGCTGCGGCTGTTCGTTTCGGCTTGGCACCACCTCTTCTTGGTATTCGTTTTCTTGTTCCACTTTTATATGATTTGATGTCGTCGGATTTGTTTTTCAACCATCTCCAACAACGGTTTAGGTTCGGGCAAAATAGGAAAGCTGGTGTTTTTTTAAATTAAGAAATTGAAAATCAATGATTTAGGAAGAATTAGTCCCTCATCCCCTATCCTTCATTTCTTAAAAAGCTATCTTTCCGGCCCGTAAAACGCCAAAATTAGTCATTTCACTTATGCGAGCCAAAAAATCCTTCGGTCAGCACTTCTTGACCAACGAAGACATCGCCCGGCGGATTGCCGATTCGCTGATATTGGACAGCAGCCCCACCAATGTTTTGGAGGTCGGCCCTGGCAAGGCGATGCTCACCAAGTACCTGTTAGAAAAGGACTTTGAACTGAAATGCGTGGAAGCCGACCACGACATGGTGGACTACCTGAACGCCAACTTCCCTGCCCTGCACGGCAAGATTCTTTCTGAAGATTTTTTGAAATTAGACCTTGCTTCGGTTTTCGATGGGCAGCCGTTCTGCATTATTGGGAACTTTCCGTACAATATTTCTTCCCAGATTGTCTTCAGGATGGTGGAGTTCCGACCGTTGGTGCCCCAGTTGGTAGGCATGTTCCAAAAGGAAATGGCCCAACGCATCATAGCCAGCCCCGGTGGAAAGGACTACGGCGTCATCAGCGTACTGACGCAGGCCTTCTATGCAGGCAACTACCTGTTTTCGGTGGGCAACGGAAATTTCAATCCGCCACCAAAAGTGCAGTCCGGGGTCATCCGGCTGGTGCGAAAGGAAGGGGAACTTGGCTGCGACCCTGAGCTTTTCCGAAAGGTGGTCAAACAGGCGTTCAGCCAGCGCCGAAAGATGCTTCGCAACACGGTTCGCCCATTTTTTGAGCATCGGCTCACGGTACTGGAAGAAACTTTTTTCACCCAAAGACCAGAGGTCTTAAGTGTTGGCGAGTTTGTTGATTTGACCAACAGGATTGCCGAAGGGTAAAAAAAGAAAACGCTCCGACGGACAGGCCGTTGGAGCGTTTTCTTTTTGAAAACCTCGGAAAGGGAGCGAATTATTTACTGCTTACCCTGTTTCTGAAAGTCATAGTCTTGGTTCGCCAGTAGTCGGAAGTTTCCAGTTTTTCCAATACCACGCCACGGCCAGAAGTGCTGTGTATTAGCGTCATGCCGCTTTTGTCATTTTCGTACACCATAGCTACATGGAATACCCTGCCACCTGGGCTGCGGCGGAAGAAGACGAGGTCACCTGGCCTTGCATCCTTTTTGGAGATGCGCTCGCCTTGTTTCTCTTGGGTAGCGGATGAAGAATTCATTGTTATGTCATGCTCCTTCATGCAATAGTACACGAATCCTGAACAATCGAAACCGCCTGGCGCTTTTCCAGACGAGCGGTATCGTGTACCGAGGTATTGCTCCGCAAACTCTACAATCTCGCTCCTCAACAATATTTCCTTTTCGACTTTTTTGGTCTTAGCCTCTGCTATTTGACCCGATGCCTCAGCTGTTTGTGATAGTAAACTACACGACGTGAGACCCACGAGTGCTGCGATTGACAACACTCCCCTTACCAGCCTTTTAACGTTCATACAATGCTGTTTTTTGTTGGCTTAAAAAACCACGATGATAAAGAAAAATGCTTAAAAGGGTCAATTCTCAAGGGGGCGCTTGCATAGGAAGTGTTCAAAATGGGATAAAACAGGAGTTTTTTTTGCGCCTTAATGTCTTTACCTTACTGTTTGTTCACCCATTTTCGTTGGGCGACGGGCAAAGATGGTAAATTGAATTTTATTTCCAAGCAACTAACGAATAAAAATTTCAAATTCGTCTTTATCGGCAAGGAATTGTAGGCTGCTCCGATAGTCACGCAGACTTTCCAAGGAAAGGGGGGCGGTGAAAATATTTTCTGCGCCTGCTACTTGGTGCAATACCTTCCCATTGAAATCAATGATGCTGGTGTCGCCCGTGTAATGGTAGCCCACGCCGTCCGTTCCACAACGGTTCACCCCTGCTACAAAGCACTGGTTTTCGATGGCCCTGGCCGCCAATAGGCATTTCCAGTGGTGACTCCGCCGGTCTGGCCAGTTGGCCATGTACAGTAGCAAGTCATAGCCCTCCACGTTGCGGCTCCATGCGGGGAAGCGCAAGTCGTAGCATATCATTGGGCATATTTTCCAACCAAGCCATTCCGTCACCAGCTTTCTTTTTCCTGCGGAGTAGGTTTCGTGCTCTCCTGCTGGGCTGAACAGGTGGCGTTTATCGTACTGCTCAAAGGTGCCATCGGGTCGCATCCACACCAATCGGTTGAAATAGCGAACGTCCTCCTTGGCAATGAAACTGCCTGTAACTACGGCTCCAGTCAGTTGGGCCTGCTTGGCAAGCCATTCCATGGTGCGGCCGTCCATCGGCTCTGCCAGCCGGGGAGCATCCATGCTGAACCCCGTCGTGAACATTTCCGGCAACACTATCACGTCGGTTTGCCCGGCCAAATCGGCCAGCATTATCGAAAATTTTGCCAAATTTGCTTCGATGTCTTCCCAACCGAGTTCGGACTGTACGGTGGTGATGCGCAAATGGTCGGCCATGACGGGTATTTTTTAAAATGAAACGAGGCATAAAGATGTCAATTCTTTATGCCTCGCATGCAAAGGCTTTATTGCAAAGAAAAATTATTCTGCGGGCGCTTCCTCCTCTTCCAATGCACCTACCTTCAAGCCCCTTGGCACAGGTATGGTAGCGATTGGCAACGCCTGGGCATTGATGATTTCAACGCCGCCCACAGTTGCGATGTCACGAACTCGAAGCGACTGGCCAAGTTTCAGCTTGGAGATGTCCACTTTCATTTCGTCAACCATTGCCTCTGGTGTCGTCTTGATTTTGATGGAGCGAAGCTTTTGAACGAGCTTGCCGCCTGCACGAACCCCAGGGGCCGTACCCTCGAAGCGGATGGGCACGTTCACCTTAATGGTGTTGCCATCCACCAAGTGGAGGAAATCAATGTGCGTGACCGTGTCGGTTACGGGGTGGTACTGAATTTCTTTCAGGATACACCTGAATGACTTGCCATCTACGTTCACGTCGGCGAGCTTGAACTCACCCGTGTAAACGATGTCCCTGACCGATTCAGGTGTGACCGTGAAGTGGATATTCTGACCGCTGCCGTAGAGAACACAAGGAATCGTACCTGCGGTTCTCGCTGCTTTTGCGAAGGATGTCCCTGTGCCGTTGCGTGGCGTACCATTAATAGTTACCGTAACCATGATTATTTTTATTGAAACGTTTTTCTTGAAATTTCCTTGCCGACATTTGCCGATGCGCTGCGCCAACAAGGTTTTTGCCCTATTTTGAAAACTAATTTCTCAAAAGGCGGGCAAAGATAGGCTTTTTTGAAAAATACAATGCTTTAGGCGCTCATTTTTTCAGTTTTTTTGTTGAAAGAAACCTGTCAACCATTCGGATGAAAAAATCTTCCGAGAGAAAAGCTTGGATTTTTTTCAAAAAAGAAATTACCTTTGCCGTCCCTTTCAAAAAGGGCTTGATTTCCAACCCGTAAATTTAACGATACAATGAAAAGGACTTTCCAACCTTCGAGAAGAAAAAGAGCCAACAAGCACGGCTTTCGTGAGCGCATGAGCACCAAGAATGGCCGTAGGGTTTTGGCCCGTCGCCGTGCCCAAGGCCGCTGGAAACTGTCGGTTTCCGATGAGAAGCACGTGAAATAAGCAAGCAATTGCTGCGATATATCTTGGCGTAAAGCCCGGAGCGGTTAACTTCGCTCCGGGCTTTCCAATTTGGCCCCTAATCAAGTCATCACTGTCAGAAGTTAAAAGATAGGCGACCGATTTCATGTTTTTCCTTTATCCTGCACTTCCATGTTCTTCAAAAAAAAACAACCCAAGCCAGAACAAACCTTCGTGGAGGTGGGCGAGCGGAGGATTCCCGCCAAAATCTACACGGAGATGCGCCGTGGCGTAAGGTTTTCGCTTGGTAAAAATGGTGCTATTCTGCGGATGCCTGTGCTGCTGCCGCTTGGCATCAAGCAACAGGAACTGGAGCGTTTCAAAGCATGGGTCACCCAAAAAATCGAGGAAAAAGGGCCGGAGGACAGCCATGCACTGGGAAAAACCTACCGTGACGGCGACCAACTGCAAGTTGGTGCCAAAACCTACATCCTGAAAATAGACTGGACATCCAACAAAACACATTCCGCCCGGCTTCACAGCAAGACCATCCACCTTCGGCTCACCCAGTCCGACAACGAGGCCAACCGCACCAAGGCCGTTCGGCAGCTTCTGAGCAGGGTCGTGGCACAGGATTTTCAAGCGGAAATGGAGCGGCGGGTACACGAACTGAACCACCTCTTTTTTCAAAAAAACGTGAAAAGTGTCATGCTCAAGTACAATACCTCCAACTGGGGCAGTTGCTCCTCCAAGGCCAACATCAACCTCAGCACCTGTCTGCTCTTCGCTCCCGACGACGTGGTGGACTACGTTATCATCCACGAACTGGCACACCTGGTAGAAATGAACCACTCCTCCCGATTCTGGAAATTGGTGGAAGATGCCATGCCCGATTTTAAGGAGAAAAAAAAATGGTTGAAACAAAACTGGCAGGCTTGCAATTTTTGAGCAAACAAGATTTTTTTGGGCAAAACTGTTTTTGGGAGGAATCAACTGGGTAGATAGTGCCGTTAGAACATGTTGTTATTTTTTCTCAAAAAAAAAAATCAAATCACAAATCAAAGGGATACGAGCCTCCGGCCACCAATCCCTACCTTTGCGCCCTTATGAAAAACGAATTACAGGTTTTCAACAGCTATACTGGAAAAAAAGAAGTTTTCACGCCGATTCACGAAGGCCAAGTGGGCATGTATGTGTGCGGCCCGACCGTTTACAGCGACGTGCACCTCGGCAACTGCCGCACCTTCGTGAGCTTCGATATCATATTCCGCTACCTCCAGTACCTCGGTTACAAGGTGCGCTACGTACGCAACATCACCGACGTGGGGCACCTCGAAGGTGACGCCGACTCCAACGCAGAGGACAAAATCTCGAAAAAAGCCCGGCTCGAACAGCTCGAACCGATGCAAATCGTGCAGCACTACATGAATGGTTTTCACGACATGATGAAAATCTTCAACACGCTGCCGCCGCATATCGAGCCACGGGCCACGGGACATATCGTGGAGCAGATTGAAATGGTGCAGGAAATCATGGACAACGGATTGGCCTACGAAAACAACGGCTCTGTTTACTTCAACACCTTGGAGTTTGCCAAAAAATACGGTGTCTATGGCAACCTCTCTGGCCGAAAAATCGAGGACCTTATCGCCGAAAGCCGGGACAACCTGAAAAATCAAGAAGAAAAACGCCACCCCTCCGACTTTGCCATTTGGATAAAAGCCGCCCCGGAACACCTCATGCGTTGGAAAGCACCGTGGTCGGTGGGCTTCCCCGGTTGGCACCTGGAGTGCTCGGTGATGAGCACCAAATATTTAGGCGAAAAATTCGACATCCACGGCGGCGGCAACGACCTCAAGTTCCCGCACCACGAAAACGAAATTGCGCAGAACTACGGTGCCTGCGGCCATGCCCCCTGCAACTACTGGCTCCATGCCAACATGCTCCTGCTCAACGGCAAGAAAATGGCGAAGAGCGACGGCAACTCCATCATGCCCGGCGAGCTGTTCACAGGCCAAAGCCCACACCTCACTAAGGCGTACTCGCCAATGGTGGTGCGCTTTTTCATGCTGCAATCACATTACAGCAGCACCCTCGACCTCACCGACGATGCCCTGCAAGCCGGCGAAAAAGGCTATCGCCGATTAATGGAGGGACAAAAAGCCCTGCAAGCCATGACCCACCCCGGCGGTGGTTTGGCTGGCGTATTGGACAATGAGGTGAACGCTGCCATTGACCAAGCCTTCGCCGACATGAACGACGATTTCAATACGCCAAAGGCACTGGCCAGCTTATTCGAGTTGGTCACGAAAGTCAACAGCCTAAAGGGTGGCCAACTCTCGTTCAACGACCTCACGGCAGAAACGCTGGAGCGCTTGAAAAAGACCTTCAACGACTTCATCTATACCATCTTCGGATTGCAGGAAGAAAGCTTCGACTCCTCTGGCGACGGAGTGGTGGACGGCCTTATGCAGCTAATCCTCGACATGCGCCAAAACGCCCGCACCAACAAGGATTGGGGTACCTCCGATAAAATCCGGGACGTTCTCAAGGAATTGGACATCGTCGTAAAAGATGGAAAAGAAGGAGCTACGTGGACGAAAGGATAAATAGGTTTTACGATGGGGCGATTTACGTTTGTGAGTCGTCGCCTCGAAACAAAACTTGCCGGAAGGTCGTTCTTAGCTGGTTCAAATAAAATCACGTAACACACGATTGCCATTGGTAATTGATTTTTTCATAAGTGGCTGAAACAATGCCTTGAAAAATCTTCAATCGCCAATCGTCAAATCGTCAATGATAACACATGTCTCAAACTACCCACAAATCTGACGTTGAAGCGGTGGACGCTTTGGCGCAGTCGTACAAAGACCTAAAAAAGGAAATTGCCAAGGTCATCGTTGGCCAAGACGAAGTTGTAAAAAGCGTCATCATTTCATTGTTTTCCAACGGCCACAGCCTATTGGTCGGTGTACCGGGCCTTGCCAAGACGCTGCTCGTAAGCACCATCGCCGAAGTGCTTGACCTCGGCTTCAAGCGTATCCAGTTCACGCCCGACCTCATGCCCTCGGACATCACCGGCTCCGAAATCCTTGGTGAAGACCGCCATTTTAAGTTCAACAAAGGCCCACTCTTCTCCAACATCGTACTGGCTGACGAGATAAACCGGACCCCGCCCAAAACCCAAGCCGCTCTCTTGGAAGCCATGCAGGAGCGTTCGGTGACAGTGGCCGGGACCAGGCACGTGCTGCCCGCACCATTTTTCGTGTTGGCTACGCAAAACCCAATCGAGCAAGAGGGTACCTACCCGCTGCCAGAGGCACAGCTCGACCGTTTCATGTTCAATATACCGCTCGATTATCCCTCCTACCAAGAGGAAATCAACGTGGTCAAGAGCACGACTGGCAACGAGAAGGCCAGCCTAAAGCATATTCTAAACGATTCGCAAATCCTTGCTTTCCAGCAATTGGTGCGCAAAATACCCGTGGCGGACAACGTGCTGGAATACGCCGTGTCATTGGCCACCAAGACCCGCCCCGGCACCGAGCGGGCCACTCCCAAAGTCAACGACTACATCTCTTGGGGCGCCGGGCCTCGTGCTTCGCAATATTTGGTGCTTGGCGCAAAATGCCACGCCGCCGTTTCCGGCAAATACTCGCCGGACATCGAAGACGTGAAGGCCATCGCCAATTACGTGCTTCGCCACCGCATCGTGCGCAATTACAAAGCGGAAGCGGAGGGTATCACGGAGGAGAACATCATCCAAAGTTTGTTTTAAGGAGCAGCGAAAAACAACCTACCATTTTGGCTGGCTTCCCAATTGGGTCGGGTCAGGCTTTTGCTTTGAACGACCAACGAACTCTGACAACTTCGGGGCAGGTTTCCCCTGTTCGCCTATTTTTCAGTAGTTGCCACAGAGGGAGGCTTCCGATTCTGCACTATTTTCCCCGCTTCTAAATTGCGCACAGCGCACTACCTTTGCCACGTACCGTCCGTTAATATTCACCGAAAATGCTGAAATCTTACGCCCGCACGAACTTGTTGTTCGGTTTTATCGCCCTGTTTTTGTTTGGCTGCGGCAATGATTTTATTTTTGAAAAAAGCATTGACATTCCAGATGCTTCATGGGGCTATGACAACAAGCTACCGTTCGAGTTCGAGGTGACGGACACCACCAAAGCCTACCAGATTTTGCTCGAAGTGGAACATGCCGGCGACTTCGGCTTTCAGAACTGCTACGTCCAAATCACCACTACATTCCCCAACGGGGAGGAGAAAAAGCAGCCCGTCAGCCTCGAACTTGCCGGACAGTCAGGCATTTGGACAGGCAAGTGCAGCGGCAATGCTTGTACGCTTGAAATCCCATTGCAAGGCAAGGCGAAGTTCAAGCAGCCCGGCAAGCACAGCATCACCGTTGAGCAGTTCATGCGGGTGAACCCATTGGTCGGCATCAAGGCTATTTCGTTGAAAGTCAAGCAGTTGGAATAAAACGGTTTAGAGGGTTTAGAAGAGTTTAGAAGGTTTAGCTTGGAGCCATTCTAAACTCCCCTAAACCCTCTAAACCCCCTAAACCTCCTCCAATGATAAAATACTACTCCATCAACGGGGAACTGGTGAACAAGGAGCAAGCCTCGCTCGGCGTCACCGACCTGGCCATCCAGCGTGGCTATGGCCTCTTCGATTATTTTGTAGTGAAAAAAGGGCAGCCCCTCTTTTTCGAGGACTACCTCGACCGGGTGGAGCAGTCGGCCAAGTGGCTGCACTTGGAATTGCTCGTCACACGGGAGGCACTGCGGGAGCAGGTCTTGCAGCTCATCCGGGCCAATGGCGAGCAGGAGGCCGGCATCAAAATCATACTGACGGGCGGCTATGCCGACGATGGGTACTCTCCCGCAAAACCGAACCTCATCATCCTTGAAATGCCGCCGCCCGTTTATCCAAAAAGCAAGTTCGAGCAAGGCGTCAAACTGATGTTGTACGAGCACCACCGCACCTTTCCCAGCGCCAAGTCCATCAACTACATTGTGGGCATTTACTTGCTGCCGCAACAACAGGCCGCTGGAGCGGAGGATGTGCTTTTTCACAGCAACGGCGAGATTTACGAGACCACCCGTGCGAATTTTTTTATCGTGAAACAAGACGATACCATCGTCACGGCGGGCGAGGGCGTGTTGCATGGCATCACTCGCAAGCGGCTATTGGAAGTGGCCAAGCACCACTACGCCATCGAGTTACGAAATCCCAGCTTGGACGAACTGAAATTGGCCAAAGAAGCCTTCATCACCAGCAGTACTCGACTCCTCATGCCCGTGGTGCAGGTGGACGAAGTGACCATCGGCGACGGCAAGCCGGGCAGCGTGACCCAGCGGCTGCTGGAACTGATGAAAGCGGAAGTTGTACGCTACCTTGATGAGCATTGACACACTTTTTAATGCAGTCTCGAGTTGCCCCTTCTTAATTATTAACCATCCAGTTCATCCAAGTCTCCTACTCCCCCACAACTCAAGCAAGTTTAGCGCAGCATAACTTGCGCCTCCCTTTCCCCAATCAGCGTCCCTTTGAAATCCACTCGTGTTTCCCTACCTTTGGATAAAATTCTGAAAATGGGAGCTACCATCCGCCATCAATTAATGCAAGAATTGGACAAAGCCAGTCCTGAGTTTCTGTGGCAATTGTTCCAGTTTGTGCAGTTCTTGAAGCAAGCCGAACACAAGGCAAATGCATCAACGCATCCATTGCAGCGCTTCATCGGGTGTATGTCCGCACAGGAAGGTGATGCCTTTGCTGCCAGTTTGGAGAAGGAGTTCAACCAAATTGAAGGGGAATGGTAGCGGCTTTCGACACGAACATCATTGCCGATGTTTTTCGCAACAAAGGCGAATCTCCCCAAAAAATACTGGGCTACACTGACATATACCTGCCTTTGGTCGTAACGGGCGAGTTGCTTTTTGGGGCCTATATTTCGGCCGATTCCACCAAGACGTTGCAGCAAGTTCAAGATTTCATCAGCACCCATCTTCTCCTCAAAGGCAGCGGTTAAGTATTCCTTAAATGCCAAACGTTTTTAGGGAAATGCCCACCCAGAATGCCTCCTTTTGCCACTTGCCCGGTATTTAACAGTCGCCACAAAACAAAACCGGGCCTCCACATCGTTAATGTAAAAAAAAACAGGTTATGAAGCCATTTTCCACCTTCGCCAAGTTCGCCCTCCTGCTCCTCCTCACTGCTGCCATCGGCTGCAACAAGGACGACGACGCAACCCCTACCGATATTTCCAAGTTCTACCGGATGAAGCAATTTGAAGTGGGCGTTTTGCCAAAGCAACGCATGGTGCAGGTGCTCTTCCAAGTGACCGACTACGATGGCAAGGGCGTATCATCGCTCACAGAAGCAGATTTCACCGTCACCGAAAACAAGGGCAATATTGACTCTGAAGCCGACCTGCGAGTGGGCATCAGTTCCATCCCGTTCGAACTGAAAACCGTGCTGCTGCTCGACATCACCCGCAGCGTCGAGGGTCTCGTGCCTCAAATAAAGACCGCTGCCCGCTCCCTCGTGGAATCCAAGATGCCGGAGCAGCAAATCGCCATTTACACTTTTGACTCACAGTCCCATCCCTTAATCACCTTCACCAAAAACAAGCAGGAACTGCTCGCCGCCATTGACGGCATACCCGAAACTGGGCTGGTCAACTCCACCAACCTCTATGGTGCCATCATTGAAGTGGCCAACCTCTGGGTGGACAACTACACCATTGACGGCATCGTGGATGGCAGCATGGTCATCTTTACCGACGGCAGGCACAATGCCTCCCAGAACATCACACTGGCCCATGCCCAGAGCGCCATTGGCACCCGGCGTGCATACGTGGCCGCTCTCGCAAGTCCCGACCTCGATGAGAATTCATTGAAGGCGCTTGCCAAAGACCCCGACCGCTATTTCAAAGCCAATGACACGGCGGGTTTGGAGCAAATGTTCGTGGACATACAGGCGGAGATACAAAGCCTTTCCAACAGCATTTACTTCTTGTATTACCAAAGCCCCATCTCCGACCCCGCACCTTATCTAAATGAATTGACCATCAAGATTAAGGACAATATCAACAATGGCAAGGATGGACAGATTATGGAACTGTTCAACAGCGAGGGGTTTGGCAATTGAGTGCTGACAGGTTTTTAGCGGTTTACCAAACGAAAACGGCCTGCCGGAGATGATCCGGCAGGCCGTTTTTGTTTTGGTAAAATGTTGTGAAATAAGCCTTATTCCGCGCCGTCAGCTTTTGCTACTTCCAAAGTATGAGCAGCACAAGCTTTGCCCTGCGTGTTGCCCATGTCCGCATCAAAACGGTAGTGGATGCCGCCATAAATGCGCGATTCGGCAGCTTCCTCCGCCCAACGGTCAAACTTAGCAGCTTCGGCCGGGAAGAAATGCCCAAGCACCGTAGCCCCTGCCGCCGAGAAGGTGGAGTGGCCAGAAGTATAACTGGGGAAGTTTGGTGTACCGAGTATGGTCTTGAATCCAGGGACAGCTTGTATCGGCCGCGCATAGTGGTAGTAATACTTGGCGTCCCAGCAACTGATGCCCGCATCCATGATGGCCATGTTCATATAGGCCAAGACACGGGCAGCGCGCAGCGGGTTCAATCGGTGGTCAACGATTTCGTCGGCAGCAAAGCGGTTCCAGTGGCCCGGCGGCGTGTAAGTGCTGGGGCCGTCCGACCAGAAGTTTGCGATTTTCCGTTGCTCTTGTGTCAAGTTCTTGCTGATATCCTTTATTTCTTCAGCATCTTTTATAAACTCCGCCGAACCGGGAGCCGGTGGCACGGGTGGCCGCACGGCCTCCACGTTGGGGATGCACCACGGTTTAACACGGCCAAAATAAGGCGTGATGCCCACTGGCCTTGTTGGTGATTCCAGGTTGTCCCACTGCCAGCCAAACCGTGCCTTTGCAGCAACCCGGAGGGAATCAGAGATGGGCTTGGGCGTCTGGGCGGCTTTCATTCCGTCCGACCCTGCACGGGCGAGGAACTTACCGGCGACGCCGCGGCCCAGCGAATCACCCCAAACGATGTCGCTCTCGGTGCTGATGCCTGCCCACTGCAAACTATTGAGGTGTTCAGTAGCCAAACCAGCGATATATTCCTTTTCAAGAGGGAACATAGCTGTTAGGATGCGCTTCGAAACGGCAGCCACTACGGCACCATCCGAGGGGTAGCCCGGCAGGTCGTTCTGCGGCAAGTGCGTACTGATGCTGGCGTCCGTCTTGTAGGCAGCCGGGCGGTTGTACGCATACTTGTAGTGCCATGCGGCAATGAGGGCGTCGAACTGTGCGGCGCTCCAGTAGGCGAACATCCGGCAGGCGTATGGCGGGTGTGCGAACGGGAAGTTCGGGATGTTGCCGGGATTAGCTGGGTCCGGCGCGCCGTAGGTGCCATCAGGCTTGGGCGCTGGCGGCAGGTTGTACTTCGCAGCAAGGTCTCGTGCGACTTCGTTCCAGCGAACGAGGCCATCACCTGACCAGTAAGCTACGGCCTTCTTTTGGTCCGAGGTCAGATCGGAGGATGCTGCCTTCAAATCTGCCAATTCCGTTAGGTAGGCTGCCGAGCTTGCGCTTTCAGGGGCTGGGATGCCAATCAGCGTTGCGCTGTCGAGCAACACGGGCTTCCAAGTGCCACCGTTCTCATCCAGGGTTTCATAGGTGTAAGGTGAAAATTCAAGGTTCGTGGGCAAGTCTTTTTCGCAGGCTTGGAAAACAGTCAGTGCCACGAACGCCAGTATTCCAAGGAAATATATCTTTTTCATCAAATTTTAGATTTATGGTGATGAGCCTTCTTTGTTTTACCGAAGGTTCGTTAGTTTTAATTCGTTGCTTTTTTGTTGCCAAACACACCAAACTGGTAGGTCAATCCGCCCATGAAGGCCGTGGACTGCCCCACGTTGCGGCCCGTGAGCACTTGGCTACCGCCAGCTATCACACTGAGGATATGCCCATTGCCGAGGGGGATGTAATACTGGAGGCTGAGGCCAGCCCTCGTCATGTCCATGTTGTTCGATGGGAATGGCATGTCGTGGGGCCGGATGTCGGCACCGCCAAGCGTGTTCATGCCATCGTAGGTTGCCTCAACTTTCAGGTTGTTGTTGAGCAATAGTGCCCCCAAAGTAGCGCCAAAGCTGCTGACGTTGGGCATGTCCACCTGGTCGCTGTAAACGCCGCCAGAGCCGGGAATGTAGTAGTAGTCTCGCTCAATGGTGGTATTGCCTCGGACGTGGTAGGCGGCGTGGGCGCGGACGTAGAGGCCCATGTCCAACTCATAAATGAGGATGCCGCGACCCGAGGCCTCCACCGCACCAAGGCCGAGGCTGAACGGTAGGTAATCGGGCAAGTAATTGGAGGCGGGGCCAGTGAGGCCAAGCACGGGGTAGAAGCCGAGTGTGCCGGGGCCCACCTTGAAGTCAATGGCACGAGCCTTGACCCAAACACCCCAGTCTTGGATGCCCTGTACGCCGTGAAAGAAGCCAGCACTGGACGAAGTTTTCATCCACGGCAGTGCGCCAAGCACGTTGATGCGGTCAGTGATGCCGAGCGAAAACATGCCCGTCACAGATTGACGGGTCAGCGTACCGATGTTGCCATTGCTGCGCTTGTAGGTGCCTTCCCAGTATTCGTCCCAAGTGTCGTGACCATAAATAGCAGCAACACAGAGTTGCCCTTTTTCCATCATAATGGCATCGGTCGGGGTTTGCGCCCTTGATATTGGAATGGCCAGCACAGTACAAACAGCCAGCATAGAAAGCCATTTGTTCAAGATAATTTTCATAATAAATAAAGGTTTGTAGTTTTAAAAACGATTTGGTGTAGGAGCTTTGCCAATCGTATTGGCAATAGCGCCATTTACCAATCAGGCATAAAAGTGGCCTGCACAGTTTCCTGACAGGCCACTTTTTTCATTTGCATCAATTTGAGAACTATTGGTTAGGAGCTGGCACATTCTTGAAAGTGCCGCCCGTGGCGGGCATCTTGTCGTGCTTGCCTCCGAAACGGTAGCTCACGCTGAGGCTCGTCAGATAATCGGCGAAAGCAGCATCACCGTGCTGCCCATTGCCGATGGCTTTGTCGCTGACGCTCTTCGTGCGGTTGCGGTAAACGGCAAATGGTACGTTGAGGGCAACGTTGAAATCGCCGAAAGCCCAGTTGACGCCCGGCTCTACCGAAATCACGTAACCTGGACGACGGTAACCTCCCTTTCCACCGATTAGGTCTTCGGAGGCCACGCCTTCCACCCTTCCGCCGAGGTTCACTACTACGCCGGACTGTGGCAACAGCACATAGCCAAAGCCAACCCTTGCCGCAAACTGGTCGGGCACAGCAAAATAATTCACGATGCTTTTGGGATATTCCGTGGTAACTGTTTGCCGTGCGACGCCGTTGTGCTCCTGTGGTGTGAACATGTAAAAGCCGCTGAAATAGGTGCTCAGCCTGTTCGCCAACGAGTAGTACCCCTGCGCCTCCAACGAAACGCCCCAACCGCCATCGCCCAATTGGATGGATTGGTCAGCGTACCTGTTCACGATGGTATCCTGCCCGGTTTTGGTCAGCTTGTGGAAATCATCCTTTACTTCGTAATCGCCAGTGGGTGCCTTGACGCCCAACCCGATGGCGAGGTTGCCCTTGCCGACCTTCTCTGGGTCGAACACCCAATAGGTGCCGGTCAGACGCAGGTCGCCGATGCCTTTGGAGCCAGTGTGGAAGCGGGAATGCGACCAGCCAAGCGGGTTGTTGGGATTGCCATCGGCATCGAACCTTGGGTTGCCGTAATGCTCATAAAGCGAGGAACGGTCGTTGTGATTGATGGGCAAGCTTGCCGATACGGACAGGCGATTGCTGATGGCGAAAGCAAGTCCCAATTCAAGAGAGTGGGCTTTGTTGATTACTTCTGTATTGTTTTCCACCCTTGCCGTTTCCTCATGTGTGCCCCTGAAGTGGCGGAATGATTTGAAATAACGGTAGTTGGTGAATACCTGGAACTCCCCTTTTTGCAAAAAGCCCGAGGTGTTTCCGCCAATGGTGGTGCCGGAGCAGCCCATGTTGCGAATGGCGACGCAGCCCTGCGCCGAAGCGTCTTGAACGCTGAAGATAACAACAACAAGAAGGAGTATAAATGCGAAAGTGAATTTAGATTTCATTTTATCAAACAGGTTTATAGCGCTTTCTGATTAAATCAGTGCGAGCGCACGATTATAATTTGTGGGATCCAAAGCAATCCGTTGGCTGCAAGTCATTGCCTCCTGCGGATGGCAGTCGGAGGTTCTAAGCATGAAAATTGGAGAAAGGATGTCTTTTAGACGCAGCAATCGGGAGGTGGGGAAAGTGGGCTGGCTTGCAGGTGTTGCTGAAAGCCCTTGACCTGGAAATTTGCGACAGCCAAACCATCGCCATCGCTGGTGGGAAGCTCAATAGGTGAAAACAAAAAGTCCGAAAAAAGTGATTTTAGCAGATTCGTTTGCGCAGTACCGTTTTCCTGCTGATGAGTCGGGTTTTCGTGCGCCACGTCTTCCCACACCGTAGTCCTCGGAGCATAGTCAAGGGTAAAATAGACCGTGCCAGAACTGTCCGATTTGGAGAAGGCAAAGTAGTTTCCATAATCTGCGCCCCACCTAACGTGCTGGCTGTCTGGCAAGATAGTGACCGAAGCCGCTATACCCGTTTCCGCTAAAATGTCGTTGGAAATCGAATGTTCCGCCACACTCATCATTTGCGGAACCGCCATTAAATGGCGCACCTCGAAGCAAATATGACCGCCAATCCACTGGGCAGTGGACACGATAAGCAGCAGCCATGCGTAAAATTTGCTCATGTGACGAGGGATAATCATAATTATGGTGTGCAAATAACAGGCTGATTTTAATGAATAAATGAATTGGCACCTATTTCTAAGTAATTTCTAATTTTGGCCAAACAAGTTCAAAACGGAAAACCGCCATGCTTCAATTCCTTGGCCGACTACATATCCTCGCCCTTCACCTGCCCATCGGCTTCTTGGTTCTTGCTTATTTGATGGCACTGGCCGCTCGGCGTTCGGCGCCAGCGATGCGCCCCGCTGTTGGGTTTGCACTGTTTTGGAGCATGGTGAGCGCCGTGCTGGCTGCCGCCCTTGGCTACCTGCTTTCGCTCGATGGTGGCTATGACGAGGATCTGCTCAGTTGGCACAAATGGCTGGGATTCGCCACTGCTGGGCTTTCCGTAGCACTTTATTTTTTTCATAAGAAAAATGCGGCGTCCAATCGCTTCCTGCCACTTTTCACCGGCACGATACTGGTGCTGGCAGCTACCGGCCACTACGGCGGGTCGCTCACGCATGGTTCGGACTTCCTTTTTGCTGGCGCAAATGCCGAGGCTGCCACTGCCGCAGCCCCGATCGCCAACCTCGACAGCGCCCTCGTGTTCGAGCAGGTGGTGCTGCCCGTGCTGAAAAGCAAATGCAGCAACTGCCACAACCCCGCCAAGCGAAAGGGCGGCCTCGTGGTCTTGACCAAAGAAGACCTGCTGAAAGGTGGGAAGAACGGCCCCGCCATCCTGCCGGGCAAACCCGATTCCAGTTTGATGCTGACCTCCGTCCACCTGCCCCTCGAAGAAAAAAAGCACATGCCCCCCAAGGGCAAGCCGCAGTTGTCCGACACCGAAATGGAGCTACTGGACTGGTGGCTCAGGGCGGGTGCGCCTTTTGACAAAACGGTGGCCGCCGCCGCTATGCCCGCTGCATTGCGGAGCGCACTGCAAGCCACCACGCAGGCCGCCACCAGCCCACTCGATGGCTTGAAGCTCGACCCTGTGAGCGAGAGCAAGCTAAAAGCCTTGCGAAGCGAAGGCATCCAAGTGTTCCCGATGGCGGCGGGCAGCCCGTTTTTGCAAGTGCTCCTCTCCGGCAGGAAAGACCTTGCTGCCGGGCAGTTGAACAAACTCAAGCCCATCGCCAAGAACATCGTGCAGCTCAACCTCGCCAGTTCCAACGTGGACGACGCCATGCTCGCCATCGTGAAGGATATGCCTCACCTCAACCGCCTCCACCTCGAACAAACGGGCATCACCGACCAGGGCCTCGCCCACCTCGGCGGCCTCCAGTACCTGGAATACCTCAACCTCTACCTGACCAAGGTGACGGACGCTGGGCTGGCGCAACTCCAACAATTGCCTAAGCTGCGCTCGCTCTACCTCTGGCAAACGGGCGTCACCCCCATTGGCTTGGCCAAGTTCGCTTCGCAAAAACCGGGTATAGCGCTGGACCGGGGCATAGAGAATGACTCGATGTTCGGGGAAGTGGCACTCAAGGCGCCCATGATTAAAGCGTCTAAGGAACTGTTCAACGACACGGTACACGTGACCTTGGAGTCGGGTTTTGCGAAAGCAAAAATCCACTACACGACCGACGGAAAGGAGCCTGACAGCACCAGTGCCGTTTATAAAGAACCGCTTATACTCAGTGCTTCGGGCGAGGTGAGGGCATTTGCCTACCTCAGGGGTTGGACGACCAGCCCGGTCATCTCAAAGCGCTTTGTCAAGGTGCGCCACCAGCCTACGGGCATCACTTTCGCCCAGCAGCCCGACCCCCGCTATAAGGGTGATGGCGAAAAAACGCTGATTGACTTCCAGCGGGGCGGCGACTCTTTCAAAAGCGGCAAATGGCACGGGTGGCAGGGTCACAATTGCACGGCCACGCTCGACCTCGGCAAAGTGACCGACGTGTCGAAGGTGACGGCGGGCTGCTTCGAGGACACGGGCGGTTGGATTTTTTTCCCAAAGGGCATGAGGGTTTCCACCTCTGTGGATGGAAAATCGTTCAAAAAAGTGAGGGAAGCCGCCTATCCCGTGGCCACTGAAAACACCAAATCCTCCGTGAAGATGTTCACCGAAAGCTTTGCGAGCGTGGAAGCCCGCTACGTGAAGGTGGAGGTGTTGAGTGTGCTAAAAAACCCGAAATGGCACCCATCGGCTGGCGAGCCGTGCTGGATTTTTGTGGATGAGATATTGGTGGAGTGAACGGCTGGCCGCAAAGCCCCCATCAATATGGCCCCCATCAACCCACCCTTTTAAACAGCCACCCAGACCCATCCGGCATCCTGCCCTGCTCGAATACCCAGCCATACCGCTTCGCAATATTGCTCGCCACCCGATAGGGCGGGCTTTTCGTTTTCCATTCACTGTTGGCAATGGACAGGGCCTCGCCAACTTTCAATTGCTTTAGCTTGGAGGACAGCAGCGTTTCCCGGCCACGGGTCACGGGGATGAGGTCTTTGGCGGCCTCGGCATCGTAGATTTTCATCGGCAGTGTGTATTGTTGAAGCAAATTTAAGGAAAAATGACTTGAACATTTGCAAACTCGTAGCTCAAATCTCGAAGCGCCTATTTCAAATCTCCATACCCCTACTTCAAATTTCGAAGCGCCTACCTCAAACCTTCAAGCGCCTACCTCAAATCTCGAAGCGCCTACCTCAAACCTTCAAGCGCCTACTTCAAATCTCGAAGCGCCTACTTCAAACCTTCAAGCTCCTACTTCAAACCTTGAAGCTCTTAGTCCAAACCTTGAAGCTCTTAGTTCAAAAGTGCATCAAAAGTACACAAAATACACTTTATCCATTATAAGTAATTGATTATCAATTATTTGCATCGAATCTTTTTTTATGGATTTTGCGTAAGCCAATAAATATGAAAAGCCCTGCCGGACGTGCTCGTCCGACAGGGCTTTTCAGTGCAAAAAGTGGCGTGGATAGGTCGTGCAGCTTAGCCTGATTTGCGATGTCATTGCGACATGCACCGTTGAATAAACAACCTTGCCCAATGACTGTAAAATGAACCGGAAACATTTCATCCAAACCTTTGCCCTCACGGGCGCAGCCCTCGTAGGCCAGCCATTGCTCACCAAAGCCAACCCCTTGCCCGCCGACCCACCATTGGACAAAGAACTGGTGGCCACATTTGTCGGGGCGGGCCACCGTGACATGGACAAGGTAAAGGCCCTGCTGGAAGAAACGCCCAACCTCCTCAACGCCGCCCACGACTGGAAGTACGGCGACTTCGAGACCTGCCTCGGTGCGGCAAGCCATGTCGGCTATAAGGAACTGGCGCATTACCTCCTCGAAAATGGCGCACAGGCCAATATTTTCACGGCCTGCCTGTTCGGCAAAATAGAAGTGGTGAAGCCCATGCTGGCAGCCTTCCCCAGTGTGCTGCACGCCAAGGGGCCGCATGGTTACACGCTGCTGCACCATGCCGTCCAAGGTGGGGACGAGGCGCTGGCGGTGAAAGAACACCTCGAATCAATGGGTGCGAAGGAGATGCGGGTGAAGCTGTATTGACGACAGTTCCCTCACTCACCCCTCACTGGCAGCGTAAGCATCGGAATCTGCACTTGGTTGACCACTTGGCCCGTGACGCTGCGGTCGAAAATCCGGTCGAAGAGGGTCGGTCGCTCGTGCACGAACATGCAAAGTGCGGTGTCGTTCAAGCTCCTGCTGTATTCAATGATGTTTTCGAAGAACGATTCCTCCGGCATGGTGACGACGGTCTTGATGGGGAAAGGGCTTGTGTCCTGTTCGGGGGCGGTGGCGCCCATATCGGTGAAGTAAACGATGGAGGTTTCTGCGCCCGTCCATTTTGCCCATCTGCTGATGTCCTTTTTGTGCATCAACATCTGCTTGGGCGTCATGCAAAACTCCAATTTTTGAAGCGGGGCAGGTTTCCAGGATGGCGGCACGGTCAATACCGGCAGTTCCGCTTTACCGATCAGGTTGGCGGTGTTGCTACCGAAGATTTTGTTGGCGAGGCCCGATGTGCCGGTCGTGCCCATCACCACCAGTTTAGCCTTTGATTTTTCAAAACGGTGGGTGATGGCGCCGAGGAATTGTTCGGCGTACAGCACTTTTACCCGCCACCGGGTCGTATCAGGCAACCCCAATGCCTTGATTCGCTCGGCGGCCAAGGTCCTAAGTTGGGTTTCTTCTTCTTCCTTTCCGCTCATGATGTAGTCGAAAATCTTGGGCGATTCTGCGGAAGGGGCAATCACCACGACGTGGAGGAGTTCGACCTCGTCATTGTCTTTTTGCGCCAGCAATAAAGCTTGGTCAAGTGCTTTTTCAGCAGTGGTGGAAAAGTCGGTAGGA
This sequence comes from Saprospiraceae bacterium UBA6168, assembly GCA_002435785.1. GTDB lineage: Bacteria > Bacteroidota > Bacteroidia > Chitinophagales > Saprospiraceae > UBA6168. The sequence continues at coordinate 37,069 of DIUC01000040.1, read as the reverse complement.
ACAATAAGTCGTGCCATTTTTCATTTTTTTTTGGTGATAAAACGCCAATTCGAGGGCAGCGTGCAATATCGAAATTGATTCGTAAAATAAGCAAAACTTTCTCAACTTCTGGTATGGTAAGTACCGAAAAATAACATTAGCGCGCGATAACGGATGTCACTTCTACCATTGATGTTTGTCAAAAACTGCCCGTCTGGGTTGTTTTCTCCATGTTCAATCATTCGGACGTCCTTCCCGGAAAGTGGCCCGCCAGCACGCATGGCGTGTTTCATCCCGAAACACGGTCACGCCGTCGAAAATCAATGCGTGGTCGCTGACGTCGGGCGTTATTTTTAGCTCGAAATCCAATCGCTACCGCTAATCTTAAAAATCGGGACATGAAGCCAATCATTTCAATTTTGCTAAATCTTGCGTTGTTCAGCAGCCTGTTTGCGCAGCAAGGCTTAAAAGCGGAATACTACAACGGCACCGACTTCAACCAAAAAGTGGCTACCCGCACCGAGGGCAATATTGACAAATCGTGGAACGACATTCCGCCCGTGCCTGGGCTCGACCCCCATAATTGCTCTATCCGCTGGACGGGCAAGTTGACTGCGCCCGCTTCCGGCACCTATACCTTTTCGGCCAAGGTGGACGATGGCATCCGGGTGTGGGTTGGCGGCGTCAAAGTGATTGACGACTGGAAGCTCAACGACAACGGGCAATTCGCTGGGCAAGTCGTCTTGCGAGAGGGCACGCCCTACGACCTGAAGGTGGAGTATTTCAATGCGCTCGTCGAAGGCGAGGTGCGATTGCTTTGGGCCTTGCCAAACACCCAAACCCCAGTCGTGGTGGACAGCAAGTTTTTTTCCGAAAAACCCAAACCTGCTGCCTCCCAAGCACCTGCAAAGGTGGAAGTGAAGAAGGACAAGCCTATCTCGAATAGCCCAAAACCAACACCCAAAGTAAACCCGCCACCCACCAAGCCGGAGCCTAATCAGCAGCCCGCCGCCGATGGAGGGGCGGTGGCCTTGCACCGGGATACACTTGAGCGGTACCTGCCCAAAAACGTTCTTTTCGAGCAGGGGAAGAGTATCATGTTGGATAAATCGAAGCCCGGGCTGGACCATCTCGCCAGTTTTTTGCTCCGCAACCCCAAGCTCAACCTGACCATTGAGGGCCATACCGACATCATTGGCGACATGGACATGAACAATACCCTGTCGGGGGAGCGGGCCAAGGTAGTGGCCGAGTACCTGGCCTCAAAAGGCATCGAGCAGACCCGGCTGGAAGCCAAGGGCTACGGCAGCTCCCGGCCTTTGGTGACCGGCAATTCCAAAAAAGGATACCCGGAAAACAGGCGGGTGGCGTTTATCGTCCATTAGGCAATGCTCGACCTCAACCCTCTGTGACATCAAGTGTTGTTTTGCATAGTTCGATATAGGAAAGCATCGAACGGTTCAATTTTTCTCAATAAATGAAGTGGATAAAATACTTGGGTATCGTCCTTTTTTCGCTGTACGCACTGGTCTGTGGCGTACTGTATTTTTCACAGGAGCGGCTGATTTTCCATCCCGATAAGCTTGACGAGGACTATGTGTTCAGTGAGGGAGAGGAGGTGGAACTGCCGGTCGGCGACGGTATTTCGCTCAACTGCCTTTGGATGAAGGAACCTGGCTCCAAAGGCGCTATCCTTTACCTGCACGGCAACCGGGGCAGCAACCGCCGCTGTTACCACCAGGCACAGACCATGGCTGGCGGTGGCTACGACATTTTCATGCCTGACTACCGTGGATTTGGCAAGAGCGATGGTGAGATAGTTTCGGAGGAACAGTTGTTCGGGGATGTGCAGGCGGCATACGACTTTTTGAAAAAGCATTACGCCGAGAACCGCATCGTGGTGGTGGGCTACTCCATCGGGTCGGGCATGGCCAGCTACCTTGCTGCCAACAACCAACCGCAACAGCTCGTGTTGCTGGCCCCTTATACCAGTGTTGTTGATTTGAAAAATGGCATGGCACCCTTCCTGCCCGATTTTTTGCTGAAATACCCGCTCAGGAGCCAAGCGTTCTTGCAGCAAGTGAAGTTCCCCGTCACGTTGTTCCATGGCGAGTTCGACGAGGTTATCCCTTTCAGCAGTTCTGAGAAATTGCAGGCCATCAACCCCGGTTTGTTTAAACTCGTGAGCCTGCCAGAGGGGCACCGAGGCGTGATTTTCAGCCCTATATTCCAAGAAACTGTCCGTGAAATGCTGAAGTGAAAAGCCCGAATGGATTCAGCCGCCTCACACACCTCCACACCTCCTATCTCCATACCTCAAATAGCCTTATCCTTCTCCAGCAATTGGAACCCGTTCCCGTGGATATTCACGATTTCGAGGTTGTCGTCCTCGGCCAGGTACTTGCGCAGCTTGGTCACGAACACGTCCATGGAGCGGGCAGTGAAGTAGTTGTCTTCGCCCCAGATTTTGGTCAGTGCTTCTTTGCGGGTCAGCACGTCGTTCATTTTGAGGGCAAACATTTTAAGCAAAGACGCCTCCTTTGGCGACAGCTTGTATTGCGGAGTGTTGCCGCCGTTTTTGTCGTAAGTGAGTATGCGGAGTGGAAAGTTGAAGTGATACCTGCCGATGAAATATTCCCGTGCCTCTTCTCTTGGCTCTTCCTTCGGCTTGGTGCGTTTTAGGATGGCCCCGATGCGGAACAGCAGTTCCTCGGAGTTGAACGGCTTGGTGATGTAGTCGTCGGCCCCGATTTTGAAGCCTTGCAGCACGTCTTCCTTCAAGGTTTTGGCCGTGAGGAAGATGATGGGGATGTTTTGGTCTTTTTCCCGGATTTCCCGACCGACCGTGAAGCCGTCCTTGCGGGGCATCATCACGTCGAGGATGCAGAGGTCGAAGCTGCCCCGGTGGTAGCTTTCAATGCCTTTTATGCCATCGTTGGCGAGGGTCACTTCGTAGTCGTTCATTTCGAGGTAGGAGCGCAGTACATCCCCGAAGTTTTGGTCGTCCTCGACCAGTAAGATTTTTCCACGTGTGGTTGTTGACATTTTATAAGTGGGTTTTTGAATTGTTGTCTTGTATCAGAAATCTATGCTCCATAGAACATCTTGGCTGTCTTTTAAGCCAATAATCCAGAACATACGCAAAAAGCAATTGACAAGGAAATGAGAGTAGGTTCCATGTTTTGAAAGCGAATTGTCATAGTTGATTTTGCAGCGGGAAAAACAGCACAAAACTGCTCCCCTTCCCCACTTCGCTCCTTACCTCCACCCGGCCCCTGTGGGCGTCCATCATGGCCTTCACGTAGCTGAGGCCGAGGCCAAAGCCCTTCACGTCGTGCAGGTTGCCCGTATGCACCCGGTAAAATTTGTCAAAGATAAGCTTCTTGGCCTCCTTGCTAAGGCCGATGCCCTTATCGGTGACTATAACTTCGACACCTCCCGCCACATTGCGTGTTGCGACTGAAATTTCGGGGTGCTCGGGAGAATATTTGTTGGCATTGTCCAATAGGTTATTGACAATGTTGGAGATATGCGTCATATCGCCCTGCACGATGGGTTGCGTGGCCTGCAGGTCAGTCGTTACGGTGCCGTCCCGCCGCTCTACTTGGAGACCGATATAACCGACGGCTTGGGTGATGACATCGTGAAGGTTCACGTCGCCGAGCTTTAGGTCAAAATCCTGGCGGTCGATCTGGGCCATTTGGAGCACCTTCTCCACTTGATTGTTCATGCGCTTGTTTTCTTGGCGGATGATGTCGGTGAAGCGGCGGATCTTGTCCGGCGAGTTGATGACCATCGGGCTGGAAATGCTGTCGGAAGCAAGGGAGATGGTGGCGATAGGCGTCTTGAACTCGTGGGTCATGTTGTTGATGAAGTCGTTCTTCATCTCCGAGACCTTTTTCTGCTTAAAAATGACGGAAATCGTGTAGAAAAAGCAGAAAAGGATGATGCCCGTGAAGATGATGGAGCCGATGAGGTTTTTTAAAACTGAGCTCCAAAGAAAACTGCTTTTGGTGGGGAAAAACACCATCAACAGGCCCGGCGTCTCCTTGTCCCGCTGGAAAAGGCCGACCCTGTACTCGCTGTTGTTGAGGTTTTTGTAGCCATCCAATGTGGGCTGGGAGCGGTTGTCCTCCACGGTATAGCGCCCGTCGGCGATGACAAAGCTTTTCTTGCGGTTGTCGAAGACCCCATACCTAAACGGGATTTTGATGCCTTTGTCCTGAAACGCCTGCCGCAACAACATGCTGAGCATCTCCAGTTCAATGCGCTCGGTGATGGGCGCAAGGTCGAGGCCCTGCGTGATGCTGACGAATTGAGAAAGTTTTTTGGCACGGTCGGCTTGGCACTTTGAGCAGTTGCAGTCATTTGCCGACATCGTGATATCAATAAGCTGTTGCTTGGTGAGGTGGGTATGACCACCTGTGCTATCCTTGTCCGTAACCGAGAAGGTAAGTCCGCCCAGCTCTATTTGCTGGCGCACTTCCGACTCGTAGAAGTCCTGCGCAAACCCGTTGTCCACATGCCGGTAAGCCTCCATCTCCTCCTTTTCTTCCAGCTTGTCGGCCACCTTGTTCAGGGCTGCAACCACTTGATTGTTGAACTGTTCCTCATTGGCTTGGAGTGAGTCCACTACCCATTTTGCCTGCATGGCGGCAATGCCGAGGAGCGCAGCGCTCATTAGCCCAATGATTAACCAGATTACGTTTTTGTTCATTTTAAAATCGTCATTGGCCATTCGGCAATGGGGTCATGGTTCCACAACCCAATGCAAATGGCCTTTCCCACACTGCAAACATGACAAATTTAACAACGGCAAATGCAAAACACCTGCTTTAACTTAGAATTAACGCCGTTGTTCAAAAAAACCTAAGCGGTTGGTTTCAACGTTCCTTTTACCTTTAAGCACGTTATTTCAAATCAGAAATTAGGTCAGCTAAAAGCGGGGCCAGCCGAATGTCAACCTTCAACCATCTCAAAACGCATGAACCACTATACCTGGACATACATCGGGGATGCGGGCAGGAACTACCGGGTCGGCTTGTTGCACAGCCCCAAGAGTGGCCATTTGCTCATCTACATCGGTTCAAAAATCGTACAGATTGACTTCAAGGTATTCGACTCGAAGGCGTACACTTTTTTCATAGAAGAAGAACTGGTGCACATCAACCTTGAACGGCGGGGCGGCGAAATGTATTTCACCTTCAACATTGACAAAAAAACCGACACCCCCCGCAACCGTTTCCGGCAAGCGTTGGAGCGCAAATACTTTTACCACTCGCTGATTTTTCTGGCGGTGCTTGGCCTCTTGGTGGCTGGCGTGGTGATTTGGGGTGAAAATGCCAAGAAAAGCGAGACCCAAAGGGTGGAAGAAATGCTGGCAAAGGGCAGTCAAGAAACAGTCGGAAGGGTTTTGATAAAACGATTGGACAAAGGCCAGGCGGAGATTTCCTACCAGTTCATCGTTGGCACAAAGACCATCACCGCAGTATCCATGCTGCAGTCCGAGCCGCTGATACTGTTGGTAAACCCCATGCCGTTGGAGCCGGGCGACGAGTTCAGGGTGCGCTATTCCACCCAAAAACCACACGTAAACCGGATGCTTTTCAGTGAGCCGACGCCCCGCCAAGTCGAGGCGTACAAGCAGCGGGCCGCTGCGAAACATGACCAGCTAAACCCCAACGCCCCGCCCGGCATGACGCCTTGTTTCGTGCAAACGGCCTTTGAACACGATAGCCTGCGGGCGTTGGCCGATATTTATTTTCAGGCGACCAAGCCCGGCTACAACTTGGAGCACAACCTCGAAACTTACGCCAAACTCACTACCAACAAAGGCTTTTTGACAAAAATGGAAGCCCAATGCGGTCACCTGAAACCGCAACAATGAGGGTGCAACGCCCCATTTTTTTACCTATTTTTGCCTTCCAAAAATTAAAACATCTATCCAATTTGTCATCCCCGAAAGGGACTTAATCCTTGCAATCATTGGAAAAATTGGCCCAACATATCGAGGCGCTGGTCTTTGCCGCCGACTCGCCGCTCTCCCCCGACGACATCCGGCAGGTGCTGGACGAGGCGTTTGAGACCGAATTTTCGGCTGAAGACGTGGCCGCTGCCATCGCCGAGGTGAAAGCCCGGTACGCCGACGACAACTTTGCCATTGAACTGGTGCAAATCGCTGGCGGCCTGCAATTCATGACCAAGGGCGCCTACCATACCGTCATTGGCACTTGGCTGAAGCAGACGACCAAAAAGCGGCTTTCGCAAGCGGCCATCGAGACGCTGTCGGTCATCGCCTACAAGCAGCCGGTGTCCAAGACCGAAATCGAGCAAATCAGGGGCGTCAGCAGCGACTACTCCCTCCAAAAACTTCTGGAGAAGGAACTTGTTTCCATAACCGGGCGTAGCGACGGCCCCGGCAGGCCGCTGCTCTACGGCACGAGCATCAAGTTCATGGACTACTTTGGCCTCAAGGACCTCAGCGACCTGCCAAAGCCCAAGGACTTCAAAGACCCAGACCAGGAGATTGGGGAACGGGCGCCGATAGAGGAGGTGGTGAGTGGAGATTCAGAATCGGTGACTGATGAGCAGTGATGGGTTGGCCCATCTCCACTTTTGGTATTCTCCCTTTAACTTTTTTACTTTGATGTGCGACATGAAGTTGTAACCTTTTCGCCAAATTAAGTTTTGATTCTGAGTTAAATCCCTAAACAGAGGAGCATGCATTTTAGAATTTCACGGGTGTACTTGATTTTAATTTTGACAGTTCTGAATCTATTTTACGCAATATGCAGAAAGTCAATCAGTTACAACCAAGGGTCCTAACTTCATGTCGCACATCAACTTTTGAACAATGCAATCAGTCGAACAACCATTGGTAAACCGAGTAGCATCCAGCGGGCTGGTGACGCTCAAGTTGGAGGAGTTTTTTCCGAAGGAAGAAATGGCCGTATTTGACCTCAAGGGACACCTTTTCATGGGGCTTATCCTAAAGGAAAAGGACTTCCGGGAGGCATTGGCCAACCATGATTGGACGCAGTACACCGGGAAGAACCTCGCCGTTTTTTGCTCCGCAGATGCCATCATCCCCGTTTGGGCGTACATGCTGGTGACGGTGTATGCAGCACCTTTTGCCACCGATATTTTTCAGGGTACGCTGGAAGAGTTCTACAAGCATATTTTCCAAAAAGCCCTCGACAACGTGGACGCTGCGCAATATGCCGGCCAGCGCATCGTCATTAAGGGGTGCAGCGACCACCCCGTGCCGCCCTCGGCCTACGTGGAATTGACACGCAAGCTGCAGCCACACGCACAGAGTATCATGTTCGGAGAGCCTTGTTCCACTGTGCCCATTTTCAAAAAACCAAAAGCTTAAAAACCATTCTTGAGGGCCGTCCTTGCTGGCTTTATCGCCTTCCGAAATCTTGAAACGCTGAAGCGGGGCAAACTTTCGCAACACCGTTTTCTCAACTTAATCTATGAAAAACTTAGCAAAATACTACCTCGCCATCCTCGCAGCATTTGCCACGGTGGCCGTTTTCACCTCCTACAAGCCGCAGTCGCCGACCTATGGCGGAAGCCCAGAGCTGTTCTTCAACATCCCGCACGTGCAGCCAACGGACGAGTTTTGGTTTGCCGGGGAGCGCATCCCGGTCGAGCAATTTGATGTGCGGGAGCGGCTTGAACGGGAGCTTATCATCAACTCCTACCGCCATTCCCACACGATACTGAACCTGAAAAACAGCGCACGGTACTTCCCTATCATGGAAAAAATCCTGAAGGAAAACGGTGTGCCCGACGACTTCAAGTACCTCGCCGTGGCCGAAAGTGACCTCCGCAACGCCACTTCGAGCGCCGGGGCGAAGGGCATCTGGCAGTTCATGGAAGGCACGGCGGGCGATTATGGGATGGAAGTGAGCAAAGAGGTGGACGAACGACTGCACTTCGAAAAATCCACCCGTGCCGCCTGCCAATACCTAAAGCGATACAAGGAGCGGTTTGGCACTTGGTCATTGGTGGCGGCTGCCTACAACATGGGGCCCGCTGGGCTTCGCAACGAAATGGAAAGCCAAAAGGCCAACAGCTTCTTTGACCTGAACCTCAGCGAGGAAACCAACCGCTACATCTTCCGGTTGGTGGCCATCAAGCACGTCATGGAGCATCCGACGCAGTACGGCTTTGACATGAAAAATGAGCAGATGTACCCGCCGCTCGACAATTACGCCCTCATCACGGTGGACAGTTCCATCGTCAATCTCGGCGACTTCGCCAAGCAGTACGGCACGAGCTATCGGTTGCTCAAGGTGTTCAACCCTTGGCTCAAGGACAACAAACTGACAAACCCGAAAAGGAAAGTGTATGAAATAAAGGTGCCGAGGTAGGAACCGGCCATTGCGGAGCAAGCAAAAAAAAGTCCCGAAGCAAGCTGAAATTTCAGGTTTGCTTCGGGACGCTAAGGTGAATTTTTGTTCAGTTCTGTTAGGCGAAAGCCCCATTGTTCACCAAAATATAGTTGGGTAGTGCCTCGTTGGCTGGTGAACGTTCAAAAAAGGTGTTGCTTTAACAATTGGATTGGCATATAACCATAATAGGGTACAAAATACATGCCAGTAAATTTTCATAAAAAAGCCGAGGCTGTTCAGCCTCGGCTTTTTTATGAAAATTAGATTAGATGCTTGCAGAGATGCTGGGCGCCCTATTTTCCTTTGGTGGAAGAAGTTTCACTTTCCATGCCCCGCAGCGTTACTTGGCCTTTTTTAATCTTGCTGCCGTTGCGGATGATGTCCAATGCCACGGTATCGCCAGGGCGGAACCGTGCAATCTGCTCTTGCAGTTCCGGCACGGATGTCGTTTTGATGCCGTTCACGCCGATGATAATGTCGTTCATGCGAAGCCCAGCCTCGGCGGCGCCGCTGCCCGGGTCCACGGTGCGGACGAGCACGCCCTCCACGTCGCCGAGGTTGAAGTCGGCAGCGATTTCATTGTCCACGTCCTTGATGCGGACGCCCAGCAAGGCACGCTGTGCCACGCCGAACTCTTTCAGGTCACGAATGATTTTCTGCACCAAATTGGCCGGGATAGCGAAGGAGTAGCCTTCATAAGCCCCAGTTTCGCTCATGATGGCAGCGTTGATGCCCACCAGTTGGCCCTTCATGTTGACGAGGGCGCCGCCGCTGTTGCCGGGGTTCACCACTGCATCGGTCTGGATAAAGCTCTCGATGCTGTACATTCCCTGCAAGATATTGATGTTGCGGCCCTTGGCGCTCACGATGCCAGCCGTCACGGTGGAGGTGAGGTTGAAGGGGTTGCCCACGGCCAACACCCACTCGCCCACCTGTACGTTGTCGGAGTTGGCGTAATCGAGCGGCTTGAGGTTCGTGGCGTCAATTTTCAGCAGGGCAAGGTCGGTGTAGGGGTCTTTGCCTACCACGGTGGCTGTGTAAATGCGCTTGTTGTACAATGAAACCTGCACCTTCCCACCGCCCTCAATCACGTGGTTGTTGGTGATGATATAGCCATCCCTGGATATGATGACACCCGACCCACCGGACGTAGGCGCTGCGGTGCCTCGGGTTGTAACGGTGATGTTCACCACCGCTTGCGTGACGATGTTGGCCGTTTCAACGAAGTCTTCCGGGACGTAAAAACTACTGGTTGGCTTGGCGTTCAAGGTGGCAGGCTCGTAGTCGTAGCTGGCAAGCCGCACATTGGGGCTTGATAGTTCCGACTGTTCAGCCTGCATGGAGGTTTTTAAGCCATTGAACAAGAAAAGGGTAAAGGCTGCATTGAGCAACAGGGTCGTGGTGATTACAATTCCTAATTTTTTCATGAAAGACAAGTTTCGGGTGAAAGAATACAGTGGATGATTATTTTATTGGCCAACCAGGGTTCTACCAAGGCGCTGATTTTCAACACTTTGTGATAAAACAATGAGAGAACAAAACAGTTTGCGGCCATTTTCGGATGGCTACATAACAGCTTTTTTTACCAAAAATTTTCTTTGAAACAAAAAACAGCAGGTAATAGCGGTTTATTCTACAAAAAAGCCAATTTTTTTTGAACAATGCACGGTCTGGGCAGACGAATTGCAGTTAATTTTTGCTTAAAGGAGGGATTTAGTGTTTTGGGTGGAGGCAACTCGGGATGTTGGCAGCCTTTTGCCACCAACATGCCAAGTGCCTAAGTTCCTACTTTTTCACTTTCACATAGAACCGCTTGTCCACCAAAAAACCAGCCAGCGAGTCTAATTTGCACGGCACGGTTTGCCGCTCGGTGGTGGGACGTATCCAACTCCATTTGCCGGGTTCGAGCTGCACTTGCAGCGGTAGGTCGAAGCCCGGTACGCATTTCGTCCAGCGGTATTGGAGTTGCTGTTCGGTGCCTTTTTTGGCTTTTTTTTCCACCAAGCTCACTTCCAGCACGGGGATGTCCGTGGTGCGCAGGTACTGGTCGAAGACCTTGGAGAAGTCAATGCCTGCCGTTTTTGAAACATAATCCTCCACCTGCTTGGTCGTCACGGTTTGGTGCCGGAAATCCTTGTTCAGCCCCCTCAGCACCTGCCGGAATTTCTCGTCGTCGTTGATGACGGCCCGGATGGTGTGCAGCATGCTGCCGCCCTTGTAGTACATATCGCCGCTCCCCTCTTGGTTCACGTCGTACTTCCCGATGATGGGCTGGCGGTTGCCGATGAGCGCCCGGCAGCCAACGTTGTAGGTGGTGGCATGTTCTTCGCCGAATTCGCAGCCCGTGTAGAGGGTTTCGGAGTAGTTGGTGAATCCCTCGTGTACCCACATGTCGGCGATGTCTTTGGTGCTGATGTTGTTCCCGAACCACTCGTGCCCCGACTCGTGCACGAGGATGAAATCCCATTTCAGGCCCACGCCCGTGTCCGAGAGGTCACGCCCCCGGTAGCCGTATTGGTAGCCATTGCCGTAGGCCACGGCGCTTTGGTGCTCCATGCCGAGGTGCGGCGACTCGACCAGTTTGAACCCATCTTCATAAAACGGGTACGGCCCAAACCAATGCTCGAAGCATTTCAGCATCTTGGGTGTTTCTCTCAAAAAATGGGCTTTCGCTTTCTCCAAGTTGTAGTCCAAGACCCAAAAATCAAGCGACAGCCGACCCTCTTCGCCAAGGTAAAAATCCTCGAAGTGCCTGTAAAAACCAACGTAGGGCACCAGGTTGTAGTTGTTGATAGGGCTCGCCACTGCCCAAGAGTAAGTGGCCGTGCCGTTTCCATTGTCCGTGCGGTTGCGCAGGCGGCCATTGGCCACGCCCACCAGCGGCTGTGGGCAGGTGATGTGCAGGGCGGCACTGTCCGGCTCGTCGTATTGGTGGTCTTTGTTCGGGTACCAAACGCTCGGCCCCATGCCTTGGCACGCCACGGAAACCCACGGGCGGCTCCGCTCGTCCTTGCCCCAGATGATGCCGCCGTCCCACGGTGGGCGCTTCGCAACGATGGGCTTGCCGTGGTAGTACAGGCTTATTTTTTGGAAGCTGCCCTGCTGTTGTGCCGATTTTAGGAGGATAAAATAAGCAGAACCGTCCTGCTGCCACGTCAACCGTTGGCCGTCCTGAACGGCGCTGTCCAACAGGAGCGGGGCCATCAGGTCAATCTGTAAGCGGGCCTGCTCGTTTTTCAGCACCTCGTAGGTGATGGTGTTCCAGCCACTTATGCCTTGGTTTTCGATGTCGAATGCCACGTGCAGGTCATAGTGTCGGGCGTCCCACCAGGCCCGCTCAGGGGTGATGGAGCCACGAAGGGTATCGGCGTGGGTGAAGGGTTGGGCAGTGGTAATGAAGGGGAGAATGACGAAAGCGAAAAGCAATTTTTTCATAAAACGACTTGGTAAAAATGGCAGCATCGAAAGGTTCAAACTGAATCCTCCGTTGATGCAAACCACGATTTCATTTTTTCTATGAGTTTCAAAAAGGCTGGGTCTTCACATTTTGTGAAGGAGACTTTTTCGGCGATGTTTTTATAAATGGAGGCGGAACGGGGCTTTTTTGTTTTTCTCAAAACGGCTTCCAAGGCTTCTTTTGGGCGGGTTGGCTTTGCGGCGTCCTTTTTCCGCCATCCATTTTCTTGTAGCCAAGCGTACAAGGCTTTGGCCTCGTTCCAGTTCAGTTCTTTGGACATGCTGGCGGAATTGACCCATACCCAGTTTTCGATTTCAGGGTCAGTGACGATGACAGCAATATGTCCAGCCGACCAGCCATTGGCAGAGAGCGCCTTCTCAACGTCGGCCTCTATCGTTTCCCTTTTCCTGTCTTCCCTACCACAGCCATCCTTGTCAAAAATGACCACTGCGTGTTGGTATTGGGTGGCAAAAGGGCGCAGGAAATCTGCACTTTCATTTAAACACCCTGGGTCTCTATTTATATGGCGACGTACATCACAGGTAATTGGTCGAGTGCCATAAACATGCTCCAAACGTGGAAGTAAACCTTCCATTAATTCTTTAATATCGTTATCCGCAACGAGGAGTATAAGGTCTTTCATGATAATACGCCGGCTGCAAATAAAACATTTAAGTTGGGCGTACCGTGCCAATCCTTTAGCATCGGATGTTCGTCTCCTTTCACGATTTCCGTCACCCCATCAGTGGTCTTTGAGAAACAGAGCACGTCCTTTGACTGGACCATGCTCAAAATGACGGGAGAGTGTGTGGCCAGCAATATTTGGGCATTGTACACGGACGACAGGGACTGAAAAACCGCCTCGATAGCTTGTGGGTGGATGCCATTTTCAGGTTCTTCGATTAAAAAAACACCCTCAAAGTCAGGTAAATAAGCTGGCAATGTAAGTGCAAGCAGCCTCAACGTCCCATCCGAAACCATCCAGCTTGGCACTTCCATGCCGTTGTCGTAAATGATTTTCAGGTAGCGGTGCCTGTCGTCTTGGCGTTCAACGGTTATTATGCCTTGTATATCCGGTAATGCGGTTCGGATATGTTCCACCCAATTTTTATAGGCATCCATATCCCGCTTTTTTAGGTCTTCAATGACCCAAGGGAGGTTGGAGCCGTCTGTTTTGAATTTTATGCCTTTGCCGGGTGGGCTTGCTTGGCGGATGTTTTGGCTGTCGAGGATGAATAATTGGAGTCCGTCACTTAATAGGTTTTTTAACCAAGTGGAAATTGGGAATTGGGTTTCATCGGCAGGCAAATTGCCCAAGGCTGATCTCTTTGACCCAAGTTTAAAACCTATTCTGGAGTAAATAATCCTACCTATACTATTGTATTCAGGCCGTTTTATTTCAGGAATAAATTCATATTCTCCTCCTTTATGAGTTACTATAACTTGCTGAACCCTAACCTGATTAATTGTATCTAATAATGTTAACCGCTCATTTTTTATTGCATGTTCGTTTGTACCTTCTGTTAACCCAACTTGAACTTCATATCGAATTCTGTCAAGTTTATCGCTTATAATTAACCTCCTCTCCTCCTCCGGTATCTCCACCTCCACCGCCAACTCAATATCCCCTCCTTCCCCCCCAAACGTCAAATCCATATAATTCTGCGTCCGCTGGTTGATGGCATAATCCACCCCATTCCCCACCAAATCGGCGATGAAGCTCACCACGTCCAAGAACGTGGTCTTCCCCGTGGCATTCGCCCCGACCAGTACATGAAAGCCGCCCAAGGACTGGGAGATATACTTCAAACTCCGGTAATTTTTTGCTTCAATCAGTCGTATCATGTCGTAAAAATAACATTTCCTTTTTCAAAACAGTGTTCAAACTTGACGGAGCTGCTCCAATCGTAAATCGTAAATCTCGCAATCGTAAATCGTCAAACCTCCCACTCCCCACCCAACCGATACACCGTCCCCTTGAACAGCGCTACCACCACCCCATTTTGGTTCGTCACCGTGACCCGGTAGTTGGCGATTTTATTGGACAAATGCTCCTGCACCGCCGTCGCCGTCAGCACATCGCCGGGGCGGGCGGCCACCGTGTGCGAGATGGACGTTTCGATAGAGACCGACTTGCGCCCGTGCGAGTTGCTTGCGAAGGCAAGTGCGCTATCAGCCAGTGAGAACGTGATGCCGCCATGTGCCAAGCCGAAGCCGTTGCACATCTCCCGGCGCACGGTCATGCGCAACACGGAGTGGCCGGGGCCGTCCTCCACCCGCTCTATGCCGAGCCACTGGCTGAACGGGTCGTTGTCGAACATCGCATCCACGACCCTCTTGGCAAGGTCTCTCCCTTTATTTTCCATAAAAAGTATAGTTTGCCTTGGCCATTTGGCGGAGCAAAGGACTGCACCGGTAGCGGTCTTCGAGGTACTCGCCGTGCAGTGCGTCCAGCATGTGTACGCAGTTTTCGATGCCGATTTCGTCCGCCCAGTGGAGTAGGCCCTTGGGGTAGTTCACGCCCTTGGTCATGGCCAAGTCAATGTCATCCCGGCTGGCGATGCGCAGGTAAAGCGCATCCGCCGCCTCATTGATGAGCATGACCAGTATGCGGGCAAAAATGACTTTTCCCAATGCTTCATCCTGCTCCGCAACGGGGTTTGCAGCCCCTTCCGAATAGTCATAGTAGCCACGTCCCGTTTTCCTGCCCAACCAGCCCGCCTCGCTCAGGCGCTTTTGGGTAAATGACGGCTTATAGCGTGGATCGTAAAAAAACGACTGGAACACCGTCTCCGTCACCGTATAGTTCACATCGTTGCCGATGAAGTCCATCAGCGTGAACGGCCCCATGCGGAAGCCGCCGAGCGTCGTCATAGCCCAGTCAATCGTGGCCACGTCGGCGATGCCCTCCTCAAGGATGCGCAGCGCCTCGCCGTAATAGGGCCGGGCCACCCGGTTCACGATGAAGCCGGGGGTGTCCTTGGCCAGCACCACCAATTTTCCCCAGCCCTCGATGAGCAGTTTGGCTTGCTTCGCAATGTCGGGGGAGGTCTGGATGGCTGGCACTACTTCCACCAATTGCATCAGTGGAGCAGGATTGAAGAAATGGATGCCCAGCACTCGTTCTGGCCGTTCACATGCAGCAGCGATGGCGGCCACGGAAAGCGACGAGGTGTTGGTGGCCAACAGGCAGTCGGCACTGACGATGCCTTCTAATTGCTTGAACACCGCTTTCTTCACCGACAAATCTTCCACGATGGCCTCGATGACCAGCCCCATTTCGCCGAAGGCGGCCAAATCACTGAAAAAGAACACCCTGCCGAAGATGGCCTTGGCGGTGCGGTCGTCTATTTTTCCCTTATCCGCCAGCTTGTTGAGGGTGGCGAGCAGGTTGGCCTGTGCCCGTTCGAGGGCGGCTGGGTTGCTGTCGAATACGAAGACTTCGTGCCCGGCGGTGGCCGCCACTTGTGCGATGCCAGCGCCCATGGAACCGGAGCCGATGATGCCTATTTTTATCATAGAATTGTTTGAGCGCCAAATTTAAACTAAAAAGCCCACCCCGGAAGCGAGGTGGGCTTTTTGAACAAAAATGGGTTTAGAACCCGCCCTTCTTGTTGGCGGGCGAGGGGCTTTCCATCTCGGTATCCTCATCGTTGGCCAATCGGAACTCTACCCGGCGGTTCATCAATGTACTGCCAACGGACGGCACGAGCGGGTAGTCCTCGCCATTGTAGTTGAGCAGCAGGCGGCTTCGGGCGATGCCATGTACGTCCACCAAGTGTTCGATGACGGCCTTTGCCCGGCGGTAGGAGAGGTCGAGGTTGTACTGCTCGGAGGCGGTTTTGTCGGTGAAGCCAGTGACCACGATGCTGAGGTTGGGGTTTGATTTCATCACATGGGCCACGCTGGCGAGGTTGCCATAGTCGGTGTAACGGATTTTTGGGCTATCAATGTTGAAGTGCACGATGGGCAGGAACCATTCGGCAATGCCGCCGCCGCTGTACATCCGCCCTGAGTTGCCTGACTTGTCGGTTTTGCCGCCGCCTATTTTACCATCACCTGTTTTTCCGTCACTGGATTTGCCCTTGTTGTTGTAATAATTGTCCAGCTCATCCTGCACCAATTTTCGCATGTCTTCTTCATTGGTGATGGGCGTTTCGCCGTCCTGCCGTGTGACTATTTTGCTGCCTTTCGGCAAATAGGGTTCGTCGTCCTGGTAGTTGGGTACGCCATCGCCGTCGCTGTCGAGCGGCAGCCCACGGGTATCCACGACGACGCCCGGCGGGGTCGTGTTGTCTTGGTCGAGCAGGTCAATGACGCCGTCGCCGTCCGTGTCGGTAAGGTCGAAGATGGGCCGTTTTTTAAGCTCGGTGATGTCCTGCATGATGACCTCCATGGGGTTCACCCAATAGAGCGGTTCCGACTTTGTGTTCTTGTTGCCGAGGTTGAAGTTGAGGCGGACGGAGCCATAGCCCATCACGTCGTTGTCCTGACGGGCCACGCCGTCGAGCAGGTCGGCATCGTGGCCGAAGAGGGTCAGCGCCTTTGCTTCAAGGCCAAGGTTGAACCGGTCGGAGAGGCGGAAGGCGATGCCCACCCCACCGTCCAAGTGGGTCTGTACCGTAGGGCTAACAGCCTTTAGATAGGTCGAAAGCGGTTGAATGGCTGCCACTTCAAACCTGGTGGCACCAGCCCCCACAAAAGCGTAGAGGTTGGTCTTTCGGCGAGGTTGGGAGTTCCAAATCAGGTTGTTGAGGGCGACCACTATCTGCACCGAACCACTCTGCACAGTGGACTCGGAGGTGCCGTCAAAACTTCCTTTTTGTTTGAGTTTTCCGTAAAAAGCTTCTCCCCGCAGGGAAAAAACATAGTCAAGTGCCCTGCGAATATGGAACCCTGCACCCAACCCGGGGCTGGGGTCTATGTCCCCGAAAACCATCGCCGAGCCGCCATGCAGCCCGAACTCCCACATGTGGGCAGGAGTAGGCCGATAGGGCGGCGGTGAACCACCAGGGTCTTGGGATTGGGCAAGAATGGGAAACAAAAGCACCATTCCAATGCAAACAACCTGAGTGAGTTTGTTCGTCATAACTGTGGTATTGAGATAGAGAAATCGCTCATTTTCTCCGAAGAAAAAATAAAGTGGCCACTACAAAAGCAAATCTAATATAGCCGCCTGAGAAAAAAAACTTTGCTAAGGGTAGGGTATTACTTTAGGTGCGATTTACGACCAAATACGGTAGGTCGGTTTCAACTAATTGCTTCTATGAAACGTAAACGGGCAAAAAGGCGAACCGTTTCCTTTTTGCCCGTAAAAACCATGCCTGTTTGTCGCTGATGCGGCTGAAATTAGCGCTGACCTCCTCCAAATCCTTGCTTACAGTCTTGACAAATTGGCCTTACACCGCCTCTTCCCACTGCGTTTTCATCAACTTGTTCAAAGCGATTTCGAGGCCCGCTGTCGAAATATTGGTGGAGGCAGGGCTGAAGCGCTGCACCTCCACAAGCGCTTGCCGGATGGTGTTCGACACGTCGCTGAAGATGGCCTCGTCCGTCATCTCGGCATCCGGCTGCATCAGGTAGGCGAACACCCGTGCCATGCCACAGTTGGCGATGAAGTCGGGGATGAGGCTCAGTAGCTGGTCGGCATGGCCCGCCGTGGGGCCGAAGAAAACGCCATCGTCCACGAACGGCACGTTGGCGCCGCAGGAGATGACCTCCGTGCCTTTGGCAATCATCTCGTCCACCTGCTGGCGACTCACCAATTTGGAGGCAGCGCCGGGGATGAAAATATCGGCGCCGAGCGTCCATATCCGCTGGTTGGTCTCCTCGAAGGTCAGCAGCCCCTCGCCCACCAGCTTGTTGTTCTTTTTCCGAAGGAAAAGTTCCTTCACCTCCTCAATGCCCATGCCGTCGGGGCGGATGATGCCGCCGTCCCGGTCAATGATGCCGATGATTTTCACGCCCTCCACGGCCAGGTAGCAGGCTGCCGCCGAGGCCACATTGCCCCAACCCTGTATGATGGCCGTTTTGCCACGGAGGTCGGTGCCACGGAAGAGGTCGTAATAGTGCCGCACCGATTCCGCCACGCCGTAGCCCGTAATCATGTCCGCCACGGCGAACTTCTCCGGCGCATCGGGCACATAGCGCTTGTCCTCCACGATCTTGGAGCAGCCGTATCGGAGTTGGCCCAAAATCTTGATTTTCTGTCCGCTCGTGGTGCCGCTGAAATGGCCGTTCACGATGCCCTCCTGCGGGTGCCAAAGGCCGAGCGCCTCGGTGATGGGGATGACGTCCTTCAGCTCGTCCACGTTCAGGTCGCCGCCCGTGCCGTAGTAGTTTTTGAGAATGGGGAAAACGGCCTGGTACCAGCGGCGCAGCACCTCGTTGCGGCGGGGGTCGTTGGGGTCGAAGTCAATGCCGGACTTGCCGCCGCCGATGTCCGGGCCAGCCACCGAGAACTTAATTTCCATCGTCTTGGCCAGCGATACGACCTCCTCTTTCGTCAGGCCCTTCCTCATGCGGGTGCCACCGCCAGCCGCCCCATTGCGGAGCGAATTGATGACCACCCAGCCACGGGCGCTGGTCTCGGCGTCGTTCCATTCAAACACGATTTCGGGGGACTTGTCCTTGTATTGTTGCAGGAGTTCTAACATTGTTCCTTGATGCGGGTTTAGTGGGTTTAGGAGGTTTAGGAGGTTTAGTTTTTCGAGCAAACTAAACCCCCTAAACCCACTAAACCTCCTTAAAGTGGTTAGGTAATTTTTTGCAGCCGCAAAAGTACGGAATGGATGGGGAAACGGGGGTGGTGAAAATCAGGGGCGCAGTCGAAACGGGGGTTCTGGTCACTTTCCACCCATCCTTATTGGGAATGCTGCTATAAACCGCTATTTTTGTTGAAACTTTGAAGAATGGAGAATTTGCTAAAAAGAATATCGCTTAACCCAAAAGTCTGCAATGGCAGGCCCACCGTCCGCAACATGCGCTTCACCGTGGCCCAAATGCTGGAACTACTGGCCTCGGGCATGACCCATGAAGAAATCTTGGCCGACTATCCGTACATCGAATTGGACGATATTCGTGCCTGCCTGTTTTTTGCCGCCAAAATGGCAAACGCCCAATCCGTCCTTCCCTTGGCAGCTTGACAACGATTCAATATCGGGTTTTGACGTTCACGCAGGTTTGAAAATTTTTTTCCTTTTTTCAAATGCCCCCACTTTCATTTTTCATTCCCCTTTCATACCTTGCCGCCGTTTTTAACAGATAGCCTACGGCCTGATGGACAGGGCCGTTTTTCTGAACATACTACGGAGAAAACCACAATTAACTTGCGGCTTGCAAGGTATGCTTCGCATTTAGGTTTGAGATGTTGAGTATGCCGGAGGGCTGTGATAGCGAGTTTGTAAAACTTGTTAGAACTGAAACTAAAAAATTAAATAATCATGGATTTTAAAGACCAAATCCGTCAAGCAGGTGAAAGAGTAGCAAAACTTAAAGACCAAATTTTGACCGAAGAAGCAACAAAAAATGCTTTTATCATGCCCTTCATTCAAATATTGGGCTACGATGTTTTCAATCCAACAGAGGTTGTTCCTGAATTCATTTCTGACATTGGAACAAAAAAAGGGGAAAAAATCGATTACGCTATCCATAGAGATGGCCACCCAATGATATTAATTGAGTGCAAACATTGGGCTCAAAAGTTAGAAATTCATAATAATCAAATTGTAAGGTATTTTAACGTGTCAAAGGCCAAATTTGCGATTATAACTAATGGCATTAGATACAAGTTCTATACTGATCTCGTAGAACCTAATAGGTTGGATGAAAAGCCATTTCTTGAATTTGACTTGCCAGAAATGAAAGATCAACAAATTGAGGAGCTTAAAAAATTTCATAAATCCTATTTTGATGTTGCCAATATTTTGAGTTCAGCAAGTGAGATGAAATATACCAATGAATTAAAAATAATGATAGCAAATGAATTGAAAAGCCCAAGTGAAGGATTTGTTAGGTTTTTTGCTTCGCAAGCCTACATAGGTAGATTGACAGATAAAGTGGTTTTCCAATTTGCTGATTTTGTTCGTAAATCTGTCCATCAAGTCATTAGTGACATGATTACTGACCGATTAAAATCAGCATTAAATCAAGAAAAAGAGACAGCAGCACAACAGGCCGATAAAGAAGCAGCTAAAAGTATAGAAGTAGAAACAGTTGATAAAGGTCCTGAAACGACAGCAGAAGAAATTGAAGCTTATTTTATTGTTAAATCAATACTTAGACAGAATATTGATTCAAACCGGATTGGATATAGAGATGCACTATCTTACTTCACAATCCTACTTGATGATAATAATCGAAAAGCCATTTGCCGCATATATTTCAACACAAGTAAAAAGTACATTGGCATTCTGGACTCCTCAAAAAAAGAGACTAAGAATGAAATTGTAGAATTAGATGATATTTATAAATATAGTGAGCAACTCATAGCTACGGTTGAATCGTATCTCGCACTAAAATCATAAATCTGCAGTAGCCAATTTCCATCCAAACATTGCACCCCCAAACCCAACCAAAAAATAAATTCACCCCGCCCCCGGAATCCCATTCCTTCGGCGGACATTCTCAACCACAAAACAATTTACGTATGGCCAGCAATTCAGAAGTCGGGCACGCCAAGAACGTCGCCAATTTCGAAACCCTCATCAATCACTGCACCAGCATGGGTGCCATTTACCAACCCGCTCAGGATCCCCTCAAACTGGCGGCACTGAACCCCCAATTAGTGGTCTGCAAGGTGGCCAATTCAGCGGTGAAAAACCCCTTGATAGCCAAAATTGATGCAGTTTCGCTCCGAAAAAAGCTGGACGATGAACTGGACAGTATCATTACCCGGCTGCTGAACATGTACCTGCTCACCTCAGCATTGAAGCAAGAGAAGGAATTTGCCAAGACCATGGCCCGCAAGATAAAAGGCACTAAGAATAAACCACCCAAGGTGGAAGGCCAGGACCCGCACTCCACCTCGCAGCAGTCGTTCGTGATGCGGGCCGATAATTTTGAGACATTCATCAGCATCCTGAGCGCCGAACCGACCTACAACCCCGCCGAGGTTGACCTACAGGTGCCTTCCCTCCAAACGAGGCTCGCCAACATGCACACCTTGAACAACGCCGCCAACCTCGCCATCCAAGCCCTCAGAAACGTGCGCATCGCCCGCAATACTGCGCTCTATGCAGTGGAAACTGGCCTCGTGGACACTGCATTGAGCATCAAGGGGTATTTACTGGCAGCGTTTGGCACCAAAAGCCCGCATTACAAAGACATCCGTGGACTGCAATTCAGGCGGCTCGAAGAGGACCCGAATGCGTGAGTGATGCGAACTGTCCGCTGCGCCGATGATTCTGCTCGTTGCGCCGATGGTTCTGTTCGTTGCACGGATGATTCTGTTCGTTGCACGGATGATTCTGTTCGTTGCACGGATGATTCTGTTCGTTGCACGGATGATTCTGCTCGTTGCGCCGATGATTCTGCTCGTTGCGCCGATGGTTTTGTTCGTTGCACGGATGATTCTGTTCGTTGTGCCGATGATTCTGCTCGTTGAACTGATGATTCTACTCGTTGCGCTGATAGTTCTGTTCGTTGCGCTGGGCGAATTCATCGTAACAGCATTTTTTCCTGAAAAAAAGCTGTACCGGAGCCACCACCTCGTCGTCAAAACAGCCCCATCAGCGGGCCGTTGCACCGATTTTTGTCAGAAAAAACAAACTTGCTTGCTTCCTTTGCTGTTAAAGAACGAATTTCGGAACCTTGTTTATCACTAAATTTCTAAGAAAATGATGTTTTACTATGTGCTCGTGGGCGGACTTTCGCTGGTCGGCATGTTCGTTAGCGGGCGTTTGAAGAGCAAGTTTGCGCATTACAGCCAGTTCGGCCTCCGAGCCAACCTCACTGGCTCCGAGGTGGCCGAGCGGATGCTCCGGCACTACGGCATCAACGATGTGAAGGTCACGATGGGGCAGGGTTTCCTCTCCGACCACTACAATCCGCTCAACAAGACCGTCAACCTCAGCCCAGATGTTTTTCAGGGCAACAGCATATCGGCAGCAGCAGTGGCGGCGCACGAGTGCGGCCACGCCGTGCAACATGCCAACGCCTATGCGTGGCTCACCTTGCGCTCCGCCGTGGTGCCGGTCGTGAACATAGCGGCACAGGCACAGCAGTGGCTGCTGGTCATAGCGCTGATGGGCAGCTTTCAGCCGCTCATCCTCATCACCATTGCAGCGTTTGCCATCACCACCACCTTTGCGCTGATTACGCTGCCCGTGGAGTTCGACGCCAGCCGCCGGGCACTCGTGTGGCTCGAAGAAAGCGGCACTGCCCGTGGCGAGGAGCACGAAGGCGCCAAGGATGCCCTGAAATGGGCGGCCATGACCTACGTATCCGCCGCACTATCATCGTTGGTAATGCTGGTGTACCTCGTCCTGCGCTACATGGGGTCATCGAGGAATTAAATTCCCTTTTTTTCAAAATAAAAAATGCCGTGACGGGACACCCGACACGGCATTTTTATTTCCCAACCGCTTCAATCCTTCAATCCTTCAATCCTTCAATCCTCCCCTATCAATTCCGGCTTATACCCGCCCTTGCCTCTGAAGTAGAAAAACAAGCCGAGGTAGCAGAGCAACATGAAAACGGGCAGGATGGCCACTGTTTTCAAAGCGCCCTTCTTGGCACCTTGCTGGATGTCGCCGATGATGGTTCGGTCGGCCTCGTTGGTGGCGGCTTTCAGTCTATCGCCATCCACGGCCATGTAATCACCGAAGATGCCCGTCTTTGACGTGACGACGTAGGTGGAATGTAGTTGGGTGTTGTTGGTGGCGTCATAAGCTGCCACCTCTTTGTCCACCTGCTTGTCCTGCACGTTGCCGAGGAACGGCCCGCCCACGATGCCAGCGGCCAACATGCCCACGGCAGCCACGCCGTTCAGCGTAAGTGCGCCGCCCCGTGGGAACTGCTCCGCAACGATGCCCAATGAAGTTGGCCAGAAAAAGCTTTTGCCAACGGCGTAAATGGTTGCTGCCAAAAGTATCATGCCGCCAGTGGCGCTGGAGAGCATGTAGAGGCCCAATGCCGCCAATGCGGAGCAAGTGGCCAGCAGCCCAATCGGCGAGAGTTTATGGATGATGGGGCCTCCAAAGAAGCGCAACAGCATCATCAGCAATGCGGTGTAAATAAGCACCCAGCCGCCGCTGATGCCCATCTTGCCCATTTCGCCAGCCATGAGGTCTGCGCTCCAACTGTCCACGCCCAACTCGGTGATGGCCAACGGAATCATGATTAAAAGCATAATGATGAACAGCGGCTTGCCCAATGATTTGGTGTAAAAACCGAATGCGCCCGTGGCCAAAATGATGACGGCCCAAGTGGCCACGTTGCCAAGTCCGACTATCACGCCCAACTGCTTGAACACCATCAAGCTGATGATGAAAGCACCGAGGATGCCCACTTCCTTGAGCATTTCTTTGTAGCTCACACCCGCTGCCACCCGCTCGTGCACGGGGAATTTTTTGTTCCAAAGCAGCACGGCGTAGAGGATGGTCGGGATGAAAATCAGGCCGACCTTCACCTGCCAACTCACCCCGCTCATCATCATAAGCAGCAGCCCACCAGCCACCATGCCGCCCGGCCAGCCTGCGTGCAGGATGTTGAACCATTTGGTCTTGTCCTTGCGGAAAAGGGTGCCGACCACGGGGTTGATGTACGCCTCCACCGTGCCGTTGCCGAGGGCACAGATGAAGGTGCCGATGTAAAGCATCGTAAAATCCTTGGCCATGATGGTGACGACAGCGCTCACCACGTGGCAGATGAGGCCGATAATCATGGCCATGCGGTAGCCGATGCGGTCTATCACGAGGCTGAACAGCACGATGCTGATGGCGAATGGCCAGAGGCCGACGCCGAGCAGTTCGCCCTTTTGGGTTTGGGTGAGGTTGAAACTGGATTCCCAGTCGTCAATGATGAGCGCCCGGATGATAAAGCCGAACGAAGTAGCGATGAGTGCGATGAAGCAGCCCCAGAAAAGTCCCATGTCGGGGGCGTCGTTGTTGCGAGTTGTTGACATAAATGAATGTTTGTTTTTCGTTTAGTTGTGAAATTGGGCGAAAATGTAAGGCGAAGCTTGGAATTAAAAAAGAAAGCATCGGAGAATTGGACTTTCTCACGAAAAATAATTTTTGCCGCAAAAAAGAAGGGCGGTCTTAGGCCAGCCAGAAAAGGAGAAGGGGGGCTGCGCAACCATTTTTCATTTCCACACCAACGCCGCTGCACCGAGCAGTGCCGCATCGTTCTCCCCTAGCGCCGAGGGAATCACGTTGATTTTGTGGCCCTTGTGAAACGCCAATGCGTGTCGCTCCAAGCTATCTAACGTCGGCACGAAAAGCAGGTCGCCCGCCATAGCCAGCCCGCCGGACAGCACGATGGCCGCAGGCTCGAACCAAGCCGCCATGTCCGCCAGTGCCCGTCCCAGCACTTCCCCCGTTTCCGCAAAGGCTTTTTTTGCCAAAAAATCGCCCGAAAGGGCCGCCTCATA
This sequence comes from Saprospiraceae bacterium UBA6168, assembly GCA_002435785.1. Classification (GTDB taxonomy): domain Bacteria; phylum Bacteroidota; class Bacteroidia; order Chitinophagales; family Saprospiraceae; genus UBA6168. The sequence continues at coordinate 12,639 of DIUC01000040.1, read as the reverse complement.
AATGTGGCGGGCCGACATGGCGTCGTAGCTGAGGCTCCGCAATGGGCTGTCGTGCATCGTGGTCGCCATCAGTTCAAAAGCGGTGCGCTTCAGTCCTGTGGCGCTCACGTAAGTCTCCGTGCAGCCTAACCGACCACAGCCGCAAGCCCTCCCATGCGGCTGCACACAAATATGCCCCGCCTCGCCGCCATGCCCGTACTCGCCGCCGAGCAGCATCCCGTTGGCCACGATGCCGCACCCAAGGCCCGTGCCGAGCGTGAGCAGCAGGAAGTTCTTCATGCCTTTAGCTGCGCCAAAATGCCACTCGCCAAGGGTGCTGGCATTGCTGTCCTTGACCAATGTCACGGGCAGGTTATAGCGCTCCCGCAATGTTTTGCAAAATTCCACCTTCGGTGAAAACGGCAGGTTGGCAGCATTCTCGATGGTGCCCTGCTGCTCGTTGGCACTGGGTGCGCCAGCCCCGATGCCGACCAACTCCACCGAGTCGCCCACCAGTTCGGCAATGCCAGCGAACAGGTGCCGGAAGAAATCGTGCTCGTCCGCACGGTCGGAAGTGGAGAAGGAGCTGCGGGCAGTGATATGCCCCGCTGCGTCAATCAACGCCAGTTTGGTGGAAGTGCCACCGATGTCTATGCCGAGTGCGAGTTGCATGGAAAATGAATTGAAAATGGAAAATGGAAAATTGAGAATGGCTGTTGCGAAGGCAAATCTAAAAAGTTGGCGCAGGGCCGACGGGTATTTTTTGGAATTCACGCCCTACCTCCCCATCTTCGCCGCTGGTTCAGTGCCACATTTTCAATTTTCAATTTTCAATTTTCAATTTTCCACCATGCAATCCTCATCCTTTGAAGTGACCGGAGGCCGCCCGTTGAGCGGCAGCATCGTGCCCAAGGGCGCAAAGAACGAAGCCCTCCAGGTCATCTGCGCTCCCTTGTTGACCAGCGGAAAGGTCACCATCTCCAATATCCCCGACATCGCCGACGTGCGCAGCCAGATAGAGCTGATGCGGGGGCTGGGCGTAAAAGTGGAGCGCCTTGCCACCGACACGTACAGCTTTCAGGCCGACGAGGTGGACGCCAACCTTTTTGAAAACAAAAACTTCCTCGGCAACGCCCGCCGCATCCGTGGCTCGGTGATGCTCATGGGAGCATTGCTGGGGCGCTTCCGCAAAGCGCTGCTGCCACAGCCCGGCGGCGACAAGATTGGGCGGCGCAGGCTCGACACCCACTTCCTCGGCCTCCAAAAACTCGGCGCCGACTTCCGCTATGACGCCGAGGAGCGCATGTACTTCATCGAGGCACCGCACCTGCGGGGCACTTACCTGCTCATGGACGAAATCTCGGTGACGGGCACTGCCAACGTCCTCTTCGCCGCCGTGATGGCAGAGGGCACCACCACCATTTACAATGCCGCTTGCGAGCCTTATGTGCAACAGCTTTGCAAACTGCTCAATGGCATGGGCGCAAAAATCAGCGGCATCGGCTCCAACCTGCTCACCATTGAGGGCGTAACGTCGCTCGGTGGGGCAGAGCACAGGTGCTTGCCCGACATGATTGAGGTGGGGAGCTTTATTGGCCTTGCGGCAATGACGCAGTCAGACATTACCATCAGTGGGGCGGGCGTGGCCGAGTTGGGCAACATCCTGCCCGTGTTCGAGCGCATGGGCGTGGGCATGAACATCCTCGGCGATGACATTCACATTCCCGCACAGCAGGAAATCGAAATCCAGTCGTTCATTGATGGCTCCATCATGACCGTTTACGATTCCCCGTGGCCGGGCTTCACCCCCGACCTGATGAGCATCATCCTCGTGATGGCCACGCAGGCGAAGGGCAGTGTGCTCATTCACCAGAAAATGTTCGAGAGCCGCCTCTTCTTCGTGGACAAGCTGATTGACATGGGTGCCCAAATCATACTCTGCGACCCGCACCGGGCCACGGTCATCGGCCTCAACCGTCGCTTCCAGCTTCGTGGCATCGAAATGACCTCGCCGGACATCCGGGCGGGCGTGGCTTTGCTCATCGCCGCACTCTCGGCAAGGGGCAAGAGCCTCATCCACAACATTCACCAGATAGACCGTGGGTACGAGCGCATTGACGAGCGGCTGAATGCGCTGGGGGCGGAGATTAGGCGGGTGTGAGCGTACAAGATGGGACAAGTATCATTGTCGAATTTGCAAAAGCGTTACCTAAAACGCTTTTGCAAACGTTGTTAATACTTGCAAGTCTTTGATTGTCAACGCTTTTAAACATGGTCGCAACATTTATTTTTAGAGAAGCTTTGCAGTAGGTAAACTACGATGCTAAATTTGTGGCTTGAAAATTTGCCGGAGCAATTAGAACTCATAGCATTCTCCCCCCTCCATAAAGCCCGGCAAACCCTCACAATTGGTCTCGGTTTTTTAATAACATCCATCAATCTCGGCCATTTTTTGCGCAGGGATTTCCTCACTCATTTACCATTTCAGGTCTTACAACGGTCTTTTTCACACCATTCTATTTGGCAATTGATGCCGAAAAACTACTGCGCCATTTATGGCCCTGAAGATTTTTTGGCTTTCCAATACTTACATTTTTTCAACCAAAACAAACATTATGCGCATTCAGCATTACCTTATTTGCCTCTGCCTGCTCCTCATTGGCGCAGCCAATCTGCAAGCCCAGACACAGTACACCGGCCCGGACAACGGGGACTGGTTCACGGCTGCAAACTGGAACAACGGTCTCCCTGCTGCTGGCAACAATGCCCTCATCGGCGGCGGTGTCACGGTGGTAGTGGGCAGCCCACTCACCGTCAGCTACACCATCACGGCCTTCGGCAATATTTCCGCATCGGCGGCAATAACCGTGGCGGCAGGTGGTACGCTCGCCAACTCAGGCACTTTGGCCATCTCGACCACGGGCAGCTTGACCAACAACGCCACCGTGCAAAACTTTGGTACGATGACCTTTGCCGGGACGGCGGGTTTCACCAACGGCGCCGGGGCCAGTTTCGCCAACGGCGGCAGCTTTACCCTCCAGACGACATTAGTCAACCAAGGCGCCATCACCAACAACGGCACGATTGACGCCACCAATGGTACACTCCAGACGGGCGGCACGTTCGACAACAACCAAACGCTGACCACCAAGTCGCTGACCATCAACACGGGCAGCAACTTCACCAACAACTTTGGGGCTACGCTGAACATTACGAGCGCCACCGGCTTGCTGCAAGTAAACGGCACCTTCACCAACAACGGCACCGTGAACGCCTCCGGCGCAATGACCGTGAGCGGCAGCTTCGCCAACAACGTATTCCTCAACATTCTTTCGGCGAGCGTATTGACCATCAATGCCGGAGCGCAGTTGACAAACGGTGGCACGATGGACAACCTCGGCTTCGTGCAGAACTATGGCACGCTGACCAACGGCCAGACGTTCACCAACCGGGGCGAGGCGAACAACTTCGGCACCTTCAACAACAATAACCTGATTGACAACCGCACGGGCGCTACGTTCTCCAATCGCCCCGCTGGAACGCTCGGTATGGGCTTTGGCTCCAAAATCGTGAACGGTGGCACGTTTACCAACGAGAATGCCATCAACAGCTTTGGCACGATTGAAAACAACGGCACGTTCCTGAACAATGGGACGCTGCTCAGTTTCGGCGGCTCATCAGTGAAAAACAATTCCACGTTTACGAACAACAACACCCTGAGCACCAACGACGTGGTGAGCAACGACGGCACTTTCACGAACAATGGCACGGTGAACGTGAACGGCGGTTCCGTTTGGGCAAACAACGCCACCTTCACCAATGCCACTGGCGCAACGGTGAACGTGGTGCAGGATTTCAACAACAAAGCAACAGGCGTGCTGACCAACAACGGCACCTTCCGCAACGCAGTGCGCACCCGCAACGAGGGCAGCTTTACCAACAATGCCTATCTGAGCAACCCCGGCGACTTCACCAATGCCGCAGGCGCTACCTTGACCAACAAAGAGCTTTTCTTCCTCCAAGCCGGTAACCTGTTGAACAGTGGCACTTTCGTGAACCAAAAGAAAACGTACGTGGACGAATGCTCCTCCGGCAGGAACACCGGCAGCATCAACAACACGGGCGGCAACTTTGAGCTGCACGGCATCCTGTTCCAAAAAGGCACTATTAGCGGTGCTGCGGTGAACAACCAAGGCGGTTATATCCACACAGCGCCCACTTCGGCAGCGCCCAGCGTTTGCAAGAATGGGACTTTCGGTGCCAATATTGATGGCGACATCAAAGTCTATGCGGGCGGACTTGTGGCTTTTGAAAACTTCGATAGCTGCGCAAACATCATTTATTTGGCCAATGGCATTGACCGCCCAGTCTTCCATTGCGCTGAAATCGGAACGGTGCAAAACCTGAACGTCGTGGTGCGCACCCGGCTTGGCGACAGCCTCACCTGTGTGGCACAGGTCACGCCCGTTGACCTGCTGGAGCCACAGTTCAACACCTGCCCAAAGGACCAGGTGATTTTTACGCCAAACAGCACTATTACTGCCACTTGGACGGCCCCAACGGCCACCGACAATTGCACGACGACGACCTTGACCACCACGCATACACCGGGCAGCACCTTCCCGGTGGGCATAACGGGCGTGACCTACACCGCCAAGGACGGCTACAACAACCAGAACCAGTGCCAGTTCCGCATTGACGTGCGGCAAACGCCCCCGGGCAGCAACTGCACCGGCGACAACGCTGGGCCGACCTTCACCGGTTGCCCAACCAACCAGACCATCCAGCGCCTTGCACCGCTCACCATCGCCACTTGGACACCACCAACGCCCAACGACAACTGCAAGCCCATCACCCTGACCAGCACCCATGTGCCAGGCCAAGGCTTCCCCGTTGGCACCACGACAGTGACCTACACCGCCAAGGATGGCAACAACAACAGCAGCACCTGTACCTTCACCGTGACCGTGACGACCACCAATCCTTGTGTGAACGACACGCAAAAACCCGTCATCAGCGGTTGCCCGGCCAATATCTGGCTGCCCACCAACCCGGTCATCAATGGTGCAGTGGCCATCTGGAACGCACCCGGCGCCAGCGACAACTGTGCAGTGACGGTGTTCGCTGCATCCCATGCGCCAGGCGCAGTATTCCCTGTTGGTACCACGACCGTGACCTACACGGCTGGCGATGCTGGCGAGAACACCGCCACTTGCAGTTTTCTCATCACTGTTGGCGCAGACCCTTGCCCCAACGACGCAACGGCCCCGACCATCAGCGGCTGTCCGGCCAATATCAGCTTGCTAACGACTGGCACTTCGGCCACCGCCACTTGGACGGCCCCGACGGCCACCGATCCTTGCGCACCTGTCACCGGGAACAACAACTATGCACCGGGAAGCAGCTTTCCGCTCGGCGTTACGCAAGTGAGCTATCAGTTTTCGGACAGAAAAGGCAACAAAAGCACTTGCAGCTTCACCGTTTCGGTTCAGAATAGCTGCTCGGTGGACAATGTGGCTCCCGTCATCACGGGCTGCCCCGCTAACATCACCGTGGCTGCCGCTGGCGCGAACGGCGCAACTGCTACTTGGACCGCACCAACTGTTACCGACAACTGCGGCCTTTCATCGTTTACTTCCTCCTTTTTGCCGGGTGCAAACTTCCCAGTCGGCACTACGACGGTGGTCTATACCGCCATTGACCTAAAAGGGAATGCCAGCAATTGCAGCTTCAACGTAAACGTGGTGACTACACCGGGCTGCACCACCAACGCAGCGCCCATCAACAATACCACCAACGTAAACCCGGCGAGCGTCACCCTCTCTTGGGTATCCGCCGCCAACGCATCCAGCTACGACGTTTTCCTCGGAACTGCCAACCCGCCGACCACGACCGTTGCCACTAACGTGACGGGCACATCCACCACCGTCACCAACTTGGCATCGGGCACGGTTTACTACTGGTACGTCAGGCCGAAAAACGCGGCGGGCAGCGCAACGGGTTGTGCTTCCAGCGTGACGAGCTTCACCACTTCTGGCGGCTCGGCAGGCGGCAATTGCAACGTGACAATGGGAAGCATCATCCGGGAAATCTGGAACACGAACAACTGGAGCCTCAACAGCATTGACGGCTTTGGCACTCCGAACAGCACGGCGACGCTTACGCAATTTGCGTTGACAACCACCGAAAACGGCAGCAACTACACAGACCGTGTACGTGGTTTCTTAGTGCCTTCGGCAACGGGCAACTACACCTTCAACGTGACGGGCGACGACTATGTGGAGTTGTTCTTGAGCACCAATGGCAACCCCGCCAGCAAGCAGAAAATCGCATGGCACTACGGCTACACCAGCCCGACGGAATACACCAAATATTCCACGCAAACATCGGCGGTAGTCAGTTTGCAAGCTGGCCAGCCTTATTATATTGAGCTTCGCCACTTGGAGGGCGGTGGTAACGACCACTTCCGGGTGAGCTGGAAAACGCCATCAAGCAACACTTGGGCGATTGTACCGGGCGCAAGGTTGGCTCCTTACTTCGACATCGTGACGCCCAATGCGGTCTGTCAAAATATCACCCTGCAAATGACCGCCATTGGCCAATCGGTTCAAATCAATGGCCAGCAGGTGAACAACGGCTCGACACCAGGTTGCGGAGCCACCATCAGCAGCTACAACGTGTCGCCAACCAGCTTTAGCCAGCCGGGCACTTATACGGCCACACTGACCGTGACCAACTCGTTCGGTTTGTCCTCCACTTGTGTGGCCACGGTGACGGTATTGGCACCTCCTTGCACCATCAGCAACGTCGTTTGCGAGAGCAACGTCAACGATGGCGGCTGGGTGAACCATGCTGGCTGCGCCGTGACGGTTTGCACGGGCGACAAGATGGTACTGTCCGTAAACCCAAACAGCTTGACCTCCTACCAGTGGTCTGGCCCCAACAACTATACGGCCACGGGCAACTCCGGCGGCGATGCGCTGATTTCAAACAACATTACCAGTGCCCAAGCAGGCGCATACACTGTCACCCTGACCAATTCCAGCGGCTGCACAGCCGTCAAGACCATTCAAGTAACCGTCAACGCTTGCAACAACTGCCAAGGCAACCTGCTGGTGAATGCTGGCTTTGAGAGCGGCGTAAGCGGCTGGACATGGATGCAAAATGCAGGCACTACGACCACCTCGCCGCATACTGGCACGAGGTCGCTGCAAATCTGCGGTGGGTCGGGCGGCATATCCCAGAGCTTGCCAGCTTTGCCGGGTGTTAGTTATACGGTGAAGGTTTTTGCCAAAAAATCAGGCTCGACGTCGGCCTCGGTAGGCTTGCGTTTTTACGATAAAAACTGGGCGGAAATTTCCGCACCATCCGTACCCGTCAATGCCAAAAACTACACGCTTCACACCGTGACGGCTACTGCACCAGCCAATGCGGCCTACGTGGAAAGCTGGGCTTGGAAGAACACCAACGGCTGCCTCTTTGCCGACGAGTTCTGCCTGACGAGCAGCGCTGGGTTCCCAGCCTGCACCACCAACCTGCTGGCCGCCAAGAACCCTGGTTTTGAGAGCAATTTCAACAATTGGGATTGGACGACCTCGGCCAGCATCACCACCAGCAATGTAAACAGTGGCGCAAAAGCGGCCCAAGTTTGCACCTCGAATTCCGGCGGCGGAGGCGGCAGCAAAATTATGGCAACGCCTGGCGCAACCTACAACCTCCAGCTTTGGGCCAAAATATCCGGCTCGCCGAACTGGGCGGGTGCGAGCATCACTTTCTACAATGCCAACAATGTGAAAATCGGCAACGACATCAGCCGCACCATTACTGCTAATGAATGGAGCCTCTACCTCTTGCAAGGGGTAGCCCCCATCAACGCCAAGTACGTACAGTTCTCGTTCTGGAAGGATGCCAGGGGCTGCCTCTTCGTGGACGACTTCTGCGCAACCGCAACTGGCGGCGGCAATGCCTGCAACGCCAGCGTCCTGTTCGTCGTGGGAAACACTTCCTTGAACGCTGGCGATAGGTGGGTGAGAAACCGCCTGCAATCATTGGGCCTGAACGTCACCATCAAGAGCGCAACTTCTGCTTCTACCTCTGATGCCAATGGGAAGGGGCTTGTGGTCATCAGCTCTACCATTAACTCTACGGATATAGGTACCAAGTTTACGAACGTGGCCGTGCCCGTAGTTACTTGGGAAAGCTATATCCTCGACCAACTGAAGATGACGGGGGGAACTGAAAACTCAAGCTATGGCCAGCACGGCAATTACAGTAGCCTCACCATCACCGATGCTACACACCCATTATCGGCGGGACTGAGCGGTACGGTCAAGGTGCTTACTTCCTCCGCCACCATGCGCTGGGGCTGGACTACGCAGAGCGGGGCTGCCAAAGCTGCCAAGATAGCGGGGCAAGAGGCTCGGTATGGCGTGTTTGGATTTGCGAAGGGTGCGGCAATGCAAGGCGGCTTTGTAGCCCCGGCCAACCGGGTTTCCCTTTTCCTTGATGACAATACGCCGACTCTTTTGACTTCGGAGGGCATCCAGTTGTTCGATGCAGCCATCGAGTGGGCATTGGGCTGCAAACTTGCCAGCTTTGGTGGTGACGAGGTTGCTGACCGCAGCAGCGAAAATGATTCCTATGCTGCTGCCACCAATCCAGACAACGGTTCTGTGATGGTCTTCCCGAACCCCGCTGTGGACAGAATCTTTCTGGAGTTTGGTGATGGCAACGGCGAAGCGGCAATCGTCCGCTTGTTTGACATCAATGGCAGGGCGATGCAAGCATGGGAAATCGAGGCAAGTGCAGCTCCCGTGGAGCTTCAACTCACCGGACTTCCGAGTGGCCAATACCTGCTCTGGATTGCCGCTGAGGGCAAGACGCCCGTTTCGAAGCGCATCGTCATTGCGAATACGAAGTAAATAATAACCCTGGTTTCAAGCACTGAACCTCCGGCACCCTCCGCCGGAGGTTCTTTTTTTGTCAATATTCAGCGATACGATTGCTTTGAGCAATCGTACCGCTATTGACAAAGCTCGTTGAGTTGCTCATTTTCCGTTCCACGCATAGCTCACATTCAACTCGTGCGTCGTTCCCAGCACATTGCCAAACGGCGAAATATTGTAGTCAAATCCATAGCCGATGCGCAGCACGGCGTCTTCGAGGTGCAGCAATTGGCTCATGATCATCCCCATTTCGAGGTGAAGGTTGCGGGAGGTCGAGTAGCCCAGGCCCATCCAGAAATTGTTCACGAACTTCTGGCGCAGGTTGAAATCCATTTGCACAGGTGCGTTCTGGGCGTATTTCACCCAAACGGAAGGCTCCAGAAAACCCTGCTGCCCCACGGCAAAAATCGCCCCGCCGTTGGCGTACACATGCGCCACCCGCTTGATGGAAATCATGTCGTTTGCAGCGGTCTCAAAATTGGCGCTCAGCCCAAAAGTTTGCGGCAGCGACACCCCAGCATACCATTTCGTGCCTGTTTCGGGATAGAAGGTTAGGTTGGCACCGATGCCGAAGTCGGGCAGCAGGCTGGTCTGTGCATCGCCCTTGAGGATGTCCCCCGGCTCGAATTCCAAATCATCGCCATCCAGTCGGTATTGAATCAAACCACCCGTAAGCCCCAGCCCCAGCAGCAGGTTGTCGCCGCCCGATGGGCGGATTTGGTAGGAGTACCGTCCGTACAGCCCGATGAGCGTGTTCGCCCCCACCCGGTCGGTGAACAGCGAGCCGCCGAAGGTGGACAAGTTGTTGTCCTCCCGCACCCGCTCGAAGCGGGCCAGCCCCGTCCTCGGCGCATCTTCCATGCCCAGCCACTGCAAGCGGTAGGTCACACCTGCCACCTGGTTCATGTTGTACTGGAGGTAGTCCACCGGGATGGCCGCTGGGTTCAGGTAGGTTTGCAGCTCAGTGTACTGGGTGAAAAGGGGGAGTTGTTGAGCGGTGAGCGCTATTTTCCCCAAGCAAAAAATGAAGGCCAAAATGTAGCTTGTCTTTTTCATGAAACTGAATTTTAGTTTTTGTTGCCGGCTCGGCCGACAACGAAAACAAGAGGTACTGTTTCGACAGACTGCGCCTGTCGCAACAGCACAAAATAATTACCGCACCACCGTCACCGCCCCGCTCACCTCGCTCCCCGCCCCTTTCAGGATGTAGAAATAAGTCCCATCCGGCAACTGTTTACCGTCCTGCGTCTTCCCGTCCCAGTCATTTTCGTAGTTTTTTTCCTGAAAGACCACGTTGCCCCAGCGGTTGATGACCGTAATTTCGATGGGCGGCGGCAACTCCGAATAGTTGGGGATGGCCAGCCGCTCACCTGTGCCGTCTCCGTTCGGGGTGATGACATTGGCGGGCCGCTCGATGACCGGGGGCGGCAGCGGCGATTTGCTCAGAATCAGCACTTGCGCTTGTGCGCAGAGGTCGGGGCAATCCTTCAGGCAGATTTCATAAGTGAACTCGACGTTCACCGTGCTGTCCACTCCGAACTGGAAATCGTAGCTACCGTCTCCGTTTGCCGTCAGGCTGCCATAAAGCGGCGTGGAGCGGAACGTCAGCGTTACGGCGTCCCGGTTCGGGATTTTGTCGTTTGCCAAAAAATCGAGGTTCGTCAGCGGCTGGCCGAGGTTGAAATAGACGTCGGCATTGGCGGCCAATCCCTCACTTTGGAACACCAGCACCGTGTCCGAGGAGTAGGCCAGACAGTCGGCGCTCGACAGCGTCCATGCGAATGCATTTGCGCCAGCGGCGAGGTCGCCCACCATCGTCGTTGCATCGTATGGCTGCGCAATGAACGAGGATGGAGCATTGCCAATTTGCGTCCATTCGCCCGTTGTGTTGGTGGGCAGGTTGGCGGCCAAGATTGCCTCCACGCCGTCGCAGAGGTTCTGGTCAAGGCCCGCATCGGCAGGGGGCAGCAGGCTGGCGTAAGTGCTAACCAGCACATTGTCAACGGAATACGCTCCGCAAGCGCCGTTTGTTAGCGTCCATGTGAAGAGGTAGGTGTTGTTCGGGAAAAAACCGGCAATCGGTGAGTTCGGGTTGTTGGGTTCCAAAATCTGGATGCCCAACTGCGCCTGCGACCCTGGCTGCGACCAAGTGCCAACCACGCCCGATGCCTGCGGCTGCGCTGCGCTCAGGTTGATGGCCGTGGCGCTTCCGCAAAACGAAAGGTCGTCGCCAGCCTGAGCCGCCTCCGTCACCTCGGCAGTGACGTGGACGGCCACCGTGTCCGACGAAAAGCCCTTGCAAGCGCCACTGCTCAAGGTCCAAACAAACCAGTTTTCGCCGATGTCCAAACCGGAAACCGTGCTGGCCGGGTTCGTCGGGTTGTTGATTGCGGCTGCGCCAAAACTTGTCCAAACGCCCGTGCCAAGCGGGGTTGAATGGGCAGTCAGCGCCACGATTTGCGTCGTTTCACAAATCGAAACATCAGCACCAGCCACGGCATTTACCGAAGGAATTTCATCCACTGAAACCGTCACAGATTTTACTACGGGACAACCAATACCATCTGCCACCGTTACGACGTAACTGCCTGGTTGAGTGATGTTTATCGTTTGCGCAGCAGCCCCGTTTGACCACAAAAAAGACGTGCCATTGCCCGCATCCAGCGTGGCATTTTCATTTTCGCAAATCGAAAAATCGGCCATCAGCACCGACTGTAGGAGCGGCGTGAAAGTCAGTTCAACCATCACCATGCTGTCGCAACCAGACGCCGCCGTGAGCGTCGCCGAGCCGATGGGGTTGGCGGCGTTGAACACCGAATTGCCAACCACGAGGCTGTCACCTTCGCAAAGGTTCAGGCAAAGGTGGACAGGCGCAGGCGTCGTTCCGAGGTCGGCCACCACCACGTTCTGGTTGGTGCTGTCCACGCAGCCGAATTGGTCAACGACGACCTGCGTCACGTTCACGGTGTCGAAATTGGTGTAGCTGTGCGAAGTTGTTTGGGCGCTGCCCGTGGAGCCGTCCCCGAAGTTCCAGTTCCAGCCCGATAGCGGGAAGGTAGCGGACGATAAATCGTTGAAAACCAAGGACTTGGGCTGGCAACCCTCCGGCACGTCAGTTGAAAAGGCCGCTTGGATTTTTGGGTAAACAAACACCTGCTGGAACGTGGTGTCGGATGCCATACCATCGCTGGCGATGAGCGAGATGGTGTAGCTACCGGGTGTCTGATAGAAAATGGTGGGGTTCGGCGCATTGCTGAAACTGCCGTTGCCGAAGCTCCACAGGAAGGTCGTTGCGTTTACGCTCGATTGGTTGACGAACTGCAAGAATTGCGAAGCGCAAACCGTGTCTTGGCTGATGCTGAAAGCCGCCACCACGTCCAAGCAAACTGCCTCCACGATGCTCGTCGAGGCAGTGCTCGTACAGCCGTTTTGGTCGGTCACGGTTACGCCGTAGCTGCCGCTGCTCGTCACCTGAATGGTGGGTGTCGTCGCCCCGCTCGGCGACCAAGCGTAGGCATCGAAAGCCCCGGCAGAAAGCAAAATGCCAAGTCCAAGGCAGACGCTGTTGGGTCCAAAAATCATGGCGTTCGGATTTTGAAAAACAGTGAGGTTTAGGTTCACGAGGCTGTCGCATCCGCCAGAGGCGGAAGCTGTGAGCATCACGGCGTAGGTTCCGGTTTGGTTAAATGATTGGTTGCCAACGATGTAGGTTTCG
>DIUC01000068.1 GCA_002435785.1 Saprospiraceae bacterium UBA6168 | reverse complement strand
TCAATTCGGTGGCCTTTTCGCCGGACGGGACGAAGCTGGCCTCGGGGTCTAAGGACAAGACGGTGAAGGTGTGGGACGTGGCAGGTCGACAGGAACTATTCACGCTGGTAGGGCACGATTCCGGCGTCAATTCGGTGGCCTTTTCGCCGGACGGGACGAAGCTGGCCTCGGGGTCAAATGACAAGACGGTGAAGGTGTGGGACATGGTGGGCAATGAGGAACTGTTCACGCTAGTGGGGCACGACTACGACGTCTATTCGGTGGCCTTTTCGCCCGACGGGATGAAGCTGGCCTCTGTTGGGTCTTATGACAGGACGGTGAAGGTGTGGGACGTGGCGGGCCGCCAAGAGCTGGTCACGCTGGTGGGGCACGATTACGGCATCAATTCGGTGGTCTTTTCGCCGGACGGGACGAAGCTGGCCTCGGGGTCTAGGGACAAGACGGTGAAGGTGTGGGAAGTGGCGGGCCGCCAAGAGCTGTTTACGTTGGAGGGGCACCAGTCTCGCGTCCTTTCGGTCGCTTTTTCGCCGGACGGGACGAAGCTGGCCTCTGGGTCTAGGGATAAGACGGTAAAGGTGTGGGACGTGGCGGGCCGCAAGGAGATGTTCACCTTGGTGGGGCACAAGTCCGACGTCAATTCGGTGGTCTTTTCGCCGGACGGAACGAAGTTGGCCTCTGGGTCTTTTGACAGGGCGGTGAAGGTGTGGGACGTGGTGGGCCGCCAGGAGCTGTTCACGCTAGTGGGCCACAAGTCCTCCATCAATTCGGTGGCCTTTTCGCCGGACGGGACGAAGCTGGCTTCGGGATCTTCTGATAATATGGTTAAGGTGTGGGACGTGTCGAGCCATCAAGAGCTGTTCACCTTTGCAGGGCACGATCACGGCGTCCTTTCGGTCGCTTTTTCGCCGGACGGGACAAAGCTGGCCTCTGGGTCTAGGGACAAGACGGTGAAGGTGTGGGACGTGGCGGGCCATCAGGAGCTGTTCACGTTGGCGGGGCACAAGGCCTCCGTCAATTCGGTGGCCTTTTCGCCAGACGGGACGAAGCTGGCCTCGGGGTTGGATTACAATACGCTGACGGTGTGGGACGTAGCGGGCCGCCAAGAGCTGTTTACCTTTGTGGGGCACGATAACGGCGTCCGTTCGGTCACTTTTTCGCCGGACGGAACGAAGTTGGCCTCGGGGTCTATTGACAAGACGGTGAAGGTGTGGGACGTGGTGGGCAGTCAGGAGCTGTTCACCTTTGTAGGGCACGATAACGGCGTCATTTCTGTCGCTTTTTCGCCGGACGGAACGAAGCTGGCCTCAGTGTCGGATGATATGACAGTGAAGTTATGGCAGGTACGCCCATACTTGGGCGATGCGGCAGCGCAGTTTTCGCTCCAGCAACTTAATGCAGCGGGTGCTCGTCTCACAAAGGCAGATTTGAAAAAGTTGGAAAAAGCATCTTTGGAAAATAAATAACCATTACGCATCAAATTCTACACCATGCCACTCATCGATAAAGCCACCACCTACCTCCTCGACACCCTCGCAAAAAACGAAGAATTTCGCAAGGAGAGGATTTGCCGAAACCCCTTATATTTGCTTCAAATCAATCGAAAGGAAAGTTGATTAAAAAAGCACCAAAGATGAATCAGGCGACATATACCATTTCATTGGATGAACTGAATGGCGGCTGGCTGGAGCGCATCAAGCGCCAATTCAGGAGCAGTGGCAAAGATGCGAGGGTGCGCATTTCCCTGACAGTGCTCGATGCGCCTGGGAATGAAAAAAGCACCCCACTTTCCGACCGGTTCGAGGCAATGTTCCGGCAATGGAAATCGGAAACAGCCCTGCTTTCGAGCGGGACTGCCATCGTGACGCACCCTGCCTATCAGGAAATCATTCAATTGGGGGAGGAAGTTCTTCCATTCATCCTGATAAAGCTCCGGGAAGACCCTTCCCACTTATTTTATGCCTTGTACCTAATCACCGGCGAGAACCCCGTCCCGAAAGAACACGTCGGAAAGTTGCCATTAATGACTGCCGACTGGCTGGCATGGGGCGAAAAACAAGGTTATCTCCCTTCATGAAAAAACAGTATCTCACCTTACCTGCCTTTCCAAACTCACAAATTGAACCTTTGGAAATAACCAGCCCCGACACCGGAAACTACAATTGCATTGCCTGGGCATTGGAAGAAACCGATAGCAATTACTGGGCACAACCGGCAGACATTTTCGATTGGAAACCGGATGTACCTCGTGAGGAAACACTGGTTTCCTTCGTGCAATTATTCCAAACCGTCGGTTACGAAATTTGCGAAAAAGATGACCTAGAGCGAGGTTTTCAAAAGGTTGCGCTCTTTGCCAAGGACAGGCTACCCACCCATGCTGCCCGACAACTCCCCGGCGGAGAATGGACAAGCAAGCTTGGTATTCTTGAAGATGTCCGTCATTCGTTGTTTGCCATTTCGGGAGGTTTGTATGGAGAGGTTGCTGTTATTTTGAAAAAGAAACGAAACAAGAAAGCCTAAACTTTTCTAACCAAACTTTCACTACCATGCCATTCATCGAAACCGCCACCACTTACGTCCTTGACGCCTTGCTGCAAAACGAGGAGTTCAAAAAATTCCCACAGGATTTCGTCACGGAGTCCGTCAAGTGGGTGCGTTCCTGGTTCATCAAGGACGACCCGATTACGGAAGCAGTTGTCAACCTGCCGGGTAACGAAGCCGCCAAGGAGGCCATCGTGAAGGCCAAGCTGCCTGCGCTTTTGGAACAACCTGATTTCAAGAAGGAACTGGAAGCGAAGCTGGCGGAATATGAGCGTCATGCCGCTACTATTCAAACTGACAACAGCCAGCGCCAATCCGTTGATGGCAACACTGTATCAGCAGGTGGGAATGTGAATTTCAGCCCACAGCAATATGCAGCACATGGGAATATTCAAGTGACCAATTACCATTACACTTCACCGCCCCCGCCCGAAGCTCCGCCGATTGCTGTCATTTCCAAGCCTATTGTTTCCAATGGTGTGAAGGATAGTTTACGGAACCTTATCGGGAACAATCAGATAAAGGAGGCCATTGCCCTGTTGAAGGGCGTATCAGCTGTTGATGCGGAATTCCAGAAAATGGTGCTTCATCAATCAGCGAACTGGGAAAATCTGAGGCACGATGAGATGATGGGCATCATTGGCCATTCGGAGGCAGGCCTTGTCCGCAATAAAATAGTTAATGCCTTACTAGGATTAATCAATGAACTGCGGGAAGCTTAATGAAATTATCAGCGATACATTTGCCCCGCTAGCCACCTACCTGTGCTTATAATCAAAGAACGGCTCTGCTCGTCACGAGCTATGCTCGTTGACGGGTTTTGGTTGCGGCCTCTGGCCGCAGTGGATAGGCCAAGTTATCGAATCCCAGCCGTCGGCACATAACCGATGTCGTTCCACAGGTCATCCATCACCATCATATCAAGTACGCCTTTTCCCGTGACATAATTCGATGCACTACTCAACAGGTAGTGTTCAGCGAGGCCTACTATTCCAGCTTCGACTGGGTTCAGGTGCACATAATCGAGTTTTTGCCGAATGACGTATGGGCTGTAAAGAATGATGGGATGGTTGTCACGCTGCCAGACCTGGTGCTGGCTGTTGGTCTTGTTCTTTCTGGCATTGAACTCAAATGGTTGAGCAGCCACTCACGACGGGACTCGGGTTGGGTGGTGTCCTTAAGGTAGGCAATGATTTTAGAGGCTGTAAAAGACTTGAAGCTTTGCAGGATGTCTGAAAGCTCCACCTCGCTTCCCGCCCTTGCGATGAGGTGTAGGTTGCTCGGCATCAGCACAAAGGCGTAGGCGTCCAGCCCCTTGTTCAGTTGGCACCAACGCAGGCTTTCGATGACGATGTCCGCAAACGCCTTTCGGGGGTGAACAGGTCTATCCACTCGACGACGGTGAGCGTGAGGAAGTTGAGGCCGTGCTGGTCAAGGATTTTGTATCTCATAGTTGTGGTCGTTTGTTGGTAGCAAATTTAGCTTTTTCGGTTAGCTTTGCAAGGCTGTCATGGCTTACGCACGGTGCCCAGAGGCCGCAACCAAGGCCCGTCAACGAGCACAGCTCGTGACGAGCAGTGGCGTTCTTTGATGTGAAGGGATAGATGGTGCGCCAGCGGGGGACGGTGGCACAGGCGAAAGGGAATCCGGTCGAATTTCAATGGAAATTAAATGACATGGCGGCGGGCGTTTATTTTTTGCAAATAGTGTCCCCCGGATATAACGAGGTGCGACGGATAAATATATTGATAGATTAAGGCAGTATATTGTCACCGCCACATGGGAAATTTAAAACCCAAAACCATTCCGACTGTTGGACGCACTATGCGTCACTTCAACATATTCTGCACTTTCCTCCTGTTCTTCATGATGCAAAACTTGCATGCCCAAGAATTGTCTTCCCACCAGTGGCAAAATCGCCTATTGCTTATACTGGTGAAGGATACCCTCCATCCTGAATTCCAAAACCAGTTGGATGCATTGCGCTCGCAAGCAGCTGGGTTGGCAGAAAGGGATTTGTTGGTCTATCAAGTCATGCCCAACCAGTATCGAACCGGACTGAGCAACCGTGGCAAATGGATAGCCTCTGCAAAGTTGCATAGTGCCTATAAACAAACCGACGCCACATTTGAAGTAGTCATGATAGGGTTGGATGGTGGCATCAAGCAATGTTGGACCAACCCCGTCAGCAGTGTGGCACTCTTCGAGGTCATAGACAAAATGCCAATGCGTCGGGCGGAAATTGGTAGAAAGGCAAATTAAGTTATCCGCCTACCATACCACCCGAAATCCCACCTCATCATCGCCGGTACTTTCCTTTTTGGCATCCCGGTCGTAGGTGCGGGAGGCGTAGGGTTCCGTGTCCCAACCCCCGCCTCGTACTACCCGGCGGTTGTCGTCCCCGTCCAGCCATGCAGAGCCGTCGGTCGGGGCACCTTCATAGTCGGGGTGCCAGCGGTCTTCGCACCATTCGGCCACGTTGCCGGACATGTGCACGAGGCCGAGTGTGTTGGCCTTTAGGTTGAACACATCAATCGTGCGCTTGCGGAACTCGCCAGCTTCCACGAACTTCCTGCCGGGCAGGTCCTCGGAGTTGAAGTTGATGTTGACTGTTTTTGCCGTGTTGCTGCCGTCGCCAAAACGAATGTCCTTACCGCCCTGCCGGGCAGCGTATTCCCATTCGGCCTCGGTGGGCAGACGGTAGTTGCCACCCGTTTTGCGATTCAGCTTTTTGATAAAATCCTGTGCATCCTTCCAACTGATACCCTCCACGGGGCAGAGGTCGCAGTCGTTGAATTTGCTGGGGTTCTTGCGGTCGCCCATCACGGCCTTCCAAAGCGCTTGCGTCACCTCGTACCGGCTGATGCTGAAATCCTCCACTTTTACCTCGTGCGCAGGCTCGGCGAAGGCGGCACAGCCCGTTGATTCCAGCTTGAAGTTGCAGCCCATCTTGAACCGGCCACCTTTCACCTTGACCATCGTGGCGGGCAACCAATTGAGCGGGTCTTCCTTTGCCCTCAGTCGGTCGTCGTGCCGGATGGCTTCCGGCTTGGTGGGGTCTCCGGTGGCAGGTGGGGCGGTGGTTGGGTCAGGCTTTTCGTTTTGGGTGGCGGGTTTGCCTCCCGTACTGGCGTCGGGCTTATCGGTTGGATTAGTGCTACCTGGTACGGAAGATGGATTTATTGGCGCCGCAATGGGGTCGCCTTGCGGCAACTTGCCAGCATCGGAGATGGGCGAGTCGGTGGTGTTCTTGTTGCTGGCATCCCGTGTCTTGGAGCCACCCCGCTCAATCGGCTCCACCCGGTGCTTGGTGCGGTAGGCGGTCACGGCGGAGTCGAGATTGACCTTTGGTATTTTTTTGGAAGCCCATTGCCTGACCTTTACCTCATACTTGCTGTCCTTGTATTTTGCCAAAAACGCAATCAGCAACTCCGGCGACGTGTTGTTGATGGCGTCGTTGTAGTCCTGTGCTTCCTGCTGTGCGATGCCATCTCCTCCGCCACTGCCGTCCAAGCTGAAAACGCCGAGGTCCGCTTTTGGCCAAAACAGCCAACCCAACCAACCCAGCAGGGCTAAGAGTAGCAAGATGAGTGCTGCGGTGAGCAGTTTATTTAGCGGTTTCTTGTCGGTTTTTTTCCCACCTTCGGGTGCATTGGGGTCCCTCAGAGCGAACAGGATGCCTGCCTTGCGCAGCGTATGGTCGCCCGCCTCTTCTGGCACAGGTTCGGTGATGACGCTGATGGTGCGTTCGAGGGTAATGTCCTTTTTGCGGTCTTTGCCGTCTTCGTAAATAACCAGCGAGATAATCAAGGCCAGCGGATATGTGCCGACTTCCAGTGGTTTTACGAAGAAAGTCCATTCCGTGTACTCGTCCTGCACGAGGAACTGCTCCGGGGTGGAGCGGCTGGTGATTTCAAAATACTCGCCGTCGCCCTCCTCGTCCACGAGCTTCACCTCCATGTTTTTGGAGACTTTCAGGGCCTCGATGACCACGTCCACCGTCATGTCCAACTTGTCCTTTAGCACGGACTCGTCGTAGGCAACCCGCACGATGCACTTTGACTTTTTGAGGTGCTGCATCCGGTCAGGTATGCGGTATAGCACGCCGCCCATGTTGGCCTTCTTGGCTGCTTCCAGCGAAAAGTCGCTTTCCAAAAGGTCGCTGACGAAGGCCAGCACGTCGTATTGGAGCAGGTTCTGTTGGTGCAATTGCTGCTCAAGGGTAATGATGCGGTTGTTGAGCTGATTCTTGATTTCGTTGTTCCGGGCCTTGAACTGTACCACGGTATTGAACTTGGGCACGTCGGGTGGGAGTTGGGCCTCAAGTTCCTTTAGGACATCGTCAATGCCGTGGTCGGCAAGCAATTCCCTCAGTGTTTGTTTTAGCTTGGCAATGTCCTTCATAACGGGTTCGTGTTTGTTCCAAATAGTACGTTGGGAGGAAATCGAAGGTAAATTTATAAACTTCCAAGTATTATCCTTGTTTTTACCAGAATATTCCATGGGTTTCCCCCTTTTGGCAAAAATCATTTTACAAATAAACCAAAAACCTACCTCGCCTTTGCCATACCTTTGTCCGCCCGTTTTCCAAACGGGTATTTATCCACAACCTGACAATACCATCTTTCAATGGACATCAACACCTTTCGGCAGCGCTTCAAAGAACTTGCGGACACCGAGCAAATACTGTTGAAACTTCTCACAATAGCTTACGAGCCTATCACGCAAACCAACCTATTGCACCTGCTAAAGGAGAGCGATGTGCGCACCGAACGGGGCACGCAAATCAGTGGCCCACAAGTTAAAGAGTACCGGGAACTGCTCGATGCGGGTGGCTGGCTCGGCCATGGACCGAAGGGCGAGATGATGGTAGCCGAGAAGTACCGGGAATTGGTCATGCGGATGGCCGTGGTGGACCAGAAGTTCAAGGGCTATGTCCGGCAAATCCAGCAAATACTGCCCTACCGGGAATGGATGTGGGGCCCCCGAAACTACGAGGTGTGCATCCGGGAGCTGCGCATCGCCCTGTACGAGGGCAACCTGAAGCGGGTGGAAGAAATTACTGCCGACCTTGTTCGCTTCTTTCAGGTTAAATGGGCGGAAAGCAATTTTTTCAAAAATTTCTTCTCCCCGTTTGACCCCGAGTGGCTGTCCACCTTCCCCGAAAGCATCCAGGGCATGGCCATCGGCCAACTGATTGACGATAGCCTCCTCCTCCTCGAACCCGTTGAACAGTATGCCACCTTCCTCGAAAAAAACGGTTGGCTGACCGACAAGGAAAGAAAAAAGCAAGGCCTTCCCATGCTGTCCGGGCTGCTGGTTCGTCAGGGCCGCTTCCAGGAGGCCCTGAAAATGGCCGAGCAAGAACCTGAAAGCTTCGCCCGGTTGTCACGGATGGGCGTCGCATTGTTTTTCAAAGGCGAAAACCATTTGGCCATGCGCCATTTTGAAGAAGCCCTGAAAGCGTTCAGGAAGGATTTGGGGCTCCGCAAAGGCACTTTTCCCAACCTGCATGGCGTCGTGCACATCCTCGCCGTTTTGAAGGAAAAAGAAAAAGAATACCTCAAAACTGCCGAAAAAATGGCCGAGGAAACCCCGCTTAACCTCCAAACTCCGCTTTTCAATTACCTGAAGAGCGGCATTTACTACCAACTGAACCGCACCCAAGAAGCCATCGCCATCCTGACCACCTTGCCCACCGACCCGCTCAGCTGGGTGTTCTATGGTGCAGCCCACCATTGGTGCGACCACCCACTCATGCCGGGGTTCCTCCCCATCCTGAAGGACAAGCTGCACCTCGCCACCAAGAACGGCTATCGTTGGCTTGAAATGGAACTCGCCGCCGTGCTGTCGAAAGTAGATTTTTTGGAAAAAAGCAAAGAGGAATACGCCGAACTGGCTGCCTCGCTTGAAGAATCGCTCGGCACGGAGAGCATCGTCCACTTGTTCCCGAAAACAGAAAAATGGGAGCGCTCCTTGGATGCACTGCTACACCTGCAAGCAACCAAGGGCAAAAAAACCGGCGCAGCCAAGGACGAAAAACTCACCCGCCTCGTGTGGTGGGTTGATTTTCAGCACAGCCAAGTACAGCCCGTGGAGCAGACCCTCGGCAAGGGCGGATGGTCGAAGGGCCGCAACATTGCCCTCAAGCGCCTCAAGGAAATGCAGGTAGAGAACATGACCGAACAGGACAAAGCTGCTGCCCGGGCTATTAAAATTGCCAACCACGGCTACTATGGCGGCGTGGAGTATTTTTTTGAATGGGAAAAACTGCTGCCCGCATTTGTCGGACACCCGCTGCTCTTTCTCTTCCAAAACCCCAACATCAACATAGAACTCGTGGAGAAAAAACCGCAGCTCCTTGTAGAAGAGAAAAAGGACGGCTACGAGGTCAAGTTCTCACACGACTTCAAAATGGCCGGGGTACAGCTCGTGCGGGAGACCCCCACCCGCTACAACCTGCTCAACGTCACCGAGCAGGCCGCCGAAATCAACCGGCTGCTCGACTATGGTAGGCTGCACCTGCCCGCCAAGGCCAAGGATAAGCTCATCGAGGCCGTGGGCAATTTGTCCAGCATCGTCACCGTGCAGTCGGAAGTAGGCGGCGAATCCGTCAACATCCCCACCATTGAGGGCGATGCCACGGTGTTCGCCCACCTGCTGCCCGTGGGCGACGGCTTCAAGATTGAGTTCTTCGCAAAACCCTTCACCACGGAGCCGCCCTACCTCAAGCTGGGCGTCGGTCGGGAGAACGTGATGGCCGAAGTAAAGGGATTGCCGACCAAAGCCATCCGGGATTTGAAATTGGAAAAAGAAAACGCCAAACGGGTGGAAAGCGCATGCCCCACTTTCCAGCGGGTGCCCAACGAAAACCGGGAATGGTACTTTGAGCAAACGGAGGACTGCCTCAATGCCCTGCTCGAACTCGACCCCCTGCGGGCGGCGGGCGAAGTGGTGATGGAGTATCCAAAGGGCGAAAAGCTGCGCATCAGCGGCCAAGTCGGCTTCGACCAGCTTTCCATCGGCATACAAAAGGAGCGGGACTGGTTCTCAATGACCGGCAAAGTGCAGGTGAACGAAAACCTCGTCATGGACTTCCGGCAACTGCTCGACCTCTCGCAGAACGCCAAGGGGCGCTTCTTGGAACTGAGCGACGGGCAGTTCGTGGCCATCACGGCGCAGTTGCAGCGCAAGCTGGAGGAGCTCAACAATATTTTCAACAAAACCAAAAATGACTTGCGCTTCCACCCGCTGGCGGCGCACTCGCTCGAAGATTTCACCGGGCTGCTTCACGACGTGACGCTGGACGCCGCTTGGACGAAGCAGCTTTCCCGCTTGCGGGAATCCCGTGAAATAAACCCGAAAGTGCCGTCCACGTTCAAGGCCGAATTGCGGAGCTACCAAGAGGACGGCTTCAAGTGGCTGTCGCAATTGGCCTACTGGGGCGTGGGCGCCTGCCTCGCCGACGACATGGGCCTTGGCAAAACGGTGCAGGCCCTTGCACTTCTCCTCGACCGGGCGAAGCAAGGCCCGGCGCTCGTTTGCGCCCCCGCTTCCGTGGTGCGCAACTGGTACCACGAGGCCGTGAAGTTCACGCCGACGCTGCGCCCCATCGTTTTCGGCGAAGCCGACCGAAAGGAAACCCTCGACAACCTCAAGCCCTTCGACCTGCTGCTGTGCAGCTATGGACTGATGCAACAGGAAGCCGAACTACTGACCGCAATGCATTTCACCACCATCGTGCTGGACGAGGCGCAGGCCATCAAGAACCGGGCGACGAAGCGCTCGCAGACGGCGATGCTGCTTCAGGGGGATTTCAAGGTCATCACCACTGGTACGCCCGTGGAGAACCACCTTGGCGAGCTTTGGAACCTGTTCAACTTCCTGAATCCCGGCCTGCTTGGCTCGCTCGACCGCTTCAACGAGACATTCGCCGTGCCCATCGAGAAACTACAGGATCGGGAGAAGCGCAACCAACTGCGCCGCCTCATACAGCCGTTCATCCTGCGCCGACGCAAGAACGACGTACTGGAAGAGCTGCCTGAAAAAACGGAAATCACGCTCACCGTGGAGCTGTCGCAAGAGGAACGGGCTTTTTACGAAGCATTGCGCCGCAAGGCCATCGAGAACATCGAGGGCGGCAGTGCCGACGGCGGCGACCGCCGCTTCAAGATTTTGGCGGAACTCATGCGGCTGCGGAAAGCGGCCTGCCACCCTCGGTTGGTGTCTCCGGATACCACCTTGTCGAGCAGCAAGCTGAACCTCTTCGCCGAGACGGTGGGGGAACTGCTGGAGGGCGGGCACAAGGCGCTGGTGTTCAGCCAATTCGTGCGGCACTTGAAAATCGTGGAGGAATGGGCGCAAAAACAGGGCATCAGCTACCAGTACCTCGACGGCAGCACCCCGTTGCCGCAGCGTGACAAGGCCATCCGGGCGTTCCAAGGTGGCGAGGGCGACCTCTTCCTCATCAGCCTCAAGGCGGGCGGCTTTGGCCTCAACCTCACCGCCGCCGACTACGTGCTGCACCTCGACCCGTGGTGGAACCCCGCCGTGGAGGACCAGGCCAGCGACCGGGCGCACCGCATCGGGCAACAGCGCCCAGTGACCATCTACCGCCTCGTGGCCGAGGATACCATTGAGGAAAAAATCGTGAAGCTCCACGCCGACAAGCGGGAACTGGCGGACAGCCTATTGGACGGCACGGAGGTAAGCGGCAAGTTGAATGCGGAGGAGTTGTTGGCGCTGATAAAGGGGTGAGAAGAATGGAGAATTGAAAATTGAAAATTGAGATAAGGGGTAAATTCAAGTAGGAAATGTTTGGTGGGGGTGTTAGATTTGTGGAAAATAATTTTTTGCCATGCTGACAATCCCCGCAGAATACATCAAAGCCACGAGAATGACCGAATCGGAGTTCCTACTTGAAGTGGCTGTCATGTTGTTCCAAAAAGAAAAACTGAGCCTTGGCCAAGCTGCCCGGCTTGCCGGGTTGGCACAGTACCAGTTCCAAATGCTGCTTGCAAGCCGTGCCATTCCGCTGCATTATGATGTAGAGGAGTTTCGAGAGGACATGGAAACACTCAACCGCTTGCGTCCATGATAGTCGTCAGCGAAGCATCCCCGCTCATCAATTTTGCCATCATTGGCTATCTTGACCTCTTGCCCAAACTCTTCGGCGGGGTTGTAAATTGGAGAGAAGGACTAATTTTGAAAGTGTTTTTCATTAAAGAATTACCAGCAACATGAATTGGACAAATTATATCGCATCCGACCCCGCCATACTTTATGGTAAACCCGCCATAAAAGGGACGAGGATTGGCGTTGACCTTGTTTTGGAAAAATTGGCCGCTGGTCACACCGTACTGCAATTGCTCAAAGCCTATCCGCATTTGAAAGAAGAACAAATTTATGCTTGCCTTGCCTTTGCGGCGGACAGAATCAAAAATGAGGTCGTTCACGAACTTTCTGCTGCCGCATGAAAGCATTAATTGTAAGATATGCTGCCGAAAACGGAGCATTTTCAAAAGATTTGTATCTTTAAGCACAATTTTCATCACCTATTTTTTTCTAAAATAAACCCAATGAAAAAGAATCTACTCCTACTCGCCACTTTCGCATTCCTGCTTTCCCGGGGAACTACCGCACAAACCTGCCTACCGGATGGAATTACTTTTTCAACGCAGGCACAAATTGATTCCTTCTCCACCAATTATCCCGGCTGTACTGAGGTATTGGGATATGTCTGGGTTCAAGAAAGCAGTGCTGGAGCCATCACCAATCTAAACGGATTAAGCCAGCTCATCTCCATCGGGAATAACCTTGTAATTCAAAACAATACCGCTTTGACATCTTTGGCGGGGTTGGACAATATCACCTTCATCGAAGAAGACCTTACCATTGGTTCCAACGCCGCATTGACCTCCCTGACAGGATTGGGCAATCTCACCACCATCGGTAATTACCTTATTATTCATGGCAACATCACCTCACTTTCGGAATTGAACAGTCTCAACTCCATCGGGGGCCTCATTGTAAACAATACCGCTTTGACATCTCTGACGGGATTAGGCAATCTCACCTCCATCGAGAATAATATTGGCGTTTATGGCAACGCTGCTTTAACCTCACTTGCGGGATTGGACAGCCTCACCGCCATTGGAAGGGATTTTGAGGTTGAAAACAACACCGTCTTAACCTCACTTGCGGGATTGGACAACCTCACCACTATCGGGAGGAATTCTAAGATTGCAAACAATACTGCTTTGACTTCCTTGGCGGGATTGGACAATCTCAGCACCATCGAAGGAGACTTGCACATTGGGGACAACGTTGCCTTAACCTCTCTATCAGGATTGGACAGCCTTACCTCTATCGGGGAAGTATTTAGAATTGAAAACAACGCCGCCTTGGCCTCCTTGGCGGGATTGGGGAATCTCGCCTCCATCAGAACCCTTTTTATTCAAAACAATGCTGCCTTGGCCTCCCTTGCGGGATTGAATAGTCTCACCTTCGTCTTGGGAGAACTATTTATTGGAGACAACAGCGCCTTGGCCTCCCTGTCAGGATTGGACAGTCTCACCATCATCGGGGGGAACTTATTCATTTCTGATAACGATGCCTTGAACTCCCTTTCTGGAATGGATAATCTCATCGACATCGGGGGGCTTCTTTACATTTTTTCCAACGATGCCTTGGTCTCCCTGTCGGGATTGAGCAACCTAACCTCCATCGGGGGATCGCACCTTTACATTGGATATAACAGCGCCTTGACCTCTATGACGGGACTGGAAAGTCTATCCTCCATCGGAGGAAAACTAATTATTCAATCCAACGATGCTTTGTCCTCCTTGTCGGGATTGAGCAACCTCACCGCCATCGGGGGGGAACTTAGAATAATGAATAACGAAGCCTTGACCTCCCTGACGGGATTGGACCATATTGACCATACTACCATAACCGATTTGATTCTAATTAGCTCAGGTGTGCTCTCCCACTGCGATGTGCAGAGCATTTGCAATTATCTGGCTATTCCGCTTAATCCTGCCGATATAGCGTTTAATGACCCAGGATGCAATAATAGAGAGCAAGTAGAAGCAGCATGTTTAGTACCTGTGAATGAGGAGGCGGGCGTTGAAGTAGACATCTACCCCAACCCCACCAATGGGATGCTCGAAATAACAGGTCTGGAGATGGGGCAAGCCGCTTTTGTTGTGACGAACGCAATCGGCAATATTGTGAAACGAGGTGTTGTCCAGTCCCGCCAGATTGATATATCGGAACTGGCAAACGGGATGTATTTTATCTCCATACACTCCAATAAGCAATCATTGGTCAGGTCTATCCTGAAAGATTAGAATAGGATTCCGGTCTTGGTAATGCCAAAGTCCGCTTTGGCATATCAGGCAGTGCCAAAAGGGACTTTAGCACTATGAATTTATCGGCAAATTTCCTGGTGGTTCAACTCATCCAGCAATTCATAGCCATGATCGGCCAATTCTTCGGGGGCGAGCTTCATAAGTGCTGGGGAATTTTGGCGCTTTGGTCACTGTTGGTCAAGATTCGTCGCCTCGCCCGCACCCCCCTCAAAAAATTGTCCACCTCCCGGTCGCAGCGCCAAAAATGGAGCAGTTCGCCAGCCGCCAGTATAAGGGCGGCCAGCGCCAGTATCCCCCACCAAAGATACTCCACCGGGCGGGTCCATGTCTCGTAAAAATTGCGCACCACCAGTATCTCCAACAAGATGGCGAAGGCCGCCACGAAGGTCAGCAGCATGGCCACGGCACGGGTTTGGCGCACCAGCCAAGGGCGCATGGTGCGCAGGCATTTTTTCAAAAAAAGCGAAGCGTCGGCATAGTTTGGATTGATGCGCAGGAGTTCCCGGAGCAGGTACTCGGTGCGCTCCAGTTCGTTCAGTTGGTAGCAGGAGGCCGACTTCCGAAAGAGGGTATGCTGGAGCACATCCTCGCCATGAAATTCCTTGATATTCTCCAAAAAGCAAGCTTCGATGACCGCATCCGCCATGAGCAGGTGCTTTTGCCACGACCCGATTTCAAAAAGGGCATTTGTGTAGGCGTTCATCAGCTCGAAGTACTCGTCGAAGTCAAGCGCCCGTATCCCCGACTCGTGTTCCTCATAAAAATACACGACCTTCCGCCACTCGCCCGGTTCTATGGCCCGGTAGTCACGGTATAGTTTTGAACGATATTTTGATTGAGGAACAGGCATTTGCGATTAATTATCAAAGTGACTATTATTGCTTCAATCCATACAACACCGGCTTCGAAGGGCTTGCGTCTAGCTCCAAACTGGCAATCTGGAGGTTTAACAAAAATAGCCCGTCTTGGATTACATTTTCCACAAAAATCATTTCCGTGATGGTACAGTTTTGTCGGATGCCGTCAAAAGCGCCGCCGTATCGCCAAAAAGCCCGATGGGCCAGCAGCTTCCCTCCGTCTTCCTCCCGGTCAACGCTGGGCAGGTCGAGCAGTAAATGCTCCACTCCACAGTCAATTAAGTAGGACGCTGCTTCATGGTGCAAGTAGGGCGGGTTGGTGCCGGAATAGTTGGCGGTAAGCTTGTGGCCATCGTTGGGGAGGGTGCGCAGGACGAGTGCCTCGGCCTCCCCCGGTTGCAGCACTTCCACCAATTGGCTTCTCAAGATGACCCGGTCGCCGTCGGGAAGGCGGGTGGGGTAGAGCGTGACCAATTTCGCCAGAAAATGAAACCGTTTAAGGCACTGGTTGATGGTGAATTTCTCCTTGGCGATATGCCCGACGCACTCCGTGTGCGTACCGTTGCCATGCGGGTTCAGGGTAATGTTCTTGAAGTTGACAAGGCCGCCCCTCGTGGTGTCGCCGACAAAGTCGCCAGCCACCACAGGCCATATTGCCACAGGCGGCGCCCAAAAGCAGTTGGGATTTTCGAGGCCCTCCCGCAGGGGGATGGAGAGGTCTATTGGTTGGTCTAAGTCGGCGGTGTAGCTGAAGGAGTTGTGCTGTATTTGAACTTTCATGGTTTTCAGTTTTTAGCGCAATGAGGTGTTCTTGCTGTTTTCATTGTTGAGGTCTATGCTAAGATTTCCAAATCCCAAACATGTCCTAAATGGTTGATTTACAGTAAGCTAAAATCCAAGCGCTTGTCAAGGATTTATTTTAGTGGCAAATAATACGGGTGCTTTGAAAACGGCAACCTTTTTTTTGACAATTTTACAAACTTATCCCGGCTTTGGCGGTGCAAGGCCCTGAATAAGAGACAAAAATCTTGGTTTAGGCATTGCCAAACTTTTCATCCATTAATGCAACACCCATTTCAACCATTTCAACCAAATCCTCCATGTTCTCACTCGACAAAATTTTCAAACCAAAATCCGTAGCTGCCGTCGGGGCCTCCGACCGGGCAGGCACGGTGGGCTATGCCATCTTCGACAACCTGCTCAATGGTGGTTACAAGGGCAAAATCTATCCCGTAAACCCCGGCCACCGGACCGTGCGTGGCAAGAAGAGCTATGCCTCCGTGAAAAAAATAACCGGCACGGTTGAACTCGCCATCATCGCCGTACCGGCAAAGGCAGTGGCGGGGGTGCTCAGGGACTGCGGCGAAGCGGGCATCGGAGGGGTCATCATCATCTCAGCTGGGTTTCGGGAATCGGGAGAAGAAGGCAAGCGCTTGTACGACCAAATCGGGCAATTGGCCCGGCAGTACGGCATCCGCATCATCGGCCCCAACTGCCTCGGCATCATCGCCCCTGCGCTGGGGCTGAACGCCAGCTTTGCCAGTCGCACGGCACTGCCCGGCAATATCGCCTTTATCTCTCAGAGCGGTGCCCTCTGCACGGCCATCCTCGACTGGTCGGTGAGCCAAAGCGTCGGGTTCAGCCATTTCGTGTCCATCGGCGAGATGGTGGACGTCGGCTACCACGACCTGATTGACTACTTCGGGGCCGACCCGAACACCGCCTGTATCCTTATTTACATGGAGAGCCTCACCAACCCCCGCCAGTTCATGAGCGCCGCAAGGGCCTTTTCCCGCCAAAAGCCCATCATCATCCTGAAGGCTGGCCAAAGCGAAGAAGGGGCGCAGGCCACGCTCTCCCACACCGGCTCGCTGGCTGGCAACGATGCTGCCTACGAAGCCGCTTTCCGCCGTGCGGGCATCATTCGGGTGCAAACGATTTCGCAGCTTTTCCATGTGGCACAGGCGCTGGCCACGCAGCCCCGGCCCGCTGGCAACCGCCTCGCCATCCTCACCAATGCGGGCGGCCCCGCCGTGCTGGCCACCGATTTTTTGATGAAAAACGAGGGCCAGCTCGCCAAGCTATCGCCAGAAACCATGCAAGCACTGAACAGCTTCCTGCCCCAGCATTGGAGCCACGGCGTACCCGTTGACGTGCTCGGCGACACCCCGGCGGTCAATTACGGCAAGGCGCTCGAACTGATTTTGAACGACCCCAACGTGGACGGTGTGCTGACCATCACGGCCTCGCAGGCAGTCATCAGTGAGGCGGAAATCGCAAGGCAGGTAGTGGCTTTTTCACGAAACACCCACAAGACGCTCCTCGCCTGTTGGATGGGGGAAGCCGACGTGGCCGATGGCCGTGAAATCCTCGAACAGGGCGGCATCCCCAACTACCGTTACCCAGAGGAGGGCGTGATGGCCTTCCTGCGGATGTACCGCTATGCCAGCAATTTGGAGCTTTTGTACGAAACGCCGCCCACGACGCCAGAGTCGTTTTTGCCCCAAAAAGAAAAAGCCACAGCCATTGTCCGACAGGCGCTCGATGCGGGCAGGCTCACGCTCACCGAGCCGGAGGGCAAGCAATTGCTGGCTTGTTACGACATTCCTGTCGCCATTAATATCGTGGCGACCAATGCGGAGGAAGCCATTGCCGCTGCGCAAAAAATCGGCTTTCCGGTGGTGATGAAGATTGACAGCCCCGACATCGGCCACAAGGTGGACGTGGGTGGCGTGCTGCTCAACATCAACACCGAGGAGGAGGTGCGGGCGGCATTTGAAACGCTTATCAGCAATGCCCGCCACCACCGACCCGATGCCCATATCGTTGGGGTCTTGGTGGAACAAATGGTAAAAAAGGAGTTCGAGCTGCTGGTGGGCGCAAAAAAGGACCCCGTATTTGGGCCGGTCATCGCCTTTGGGTTGGGTGGCACGGCGGTGGAGGTTTTTCAGGACATCAACCTCGGCCTGCCCCCGCTAAACATGGCGCTGGCTCGCCGCATGATTGAGCGCACAAAGGTGTTTAGGCTGTTGCAAGGCTACCGGGGCCGTCCCGGTGTTGACCTCCAGAACCTCCAATTCCTGCTGCTGAAGTTCGCTTACCTTGTCATGGATTTCCCTGAAATCAAAGAGATTGACATCAACCCCTATGTGGTGGACGAAGCGGGCGGCGTGGTGCTCGACTCCCATATCGTGCTG
The DNA here is from genome assembly GCA_002435785.1 of Saprospiraceae bacterium UBA6168. Lineage (GTDB taxonomy): Bacteria > Bacteroidota > Bacteroidia > Chitinophagales > Saprospiraceae > UBA6168. Next base: position 40,217 of record DIUC01000068.1, on the reverse strand, counting down.
GAAAAACTGCCGGAACGCCGAGGGCATTTTACCTATGACCACCTCGTCATTTCGCCCTATCCGGGGCAGTTTACCAAAGAGATTTCGATGAAAAACGGAGCTATTGCCGTCTTGCGCCCCATCCGCCCAGAGGACGAACCGCTGGAGGCCGAGATGTTTGAGAAGCTGTCGCGGGAGAGCATCTACTTCCGGTTTTTCGGGTATGTGCCAAAGATGAGCCACAAGTTTCTCGTTCATTTCACGCATATTGATTACGACCGGGAGCTGGCCATCGTGGCGGAGGTTTTGGAGCAAGGGCGGAAGATGCTGGCCGGGGTCGTTCGGCTCGTGAACGACGCAGCGGACAACGCCGCCGAGTTTGCCATCGTCATCGCCGACCCCTGGCACCAGCAGCGCCTCGGCTCCCAAATGATGGACTATATGCTCGAAATTGCCCGGCAACGTGGGCTGGAAAGCATTCACGCCGAAGCATTGACCAGCAACGAGGTGATGCTGCGCATGTTCGAGCATCGGGGTTTTAAAGTGGTGAAGCGGGACAGTGTTTCCTATAAGGTGGAACTCAGGATTTTGGAGGGCAAATAGGGTTTCATTCCCTCCAAATAATCAGAAGGCCCCCAAACAAGCATTGCTTGAGGGAGGGCTTCCGATTAGCTTAACCTAAATTTAAAATCGTAGCGATTAATGCTGAATGACAACTGAATGGCGGAGCACCTCCTTGTCAGTTCCTATCAACATGAAATAAGCACCATTCTGGATGTCGCTGACGTTTAGCGCGCCTTCCAGGTTGCTTGGATTCCAACTGCGCACTATTCTTCCATTCAAATCTACCAATTGCACACGGTTAATCCTGGCGCTATTCTGCTTGTCAATTCGGATAAAGTCCGAAACTGGGTTTGGATAAACCTTGATGGTTTCTTGCGTTGTGATATCTGCAGCAGACGGCGGCGTAAGCACGGCATCAATGACGTGCACCACGCCGTTGTCGGCCAAAATATCGGCCACGGTCACTTTTGCATCGTTGATGAACACGCCGTTGGCGTTGATGGTCACGGTCACGCTCTCGCCGTTGAGCGTCACGATGCTCTGCCCGTTGGAAAGGTCAGTGGAGAGTGCCTGTCCGGCCACCACGTGGTAGGTCAGGATGTCCGTCAGCAAGCCCGTCGGGTCGGCCAAGAGCGCCGCAATGGTGCCCGCTGGCAGTGCCTGGAATGCAGCGTCCGTCGGTGCGAAGACGGTGAAAGGTCCAGCGCCGCTAAGCGCTCCTTCCAATCCGGCGGCCAAGACAGCCGTCTCAAGGATGGTATGGTCCGGGCTGTTGACGATGATGTCAACCACGGTGTTGGAAGGTGGCGGTGGCGGCAGCAGCACGGCATCAATGACGTGCACCACGCCGTTGTCGGCCAAAATATCGGCCACGGTCACCTGCGCATTGTTGATGAAAACGCCATTGGCGTTGATGGTCACGGTCACGCTCTCGCCGTTGAGCGTCACGATGCTCTGCCCGTTGGAAAGGTCGGTGGAGAGCGCCTGTCCGGCCACCACGTGGTAGGTCAGGATGTCCGTCAACAAGCCGGTCGGGTCGGCCAAGAGCGCCGCAATGGTGCCCGCTGGCAGTGCCTGGAATGCAGCGTCCGTCGGTGCGAAGACGGTGAAAGGTCCAGCGCCGCTAAGCGCTCCTTCCAATCCGGCTGCCAAGACAGCCGTCTCAAGGATGGTGTGGTCAGGGCTGTTCACGATGATGTCAACCACGGTGTTGGAGGGTGGTGCAGGTGGCAAAAGCACAGCATCAATCACGTGCACCACGCCGTTGTCGGCCAAGATATCGGCCACGGTCACCTGCGCATTGTTGATGAACACGCCATTGGCGTTGATGGTCACGGTCACGCTCTCGCCGTTGAGCGTCACGATGCTCTGCCCGTTGGAAAGGTCGGTGGAGAGCGCCTGTCCGGCCACCACGTGGTAGGTCAGGATGTCCGTCAGCAAGCCCGTCGGGTCGGCCAAGAGCGCCGCAATGGTGCCCGCTGGCAGTGCCTGGAACGCAGCGTCCGTCGGAGCGAAGACGGTGAAAGGTCCAGCGCCGCTGAGTGCGCCCTCAAGGCCAGCGGCTAAGACCGCCGTTTCCAAAATTGTGTGGTCAGGGCTGTTCACGATGATGTCAACTACTGTATTAGAGGGTGGTGCCGGTGGCGTAAGCACGGCATCAATCACGTGGACCACGCCGTTGTCGGCCAAGATATCGGCCACGGTCACCTGCGCATTGTTGATGAACACGCCATTGGCGTTGATGGTCACGGTCACGCTTGCGCCGTTGAGCGTCACGATGCTCTGCCCGTTGGACAGGTCGGTGGAGAGCGCCTGGCCAGCCACCACGTGGTAGGTCAGGATGTCGGTGAGCAAGCCGCTTGGGTCTGCGAGCAGTGCGTCGATAGTCCCGGCTGGGAGCGCCTCGAATGCAGCGTCCGTCGGTGCGAAGACGGTGAACGGTCCAACCCCGCTGAGTGCGCCCTCAAGGCCAGCGGCCAATACGGCCGTTTCGAGGATGGTATGGTCTGGGCTGTTCACGATGATGTCCACCACAGTGTTTGTTGGCGGCAGCAGCACGGCATCAATGACATGCACCACGCCATTGTCTGCTGCGATGTCGGCCACGGTCACTTGCGCATTGTTGATGAAAACCCCGTTGGAATCAATGGTGACGGTCACGCTTGCGCCGTTCAGCGTCACGATGGTCTGCCCGTTTGACAGGTCGGTTGAGTAGGCTTCTGCGCCCACCACGTGGTAAGTAAGGATGTCGGCCAGTAGTCCAGTCGTGTCTGCGAGCAGTGCGTCGATAGTCCCGGCTGGGAGCGCCTCGAATGCAGCGTCCGTAGGAGCGAATACAGTAAACGGGCCAGCGCCACTGAGTGCGCCATCAAGGCCAGCGGCCAAAACAGCCGTTTCAAGGATGGTATGGTCTGGGCTGTTGACGATGATGTCAACGACTGTTTGACTTTTTGCAAAATTTGCAAAAAACAACAGACCCATTAGGAATGTGAAATGCCTCATGTTACATTTTTTTAGTTAGAAAATAGTTGTTGAAACCCGCATCTAACAGGAAACAAACAGAGTTGTTTAATCTTTCAAGGAAATTTTGTTCAACAAAACAGGCAAGTCTCGAAATTGACGTACAGCCGTCAAATCGGTGGGGCCGCAGGGGCTTTGTGTCATTTTATCAGGTCAACAAGTTGGAAACGGTGATAGGCAGTAGTTTCAATTTGTGATTTAAGCGGTGATGATAATCGTGTTTTCCCCTACCTTCACCCCTCAAAAATTCAAAAAAATGAAGCGCAACTTAACACTGATAGCACTCTTTGCAACCCTCAGTCTATTTGCCCAAAACAAAAAAGCGGCCAAGGGGGAAAGTACCAAAACCACCGCATCGACCACCGCAACAGCCAAAAAATGGGACATCAACAATCCCCCCGGCCCGTGGGGTTGGAAGGACGTGAACTTCACCACCGACGAAGGCACCTGGCTCAACCTCGACGTCAGCCCGGATGGCAAAGCCATTGTCTTTGACATGCTCGGCGATATTTACTGGATGCCCATTGCTGGAGGCAAAGCAACCCCACTGCGCACGGGTATCGCTTGGGAGGTGCAGCCCCGCTTTTCACCGGATGGCAAGCAAATCCTTTTCACCTCTGATGCTGGGGGCGGTGACAATATCTGGCTGATGAACGCCGATGGCAAGGACGCCAAACAAATCACCAAAGAGGATTTTCGCCTGTTGAACAATGCCACTTGGATGCCCGACGGCGATTACTTCATCGCCCGCAAGCACTTTACCTCTGGCCGCTCGCTGGGCGCTGGCGAGATGTGGATGTACCACAAAACGGGCGGCGAGGGCCTCCAACTCACCGAGCGCAAGAACGACCAGCAAGACGTGAACGAACCAACCGTCTCCCCCGATGGCCGCTATGTTTATTTCAGCGAAGACCAGTACCCAGGCGGCTTTTTCCAATACAACAAAGACCCGAACAATCAGATTTACGGCATCCGCCGCTACGACAGGCAGGAGGGGAAAATCGAGGACGTGGTAAGCGGCCCCGGCGGGGCTTGCCGCCCGCAGGTAAGCAATTATGGAAGTCTGTTAGCTTATGTAAAGCGAATTCGAACCAAATCTATACTTTATGTTATGAATCTTCGTACTGGTGAAGAGTGGCCAATTTTCGACCAGTTAAGCAAAGACCAACAAGAAGCCTGGGCAATTTTTGGCGCTTATCCCGGCTTCGATTGGATGCCCGGCGATGAAGAAATTGTGATTTATGGGCAAGGTAAAATTTGGAGAGTGCCCGTAATTATTGAGGATAAAGATGAATTAATCAGGTTAGGTGAAGAAATACAATCCCCTGTTGAAATACCCTTTGAAGTAGAGGTAAGTATGAAAGTAGCTGAAACTGTCCGCCCTAAACAGAAGGCTTTTGACAAAAGCTTTGATGCCAAGGTTATAAGAAATGCTGTGACTTCGTCAGATGGGAATTGGGTTATTTTTAATTCAGTTGGATTTTTATGGAAACAAAATTTATCAAGTAAAGAAATTGTAAGGTTGACTAGAGGGGTTAACAAAAAACCCTATAAAATAGCTGATTATGATATTAGCCCACCAATAACTGTAGAACCAGTCTATTTTGATACAGCTACATTTGAATTCGAGCCATGTTTCTCACCTCAAAATTCCTTAATCACTGTATTTGTAACATGGGAGGATGAAGATATGGGAGCTATTTGGAAATTGGACGAGACAAATCCACAGGTTAAAATTACCCGCCTCACCAAATCCCCCGGCATCTACCGCACCCCTTCCTTCTCTCCCGACGGCAAGCAAATCGTCTTCGTAAAAGAAGGCGGCAACTCCCATCAAGGCTACACGCACTCGAAGGAGCCGGGCATCTACCTCATGCCATCCGATGGGAGTGCCGAGCCGAAGCTCGTGACCCCGCAGGGCGAGTACCCCCAGTTCAGCGCCGATGGCAAGCGCATCTTTTACCAAAAAGGCGGCTACCTCTTTGGCAGCCTCGTGAAGAGCGTGGAGAGCGTGGACCTGAACGGCCAAAACAAGCAGGAGCATTTCGATGGGAAGTACAGCCACCGCTACGTCATCAGCCCCGACAACAAATGGGTGGCTTGGTCGGAACTGTTCAAGGTCTATGTCGCCCCATTTCCCAAAACTGGAAAAAAAGTGGGCCTCACGAGCGGCACCAAGGCCGTGCCCGTGGCGCAAGTGGCACGGGATGCGGGCATCAACATCCATTGGAGCGGCGACAGCAAGACGCTGTACTGGACGCTGGGCAACGAGTATTTCAGCGACAACCTAACCGAGCGCTTCAAGTTCCTCGAAGGCAGCCGGGACAGCCTGCCGCCGATGGACACCGTTGGCACAAAAATCAAGCTCACGCTGCCCGCCGACAAACCGAATGGGGTAATCGCCTTCACCAATGCCCGTATCATCACGATGGAGGGCGACCAAGTGATAGAGAAAGGCACAGTCGTGGTGGAGGGCAACGTCATCAAGTCCGTCAGCGCCGATTTCGTGGTGCCGAAAGGGGCGAAGGAGATTGACTGCACGGGCAAGACCATCATGCCGGGCATCATTGACGCACACGCCCACAGCGGCAATTTCCGCTACGGCCTCAGCCCGCAAAAGCAATGGGAATACTACGCCAACCTCGCCTACGGCGTCACGACCATGCACGACCCCAGCGCCAACACGGAGATGGTCTTCGCCAATTCGGAACTCCTCAAATCGGGCAATATGGTCGGGCCGAGGCTGTTCAGCACGGGCACCATCCTCTACGGTGCCGACGGCGATTTCAAGGCGGTCATCAACTCCTTGGACGATGCCAAATCCGCCCTGCGCCGCACGAAGGCCTTTGGCGCTTTTTCGGTAAAAAGCTACAACCAGCCCCGCCGGGACCAGCGCCAACAGGTCATCGCCGCCGCCCGTGAACTGGGCATCCAAGTGGTGCCGGAGGGCGGCAGCACGTTTTACCACAACCTCACGCAGGTGGTGGACGGCCACACGACGGTGGAGCACAACATCCCCATCGCACCGCTCTACAAGGACGTGACCACGCTCTGGGCCGCCACCAAGACGCACAACACGCCCACGCTCATCGTCAACTACGGCTCGGTCACGGGCGAGTATTACTGGTACCAAAACACCAATGTCTGGGAAAAGGAGCGACTGCTCGCCTTCACCCCCCGTGCCGTGGTGGACAGCCGCAGTCGCCACCGCACAATGGTGCCGGAGGAGGAGTACGTGAACGGCCATATTCTGACCTCGCAGAGCTTGAAAAAGCTGGCGGACGCTGGCGTGAAAATCAACCTCGGCGCCCACGGACAATTGCAGGGACTCGGTGCCCACTGGGAGCTTTGGATGCTCCAACAGGGCGGCATGTCGAACCTCGAAGCGCTGAAATGTGCCACCATCAACGGGGCTATTTCTTTGGGAATGGATGAGCAATTGGGCAGTATCAAAGCCGGAAAACTGGCCGATTTAATCGTGCTGGACAAAAACCCATTAGAGAACATCCAAAATTCGGAGTTCGTGAAATACACGATGGTGAATGGCCGCCTCTACGATTCGGCGACGATGAACGAGGTTGGGAATTATGACCGTAAACGCACGAAGTTTTACTTCGAAATGCCGGGGAGCGGAAATGGGTTTGAGTATTTCAAGGAGACCAATTCGTTTATGCGGCCAAATTGTTGTCAGATGGATTGAGTGGTAACTTAAATAGGAAACGATTATCTTTGTAAACACTAAATTGATTGCTATGATTTCAGATAAAATAGGCATACAACTTCATGACAAGGCCACTAAGGGCGAACCTTTAACTGACAAAGAAAAAGCACAGTTGGAAGCATGGTATGCCCAGCAAGACAGCACGGAAAGCTACCCTGCCAAAGCCTCAGACAATACCGTTGGGGCATTAAGGTTGCAGATTGAGTCTGCCTTGTCGCTGGTGATGAAAATCACGCAGCGCATTCAGCAGGTAGCTGCCGAAAACGAGGCAATCCGTCTGGAAAATCAATCCATCAAGCTGCAATTGGCCCAATCGCTGGGCAGGCAAACGGCATGAGCATCACAAAGGAAATCCGGGAATCAGTGCGGCAACGAGCAGCTTGTGCCTGTGAGTTTTGTGGTGTGTCTGAAACCGATACTGGTGGTGAATTGACCCTCGACCATTACCAACCGCAAACAAAAGGTGGAACCGATGACCTGGAAAACCTGCTCTATTGCTGTAATCGGTGCAATCTTTATAAGCATGACTATTTCCCGGCTTCGCCTACGGAACCCATGCTTTGGAACCCAAGAACAGAACCTGCTTCGGCCCATTTTTTAGAATTGGAAGATGGTAGTTTAAGCCCACTCACGCATATGGGTGCTTTTACTTTGCAAAGACTTCGGTTGAACCGCCCGCCATTGGTTGCGCATCGGCTTTTTAAAAGAAAAAATAAGGAGGAAGCTCATTTACTGAACCGTTATCGAGAACTTTTGGTCCTGCTTGAACAAGTAAACTCACAGCTTGGCGCTGTTACAGAAGAACAACATTCACTACTGGAGGAACAGCAGCGATTGTTGAGGTTGTTGTTGAGAAGATAGGGAGTGTGATGCGGCTTGGTTTGCTGTCAAGGTGAATAAGGCAAAAAAACAAATTCTATTAATTCAGTCAAAAACCTGACTTTTGGGAAACTTTGGATTGGCATTGTGATGTATAAAACATAGATTTGTTCAAAATTTCAAAATTTAAACCTATGTTTTATATATCCATATACATTCGATTTTTATTGTTGCTATTACCCTTTGGAGCGGTTGCCCAGCCGTTCCAAGAGGGAATAGCAAATAAGAAAAAATATACCTACTATTTCAGAGACTCTTTAGAATTAGAGAATTGTGATTCTGCCTGCTTTTCAAAGCACTTGTATTCTACCTCCGAATACGATTCTTTAGGCCGAGTTTTGAAAATCTTACCCGACTCGAAATTTTCAAATTACGACAAGATAACTCAGATAGATTTGTACACCTATTCTGGGGATACTATTTTCGAGACTATGAAAACTGGAGCAGGCGAAATTATTTATGAAAAGGTTGTGCTAAAATTGAGCTTAGGAACCCGAGAGTTGAAGTCAGTTACAAAAGGGTTCATTTCCTCTGGAAAATATATCGCATCAAAATCATTTATCGTTACTGAATACCAATACAACCCAAATGGGTTTAAGACAACTGAAATCTCATATCAACTGGGAGGTGACACTCTCTCGTTCTATTTATATGATACTACTATTGACAGTTTAAGTAAAAGCTATACAACAAGAACTACAAATTTAAAAAAGGGAGCCATCGTGAATGAATCCCAAACGATATTTGATACTGATTGGAAACTGAAAAGAAGGTTGCATAAAAATTTTATTATTGGCAAAGAATCAGAATATTGGTATTACACTAAAGAAAGTACTGACAAAGACACTTTAATTTCTGTTTCTGTTTGTATAGAGGATATGGATACTTCTTGGATACAGGAGAGTGGCTTTGTTTTTATTAACAACAAAAAACTCCTTATTTTTTATGAAAAAACAGAGAGCCTATCGGGTGAAAAATATAAAAATGTTTATACCCGAAGCGAAATTGGAAATATTACGAAAGAAACTCAATTTGATTTAAAAGATAAGTCGTGGAGGCTGACGTCTGTAAAGGATTATTATTACGACGAAAACAACAATTGCACCTCTTCCGTGTATAGAATGTTGCACACTGGAAAACCAAATAGTATTTCAATTGAAAAATACGTATACCCACCATTTATTGATAAATGAACCTATCAACTATTGACTACCAATCAGGAGGTTTTATGAAAAGAACAGGCCTGATACTATTCTCCATTCTCCTAACTTCTTTTGGGCTGAAATCCCAAACCGTCAGGGCTTATATCGAGTCGGGAGTTTTTGATTTGGACAAATCACCTTACTCAATCCACTATGTTGATACCATGAACGTCCTCATGAAGGAATACAAGCACACGGATGACACCGCTTGTGTGAAAGCGATGATACTTTATGGAAAAACGATAGCTTGGGGATTAAAGGACTATTTGCCATACATAGATTTTTACCGAGAAGTGGTTGATTACAAAGGTATTGACACCCCAAAAAATATGACAAGGTCTGAGCAGTGGTCGTCAAAAAGCGTTGCGTTCCAATGGCTTTACCTAAAAAACACGGCTTGCAAACGCTTGATGGATTACTATCTTGCACAAGGTAAATTCGGCGAGGCTCTCCAAATTACAATGCTCATGCGACGCTATTTTTTGCCAGCATGGTGCGGAAACTACGGATGGGAGCAGCGTGCGGAACATAACGAGTACATGGCCCGCTGTTTCGCCGGGTTGATGAATATTGATTCTGTCATGTATTATTCAAGTAACGCATTGCAGACCTTGGCTGGCTATGTCGGCGAGGACGGTTTTCATCGGGATGACAAAATGAACAGCGCAGCATTGTATCCTTACAAACCTGGATTTTATCAATTCATGCTCGATTTTCTTTCCCAGAACATCGGCGAAGAAACCATGGCCCAATTCGTTGAGGACGCTTACAATGATATTCAATGCGAGTTGAACAAGGACACTAAAACAATGCAATGCAACACAACTTTCATGAAACAGGTCTTTTATCTGCGTGTTGAAAGGTTGACGCAGGAAGGCAACGATGAGCCTATTATACATAGGGATAGACATCGTGAAACGTTCAAACAGGGGTATCTTTACCAGTATTTTTCTAAAAATTGAATAACCCCTCCCGCTCCGGGCCTATAAATACCTATCGCCCTTTCCAATCCCTGCGCTTTTGACCGAAGGGATTGGAAAGCCTGAGGCACGAAGGATTTCTAAGCCCGACTTACTCGGCTCTTCCAAAAAGCAGTCCATGCTGCCCGCCCGCTCCGGGCTTAGAAATCCCTATCGGGCTTTCCAATCCCTGCGCTTTTGACCGAAGGGATTGGAAAGCCTGAGGCACGAAGGATTTCTAAGCCCGACCACCCACGGCACTTCCCAAAAGCAGTACATCTTGCCCGCCCGCTTCGGGCTTAGAAATCCCTGTCGGGCTTTCCAATCCCTGCGCACGTGCCCGGGAGGCCTGCCTGTCCGGCATTCAGGGATTTGGTCTTTCCAGCAGAATTGACTAAGTTTGTAAAAAAAAACCATGCAAATAGAGGCGCAAAAGTTGGAACTCATCTCTTGGATAGCATCCATTAATGACAAAGGGATGCTTGAAAAATTGTATTCCGTCAAAAAGGCAATGGAGCCGAAAAAAGCAGCTACAAAAAAGACAGCCTTTACGGAAGCCCTTGCCCTGCTCGACGAGATAACCCAAGCTTATTCAGCATCCTCCGAGCCTGATTTGAACATTTCACAAATCTTCACCGATAGGACAAAAACCGATGGAAGAGCCACCAGCGAACTGATAATCCAATCAGGCAGCACAACACTTAAAAAAAATAGCCATGATAGAATCATTGCAAAAACCAGCCACCAAATATCAGCAACGAAAATGGCGGAAGTTTCAGAAAGAAACTCGGGAAGCAACTGCCCAAAGGTGCAAGCAGCACCCAGAGTATACTTTGGACTTTAAAAAAGCAGACCTATTCAACTTTACCTACCATGCTGTTCACTTGCGCAATGAAAAACTGCTCAATGAACTATATGAGGAATATGAACTGCTTGCACCGGGCGATGTGTGGTTCTACAACCAAGTCAAACTCTGTCGTGCACAATTGCGTATCCATGAGCAGAAGCTGGAAGAGGCTATCCTTATGCTCAAGGATTTAGCGTCCGAAAAAATATGCCCAAACCGCTGCCATGTTCTTATGTATTTGATCGAACTTTATGAAAAAGAAAAGGACTACAAATCTGCCGCAGTATATGTGCATGCTTATATGGACAACTCCGACCGGGAATATAACCGTAAGAAAACTTGGGTTGACTTTGCTGGACTGCCGTACTTCCTAGAAATACTTGGCATGGCCGGGGAATATGAGAACGTCATTGCCATCGGCAAAGACCGGCTTGATTTTTTAAAAATAGAAGACGAGGTGTGGTACATGATCGGGTTATCCTACCTGAAATTGGGGGATGAACTGCGGGCCATGCACTATTTTACAGAAGCCATGAAGCTGAACCCCGAAATGCCGGAAGTTTATGTCCACATGGCTGATTTTTATTGGAACAACAAAAACGATTTCCGCACAGCCATTGACTATTCGCTGAAGGCTGTTGATATGTGCGGTGACGACCCAGACTTCAAGCACTTGCGGGTTATGCTATTCCGGAGCCTGGCAAACCTTTATAAATTGGCACATGACCTCAACAAGGCGGGTGAATATCGCCGCAAACAGTTCGAAGCTATGGACAGCCTTTCAGTTTTCGATTTGATTGTCCTCTTTGGTGGCGACAAGGACGGCATGAACGAATACCAGGATTGGGCAGACAACCATCCAGAGGCATACAAGGATTTCTTGGGAGAGGAAGGTGGAGATGAAGCCGATGATTTGGAGGGTATGGTGGATTGAGCTTGGTAATTCTAATTTACCCCATTAGAGACGGGAAGTATTATGGTGCCGAAGTGTTGTTGGAGGAATTGAGCATTTCGAGGTAAAATGTATTCAAAAATCTACCATCATCGCACTTAAAAAACTTGTCTGACTCTTTCCACGCACATCGGAATAAACAAAAAGTACGGCATCTGACCGATAGCTGCGCAATTCCAGCCGCCAAGCAAAATGCTCAAATGGCTTCCAATCCAGGTTAACTGCGGCTCCATTCACATGAACGCCGTCTATTTTTAATGCCCCAATGAGGACTTCGTGTTCGTCAACAAACCTTTCCACACGAAAGCCACCGGTCCATTTTCCATTCGGGTTTACTTGCCCCAGCAGTGCATAGCCCTGCCAGGTGAGTGCATCGTTTTCCTCAGTCTGCGAACCAAAGTCGGCTAACAGTGCAAGGTTCAGCCAATCTACCGGGCGGTAGGTAGCATAAAAATTGAGAAACAACCTGGGTTCTAAATCGTCCCTCCAATAATACTTGCCATAAAAAGTGCTAAAATTCAACAGCCAACGGTCATTTGGCCTGAACTGTATCTGGGAGCCAAATGCGTTTTGTCCATAATCACCGATGACTTGCCAGCCGTTCAGCCCAAGTGCGGATATCGTCAGCATTTCGTTGGGCTGATAATTCAGTTTTACGCCTGTTTCGGAATATGGCGAATTTTCTGCGAGCAAGCTGCGGCTCAGGTTCCAGCAATTCTTGGCAATGGGACTTTCCATGCCAATGTGAGAAGGCAAAACACCTGCTTCCACGCTGAGTTTTTGAGTGAAATCCACCTTGAAGTTGGCTTCATAAATATGCTGAAACAGCGGACTTTCGTCCTGAAAGTTCAATAAAGGATAATGTCCCGACATCAATCCCATGTTGAGTTTCACTTTGTTGCTTTGCCAGCTTGCCTTCAGCAAAGCCAGGTTGACGCCGAAGCCATTGTTGCGCCGGAAATTGTTGGTGAAGGATGCAAGGTTACGTGGCTGTTTTTCATGGAAAACCCTTTGAAAGTAAAAGTCAGCATAGCCGCTGAAAACCAAGCGATTGTCAGGCATGGTATCGTTTTGTGAAAAAAGCGGTAAAAAGGAGAGCGTAATCAGAAAACAGAGTAATAGCTTCATGACTGTTCATTTTGTCAGTAAAGGTAAATGAAGTCACCAACTATAAGCGCCAGTGTAAGAAATCTTATTTCAAGAAGCCGGGAATTGGGAATCAACGCCTTTATGTATTTTTTGAAAAAAATCACCGCATGATAACGATAGCATGAGATAGGCCAATGACTTATTTGCAGATGGAACTGCTCAAGCTTTTTTTCCTGCAACTTGCCGGAGGAGCGATTGCTAGCGGTGAAGGGGTTGATTTCCGACTACCTGCTGGACATAGCAAAGGACGAAGCGGACAAAGGATGGGACGCCAAAGGTTATTAAACCCCCGAAATTGCCAAAAACCCCACTTTATCCCCAACCCGCAACGCCCCTGTCCGCACCACAGTCCCATACGCCCCGGCATTGTTCCCGTTCAGCCGCACGACGGCCTTCATCACATTTGGGTCTTGTTGGGCGGTGTTCGGGTCGAGGTTAATCATCATGCAGCGTGGGTCACGCATCGTCACGCTGACCAATGGGCCAGTTTCCTCGTCTCCGAAAACCAGCATTCCACCTACCCAATTGTCCTCAAGGAATGGTTCGGTCGCTGTTGTTTCGATGACGATGTTTGCCCGGAAGCGCCGGGAGTCTAATTCCTGCCCCGCCGCTTGACAAATGGCAGCCATCGTCGCCAAATTGATGACGGAAACGCTGGCCTCATCAAAGATGCCATGCTTGAGTTGCATCAATTCCACGGCAGCCCCGAACCTTTCGAAGATGCTTTCTTTCAGTTCGATGCTCCCGATTTCAAGTAGGGTTCCCGCTGGAGTGCGCACATGCGTAGGCAATGGTTGTTCCATGTTTTCATCCAATCCCATTGGTTGAAACAAGAGCAATTCCGGCAGCTTGCTGGCACTTAGCCAAGGAAACCCGCTATTGTCATCAAGTCGGCGAAAGGCATAGCGTCGGTCGCCCTGCAAGCCATGCCAACCAAGGAAAGCAGCCTCCGTTGGTACGCCAGCCATAGATTTGATGGGGTAGCGCACGAGTTCGTGGATATGTCCGAGGTGTATGTGCATATGTTTTAGTTGTGGCAATGAAGATGGGGCAATCTACTAAGTTTTATGGTCAAAACAACAAGTTGCGGTTTAACCTTCAGGCTTATAAACCTCACCGCTCCCACCCAACTAACCCCGTCCCTCCAGCCACACGCTCAAGCCGATACCACTGGAAATCCGGCAACAGCCCTTCCAACTTCCCCGCCACCCCCAAATCGTGCGTCAGCAAAAACACCTGCCGGGCTTTTTGGCCGAAATGCACGAGGTAGTGGAGCAGCGTGGCCGTCCGTTTTTCATCGAAATGCGAAACGGGGTCGTCGAAGACGATGATTTTTTCGGAGAGCTGTGGGTCCAGCTCCAAACTGGCGAGGAAGAACGACAGTGCAAAGGCGTTTTTGTCGCCCTCGCTGAGGGAGTATTTCACGGAAGGCTTGTCGGGGTCGTCCTTTTGCAGCACCTCTTTCCCTTCAATGCAGAGGGCGAACTTCACCGACGGCTCGGTGCTGCTGCCGATATAGTGGCTGGTCAGTTGGCGCAGCTCCAGATAAGGCGCAAAAGCCTGTAGGTATCGGTTGATGGCGGCGAGGTATCGGTCGAAAACCGTGTTTTTGAACTGGTCGAGCCGGGCCTGTTTTTCGTCCTTAAGCTTTTTCAGTTTTTCCAGCGCCGACTCGTAGGCCAGCAGGTTTTTGCACCATTCGGCCATGTCGGCGTTGTCCTTTTTTTGTAGGGCAACGAGGCGGCGCATGTCTAATTCCAGTTGCGGGAGGTCGGGGCCATCGGCGGACTTCATCAGCGAGATACTGCTGTTGAAATCGGCAATGCCCTTGTTGAACCCCTGAATGGCTTGGTTAGTGGCCTGCACGGTCGCCTCGAAAGTTGCCAAATGTGCACCGTCCTGCAGCTGCGATGGGTCGGCGGCCTTTTGCTCAAAACAGGTTTTTAGTTGCTCAAAATCCGCTGCCAATCGTCCATGCTCGCCTTGCAGGGAATGTAGTGCTGGCGGGTGTTCCAGGTAGTTTTTCCAAAAATCAACCAGCACGAGGTTTTGGGCAATGGTGCGCTCGATGTCGAGCAGGCGGGCCTCCAAATTGAAGCCTCGGAGCGCAGCATTCAGCCGGGCGAGGTCGGCGATGAGGCGGTTATAGCTTTCGTTGAAATATTGGCGGTAGGCTTCCAGCACTTCCACCGTGGCATCGAAGGGGCGCTGGCAAAACGGGCAGGCATCGTCGTGGATGGCCTGATAGCCCTGTTTCAGCCAATCCTCCGCATGGCCGCCCATGCCGAGGCTGGCCTTGTGCGCATTGAATTTGGCGAGGTATTGCTCCGAAATGCCGCCCGTGCTTTGTGCCAGCACCCCGGCTGCCCCGGCGGTGAAGTCCACTGTGTGCAGCAAGGGTATTTCCGATAGAAAGGCTTTCTGCAAAATATCCTGGTGGCTGCGGGCGGTAGAGATTTCATGCGCTTTCTCGGCGATTTTGCCCTCGATGTCCCGCTCCGGCCCCATTTCCGCAAAGGGCTTGGCCAAGTAAACGCCGCCAATCGCCGCCTCGATGTCACGGGCGGTCTCACGGGTCATTTTGTTGCCCTTCATGATGCGCTCCTTGATGGCCTGTATCTCCGATTTCAACTGGACGCCCTGTTGCCCCAAAATCACTTCGAAAAGGTTTTTCTTGTGCGAGTTCTGGATTTCCAGCCCGGTATAAACATTGTCGTTGATGAAATGCACATCGAACACCTCAATGCCGGGCAGGTGCTGGTTCCATTCTCCGTTGGAAAAAATATAGGCTGATTGGGGCAAACCCGCCACCGCCAGCTCGATTTGCTGTGGCACGCTGCGGTCGAAGGAGCGTTTTTTCAGCAACAGCCCGTCTTCGCCCCGCAGGGAGCGGAACAGCAGGGAAAGGGTCGTTTTGCCGCTGCCGTTTTCCCCATAAATCAGGTTGAAATGGCCGAAATCCTTGGGCTGCTCCGCTGCCGGGAGCGCCGATGGGCGGAAATTGAGAAACTTCCCCGTGCCCGTGATTTTGGTGAAATGTTTCAGCATAGCATGTTCGTGGTTAAACTGGGATAAAGGTAGGGAAATGGTCTAAATTGGCCAGTTTATCCCTGTTTTTTCAACCCCTACAGCCTCAGCCCCACTCGCCCTAACCCTATTAAGCAACAAAAAACCTACCTTCACCCAAAATTCAAAACCATGAAACAATTCCCAATCCTCGCCCTTCTATGGGCCATCGCCACGAGCCTTCTTGCTCAGAAGCCCGCCCCGCTTTGGACGGAATCCGACCGCCAGTACCTGCTCACCAACTTAGAGCGCACCAAGCAGGAAATCATCCAAGAAACGCAAGACCTGACGCTTGCGCAATGGGCCTTCAAGGAAGCGCCGGACAAATGGAACATCGGGCAGGTACTGGAGCATTTGGGGCTGTACGAGCGCATCTTTGCCCAAGAGGCCGACATCATGCTCAGCAGCGACCCCGAACCTGGCCTCGACAGCACTGCCCGCCCCGATAGCACCTACGTTTCTTGGATGGATGACCCCAGCCCGCACCAAGCTTGGTGGAACGCCGAACCCCTCGGCCTTATGCACGACAAAGACAATCTCACTTTTTACCTTTTCGGAAGGGACAATCTCATCCAGTTTGTGAAAGAAACCACCTATGACCTGAAGGCGCACTACACCTTCCGCTGGGGCGACGAGCGCCGCCGCAGCATCCATGCGCTGATGGTGGTGCATTGGGCGCACACGGACAGGCACCTGCGCCAAATCAGAAGGATAAAAGGGGATGTGCATTGGCCAAAATGAACGGCGGAGTCTTTTCTGAAAAAATAAGATGAAGTTTGTAGTGAGCCCGCTCCGGGCTTAGAAATCCCTGCCGGGCTTTCCAATCCCTTACGTCGGGTGTGGGTGAAATACGGGATGCCAATTGGTTTTACACTTCCTTTACATCCTTTTACAAGCAAAAAACATATACCGCACTTTCCGCCAACATCTTTGTCGCATTGTTTAACCAATCAATTCTAATCATGCGCAGTCTTCATTTTTTATCGTTGTTCCTACTTCCTTGCTTCCTATCCTGCCAGCAGACGCAAGAGCAGGCTTTGCTCGGCTTCACATCCACCGCTGTCTGCAGCAAGGGCATGGCGAAAGCCACACCGGGAGCGGCCAATATCGTTTTTAAATCCGCTGACGGCGGACAAACTTGGCAGGACATCAGTGCTGGGCTTCCCGAAGGGCTTTTCCCAGAGACGTTTTTTGCTGGGGATGGCGAGCTTTTTTTGGGTGCCGAACGGAGCGTCTATCGGAGCAACAGCGCTTCCAAGGCCGCTGTTTGGGAAAAAGACTTATCCCTTTTGGACCCCCACACCGCTATTTCCGCTGGCCCGGCTGGCATGATTGCTTATAGCAACAGGTGCCGTTTTTTCCAAAAATTAGACAATACGGATGTTTGGTTGCCCATTTTCACCAACTTTGAGGGCCAATCGGTGCGCCTCGTGTTCACTGCCAAGGATGGCAGTTTTTTCATCGGCTGCGACAATGGCATTTTCAAATCCGCCGACCAGGGCAAGACCTGGAAACACGTCATGCAGCGTGGCTGGGTGATAGAGATGGTGGAGTCGAATGGTGTGCTGCTTTGCACCAACGAGGGCGGCATTTTGCGCTCGACCGACGGCGGCGAGCATTGGGACGTGGTGCTGAGCGAAGGCGGCGTGGGCATCGCCGTGGAAGTCATAGAGGGCGGTTTTGCGGCCATTACTTTCAACACCGAGTCGGAAACCCGGCGGGTGCGCACCTCCACCGACGGCGGAAAGTCTTGGCAACCCATTGATGCGGACCTCCCACCTTCCAAGCTGATTTCTTCCATCCAACAAGCGGGCGATTACCTCTATTGCGGCCACCCCAAGGGCATTTACCGGTCCGCTGACCGGGGCAAATCCTGGCAACTCCTGCTCCCTACCATTGGGGATAAGGTATTCAACCTGTCCGTTTCCGGCGAAGTGATTTATGCGGTGCTGCGGAATGGGGGGTGTTGAGGAGCATGTGAGCGCGTGAGAGCGTGAGCAAGTGGGCAAAAAATAAACGGGCGTGGTTTATATTGAACCACACCCGTTTTTTTTTTCGCCCTCAAACCCTCATCCCCTCACGCCCTCAAACAACTACCGCCTCCGTCATCCTCAGCTCGAACTCTGATGTCACCGTGCCCAGGTTCTTCACGATGATGAACTTGGCACCCGGTGCCCAGCCCGATTCGGCGGCATTGGTTTGCGCCGTGGTCATGGCCAGTACCGAGGTTTTGATGGAATTGTCGGCGGCGGAAGCGTTGGCGGAAAAGAAAAACTGCAGTTCCGCCATATTGGATTTATTCCAGAAAACACAGGAATCATTGGCACTCAGCTTAAACTTATCGGGCACCGGCACTGCCGATGTCATGCCTGCTTCCACCGCCCCGCTGAACACGAACCGGGAATCTGCATCGCTCGACGGTTTGCGAAGCTCAGCCAGGTCAAAGTAATTCTCCACCATCTTGATGTTCTTGCGGTATTTTTTCTTTAGGTCGCACAGGTTGTCGTCCATCAAATCTGCCAATACCAAGCGCTGGTCCTCAATCATGCTTGCCGTGAAAATATTCGTACCAAAGCCTTCAGTTTGTGTATCCCGGGCATTGTTCAGCAGCACCAGCTTTGCTGCCACGTCCGCAGCCACTGCACTTAGCAGCGGATAGGTCAGCAGCGTGGTATGTAACCCCTCTACTGCCACCATCCGCATAGCGTATTGGCTGCTTTGAAACGGTGCCTTGCCGTGAGGAAAAATAGCGATAAACTCAATGGTGTCCGTCCCATATATAGGACGTACCATTGTTTGCCAATCATCGAACCAGTTGTCGGCCATTTCGTCCAATAGTTTTTCAAATAATGCAGTATTCGAGAGGCTTATACTTTCCGAACTATTGAGGTTGGAAAACATATTCCTGTACAGCAGAATGGCAGGCTCGAAAAGGTTGAAAAGCACCAAGATAATTGGGTCCGCTTTCATGGCTTGCAAACGTGCAAAGTGGTGGTTGGCGATGCGAAGCATCTTGCGCCTTGAATACCTTGTGTTGACTTCAAAGGTGTTGATAAGAGGTGACCAGAGACTTTTCATTTTTTCTGTAATTAAGGTTAACATAAAGAACGGCCACGATGACCACTTTCTCCTCAAATACTCACAGCTATCGGTGCCGCAGATCCGGAAGCGCCCAGATTTGCGGGTATAAACGAATGGATATTTTAATATTGTATCTGTTGCATAAAAATTTATAAATTTTAACATTTGACTGATTTCCGACGCCCGCCTCAACGCTGACAACACCAATAAGTTGGTCAGCCAACACCAAATTCGTTGGGAATATTCCCAATGGCGATCAGGACTTCTGGCAAGTATTGGGAATATTCCCGAAGGCGATCAGCTATCCTGACTTGTGCTGGGAATATTCTCAATGGCGATTAGGATTTCTGAGGGGTATTTAGAATATTCCCAAAGCCAAGCAGGATACCTGAACGCCGCTAAGAATATTCCCAAAGGCGGACAGCTATCCTGATCGTCGTTGGGAATATTCCCAACGATAAATGCCTGATTTTACTGGGTTAACAAGAAATTTGTAAGAATGAATTCAGCTAATACTTAGCATGAACGACGCAGCATGTTCGGAATTGAACTGATGATGAAGGCTTGGGGATTTGAAAATTGACAAAAATTTCGGGGATAGGAGAACTGATGGAGAGAGGTCGGAAAGAACTGGATCACACCAATCAGAAAACCAATCAATCGCCCAAGGCCAACTGATTGGTTTTCCACCCAAATGCCAGTGTGATGGCGAGGACTACCTTCAGCAGGAGCAAGAACAAGCACGAAATCAGTTCCACATCGTACCGTTCAGGCCCAGGATGATGCCCATCCAAAGTGCCACCACGAACCCGAAGATGCTCATCACATAGCCCAAGGCCATGACCCAGCCGCTTTGCCTGCGCATGGGGGCCAAGAAGGCGAAAAAAGCACCGCCCATTGCCGCCACGAAGGGCGTCAGCAGCAGCGGCTTCACCTGCCAGTTGTTTGGCCAGGCCGGGTTCGGGCTGTCCACCCCGAACACAAAAATCGAGATGGCCAGCAACCCAATAGCTGCTCCAATCAGCATGGCCTTCGCATAAGTACCCCATTGGATGGGGACGTAACCTGAATTGATTCTTTCTGTCCTGATTTGCATTGTTTAAAGATTTGAAAGTACTTTGAAATGCAAAGTTGGTGAAAGATTCGGGATTGTACAAGGGGTGGAGAAAAAAGATTTGCCGGAACGAGGAAGATGGCCAAAGCGGGTTAGGAAGTTGAGAGGGTGGGCTTGGGCGGGCACTAACCCAAGAAGTTCTGGCAAGTTTGCAACTTGCCAGGCTCGGCATTGGCAGTCATGCAGTCTTTTTTTTGCGTTAGATTCGGGCATTTACTGGAAAAAGGGACTGAAAAATTGGTTAGGTGTAGGCTGGCAAGTTGCAAACTTGCCAGAACTAAAAGGGGGATACTTGAAACAACTGGGGAAAAATAGTGCTTGATAATTACCTTTGCACCATCTTTTTAACCTTTGGTATTTTAGAACTAAATGGATTTTGAGGATAAAAA
Organism: Saprospiraceae bacterium UBA6168; assembly: GCA_002435785.1. Taxonomy (GTDB): domain Bacteria; phylum Bacteroidota; class Bacteroidia; order Chitinophagales; family Saprospiraceae; genus UBA6168. The sequence continues at coordinate 19,795 of DIUC01000068.1, read as the reverse complement.
GCACTATTGAAATCTAGTTTTTTCTAAATTAACCTTTAAACAATTTACTTCAACATGAGGATTTTTTACACTTTCTTTACTACAATGTGCTTTTTCCTGACAATCGCACACACCCAAACTTTGAACTTAGTTCAAGATCTAAACGAAGGAAACGGTGATGCCATCAATGAATTCAACTACAAATCCGTACAACATGGTGATGACATTTTTTTTTCCGCTAGCAATGGTACTGGAGGCTATGAACCCTATGTGCTGAAAAACGGCAGTTTGGAATTGTTGTTAGACATCTCAACTGGTATGGAATCTTCTTCGCCAACCGAATTCACCATCTTTAACAACAAGGTTTATTTTACAGCATACGACCCCATAAACGGCGGGGCATTATGGAGCACGGATGGCACTTCGGCAGGCACTGTTTTGGCATTTGACCCTTCAGCCAACAATTCTACTGCCAGACCTAAAGGACTCACGGTGGCTAAAAACGGTGCTTTGTATTTTTCCTACGAAAATAAGCTTTATAAATCTTTCGGCACCACTGCTACAACCAACATCGTTCCAGGTGGGGAAACCGTGGATTTTAGTGAAAATTGGGCGTACCAAGGTGTGAATTATACGCCATATGAAGACGGAGTAGCATTTATATCGGAAGACAATAAAATATTAAAACTGTGGTATGCCGATGATAGCATTATCAAGCTTGGAGAAGTAGCCTGCGAAAGTTTTTTCTATGATTATTATGGCATCAATCAAGTAAAGGATGGGCTTGTATTTGGAGCAAGGTCATCTTTCGACCCTGCTTTTGGTGGGCTTTATCATTATAGCCCGACAGGCGATTCTTTGCATAAGCTTCCTATTAATGGCAATTTGGATGCTGAAATAGGAAGGATTTTTAAGTTGAACGAAGATAGGGTCATTGTTGTAGCATGGGGTACGGGATTCATAAGTGTGGATGGCATGGCAGCAAACAACCAAGTTGTCAGTACCAATTTGCCAAATTACTTGGGACAAGGAACACCTCTATTCCATGCTATAGTAGGGGAGTGGGCAGTTTTTCTTGAGAAAGAGGTTTTTTCTTCAGGACAAAATATATTAGCAACGAATGGATTTTCTAATAGTAGCTCAATAATTGCAATGCCACAAACATATATTATCTCAAATTTTATTTCTTATGGCAATTTCGCATTATGGGCATCTGGCATATCCAATGGATTCACGCCGCAAATATGGTATGCCAATCCCGCTAACGGAACTTCAGGTAAGCTATATGAACATCCACAAGGTTCTTTCAGCCTCAATTCCATCATCATGTTGGGTGTGCAGGATAATAAGCTCTATTTTTTTAGCAATATAGACGCAAACTTAGGAAGGGAACTTTATTATTTGCCATTAAATTTGACACCAGCAAAGGAGAAAAAGGAAATGGAAAGCTACTCCATCACCAACAAAGGCAGGGAAATATTGGTGTCTGCACCAGACCCAAACCTCGAACTAAATGTGAATGTCTTTGACGCTGCTGGACGATTGATAACTAATAAAACGGTGCAATCCAACGGTTCCTTCAGCCTGGATGGCGTGAATGGAGTTTTCTACATTGAGGCCCAAGCTGGCAATCTCCGTTTTTCAAACCGGGTTTTTATCAGCAACTGATGTAAATCAATCAAGTTCTAACAAGTTTGCAATTTGCTTGCACAGACTTTTGGCGGAAGCAGGGACTGGTTTTGGCAAATGCCGAGCCTTGCAAGTTGCAAACCTAATCGTGTCCCATAAAATTTGACTTGCTATCTTGGCGGTGAACAAACACCACTACGATGAGCGAAACGAACACAGGAACAAGATTTTGGGAGCAAGAACTACTGGGTGCCAAGCTGCCAGACGAACGTTTCCGAGGGAATTTGATAAAGATGTGCTTAGAGCTTCAATCAAAGCCAGAGCATTCCTTCTCTGCGGCATGCGGCCCGGCGGTACGCAAATCCGCCCTGCTTGTCCATACTTTCCCAACAATGAACGGCACTGCTCGATACGAGCTTTGCTCGTTGGCGGGTTTGGGTTGCGGCCTTTGGCCGCCGGGCGTAGGTCTCGCATTGCAGTTTACGGCGGCCAGAGGCCGCAACCAAAGCCCGAGTGCAAGCGCAGCTTGCAACGAGCAGTGCCGTATTTCAATTGAAAAGACAGGGGGTGCGCCAGCGGGGGAGGAAGGCTGGAAAAAACTGGTAGTTGAGAGACTAAGTTTGGGCGGGTATCAACCTGAGAAGTTCTGGCAAGTTTGCAACTTGCCAGGCTCGGTAATGGCTGTTTGGCAGTTATTCTTTACGGAATGTTTTGGGGACTGGCGGGAAAAGAGGACTGCGAAATTGGCCAAGTGTAGGCTGGCGAGGTGCAAATTTGCCTGAACTGAAAGGAAATGGGATAGACTTGGAACAACTGGGATTTTTTTGAGGGGCTTAGGGAGCGTTTGTTGTTGTTGCTTTTTGGAACGGTTGGATGGGCGACGTGGCGGCGAGCGTTGGCTTTGCAGTTGGGCTTTTGCCGCCATGTACGACCATGCTTTGTTGTGTGTATTATAGTGATTTCGATTTATAAAGATTGGGATAAAAGTGGTTCAACATACAATACTCTTTGCCAATTAAGGTGAGGAAAAAGTATTTCAAGCCCTTTTTCATCTTTTTTAGAACTCGGTTCCTGTATAGGAGTATAGTTTATGGGTTTATTGTTGTAGTCTAATAAAACCCATGTCTTACCGTATGTAAATGGGGGAATAAATTTATACATCTCTAAATAAACGGCATTTAAAAAGTCTCCTATGTCTTTAAAGTCTTTTGGAGGAAACTCTATTTTCCCTATTACCCCTTTCGTCATTTTAGAATACTCCACAATTATCCCTTCAAAGTACTTCTCTTGTGCCATGATAATTCTTTTCATTTCAAAACGCAAATTTCTATTGATGTCAGGCATTTCTTCCATTTCATTATATATTTCAAGTACGTTGTTTCTAATTTTGTTATTTTCTAAATCGTATTCATCTTGTCGCACTATGCCTTTCCTTCTATTACTTTTGTTTTCTGAATAGCGAGATTTGGTTAATAGAAGTTCTCCATGCAAATTTTCAATTTTCAATGCATGAGTTACAACTAAAAGGTTATTTAGTGCTTCGCCAAGTTCGCTGCTTTCAATCATTGGCTTTATTTCTTGAATTGAACGTAGTATATCCATTATTGTCTTTTTTTTTGTTACACACAACATTGGATTGACGCATTGCGTGTTTTGGATTGTCGACAATCCAAAACACGCAATGCGTCAATCCCCATCCTGTGCGCTCCAAAGAACACAACAAAACCTTGGGTTTGCCCCGTTCCATGTCTTGTAAAATTGTCGCTTTTCAAAACGTGCAAAAGCCCGCTTTCAGGCCATTGTTTCTTGTGTTCTCTCAAAGTATGTCTTTCTATTTCCCCGGCGCTCCCTCCCGCCGTACCGTGTGTGTTGCTTTCAGCCGCTAATGTAGCTAGCGTTTTCCAATCCTACCAATACCTGCAAGGGAGAAATGATAAAAAAAAGGAAAGTGAAGGGGTTGTTGACGCCAAGGCGCAAAGCCGCAAGGGCGCAAAGTGAAGACAAACAATGCTTTGCGTCTCTGCGCCCTTGCGTCATTGCGTCATTGCGTTTTTCATCCCGGCAATACCCGCAAGGTGAAAAGTGATAAAATTCAGGAAGGTGAAGAATTTTCAAAGATTTGCGCTTCAATTTCCGGGCCATTGCCTCGGTAGTAGTTCCAAGCATTGCACAGGTCGTCCTGCGTTAGGGTAGGATAAGATTCGAATAGTTGTGCGTCAGTAAGTCCCAGTTTTTTTGAATTGACCAAGGACCAAACCGGGATACGGGTGCGGGAAATACAGGCGTCGCCTCCACAAACGTCAGGTGTTTGCTCTATGCCGGGGTAGATTCCGCTTAGTTCACTGGTCACCCATTGCAGCAGTTGCGCCTTCTCGGCACCGGTCATTTCAGGTAGCAAGGCTTCGGCTTTAACAAGTACGGTCCTGTGGTTCTTTTTTAGGCAAATTTAGTGAAAATCAAGGTCAAGTCAAATCACGCCTCCGCCCAATCTGATGCTAATTCTCTCCGATAAGGCGCATAAAACCCAAGCACCACATCTTTCTTTGAAACACCTTTTTCCACGAGCATCTTGGCTATCTCAAGGTCGGTGCCGTCGTTTTGCAGCCAGACTTTTCCGTCGGGGTTCACGTCTATGTGTAGGAAGCAGCCGTAGGTTCGGCTTTCTTCGTCTCGCCAGCCATTGAAGTAGAGGAGGTAATGGCCGTGTTCGTCGTCCGTGATGAGTTGGGTGGCCACTTTGTCGTTGGCGGTTTGGCCGAGTTTGCCCACTTCTTCTGCTATTTGCCGGGCAATTGCTTTGTATTTGGCTACTTTATCCATTTTTCGATTTTTTCTTGGATGATGCTGTAAACCAGCATTTTCATGTTTTCCAACTCTACAACCTCACGAATGAATGCCTCGTCAAAAAATTCATCATAAACGTCTTTGGATACAGCAAGGAACAGTATTCGGTCAGGTTCTGTTTTTGCCAAAGCCCTCAAATAAAACCTGAACTGCCCAAGGGCACCGTAAAAGTCGTAAATCATGGACGTCCTCGTGAATGTCTTGATTTCAACGGCAATTTTTTCCTTTCCCTTTTCAGCGGCCAACAATCGTTCTGCCCCTAAATCCACATTTACTTTTCTGATGCCCACTGGTATTACTAGTGGGTCGTTCGTGATTATCCACCCGTCTTTTTCGAGTGCAATGCGAACCTGTTCGTGATGTTTGTCCTTTTTTGACATAAGCAGTAGGGTTGATTGAAATTCTACTCTAATGGTAAGCAAAGCTAATGAATCCAGACCAAAAATGAAACAACTTTAGGAAAGCTACAGGCACCCCTCTCAAATCCTCGCATCCTCAAATCCTCAAACTCCCCTCACAGCTCCACCACCGTCACCCCATCCCCGCCCTCATCGCTCGCCGGATGGTACGCCTGCTTCACCTCCCGGTACTCCCGGATTTTGTTCTTCACCGTATTGCGGAGCACGCCCGTTCCACGGCCATGCACGATGCGAAGGTTGCTGGCGCTGGTCATCAATGCCCGGTCCATGAACTCCTCCACCCGGCGCAGGGCCTCGTCCGGCGTCAGTCCCCGGATGTCGAGCTTGTTCTCGAAGGAGTTGAACTGGTTCAGGGTATCCACGCTGATGCTTTTTTGCTTCTGCACGTTCAGTTCCTCACGGGCATGTTCGAGGTCACGCAACTTGACGGTGAGGCGCATCGGCCCCATTTGCACGATGGCCTTGGTCTTGTCAATGCTCTCCACCGTGCCGCTGGAGCCGCCGCTTTTCATGCGCACGAGGTCGCCCGGCTGTATCTCGCCCGCTTTCGCTTTTTTGAACTGCGAAACGGGCGCTTCCTTGTATATCTGCTCCTCCAAGGTGATGACCGCCTTCTCGGCTTCCTCCCTTTCTTGCCGCACCTTTTCGGCCATCACTTTGGCCATTTCGAGGTTTTGCTGCTCCCGTATTTCCCGCACGAGTTTTTCCATCTCACGGGTGTCACGGGTCACCGCTTGCAGGTTCTTTTCCTTGGCTTCTAATTGGAATTTCTTGCGGCGGTATTCGAGGTCACGGTGCAGCTCGTCGTAGCTCTTCATCAGCTTATCCAGCTTGTTCTGTGTGGTCGTCAAGTCCAGTAGTTTGTCCTCCACTTCCTTTTTCTCCCGTTGCAAATCAATCAAAAGGTCGTCAACAGCCGTCTCGTTTTTTCCGGTACGCTGCCGGGCGTAGGCGAGCACCTGTTTGCTCAGGCCGCTTTTCTGCGCAATCTCGAAGGCATAGCTGCTACCGGGTCGCCCCGCCTTGAACATATAGGTCGGGGCGAGGTGCGCTTGGTCGAAGAGCATGGAGCCGTTGAGGATGCCCGGCGTCTTGAAGGCGAACATTTTCAGGTTGGAATAGTGCGTCGTGATGACGCCAAAGCATTTGCGCTCGTTGAGTTCTTTTAGTATCGCTTCCGCAATGGCGCCCCCCATCTTCGGGTCGGTGCCGGAGCCAAATTCGTCAATGAGCACGAGGGTTTTGCCATCGGCGTGCTCCAGAAAATTGCGCATATAAACCAATCGGCTGGAGTAGGTCGAAAGGTCGTCTTCCAGCGATTGCGAGTCGCCGATGTCAGCGAAGATGTTCTCGAAAATGCCCATCTCGCTGATTTCGTCCATTGGCACCAGCATCCCGCTCTGCATCATCAGTTGCTGCAAGCCCACCGATTTCATCAGGATGGATTTGCCCCCGGCATTCGGGCCAGAGAGGACGATGATGCGGTTCTCGCCGTGCAGTTTTAAATCAAACGGCACGGTTTCCCGCCCGATTTTTTTGTTCTTCAAATAAAGCAGCGGGTGCTTGCCCATCTCCGTGCCGAACGACGGGTTTTGCGTCAGCTTTGGCATTTCGGCGTTCATCTGGTAGGCCAGCCTTGCTTTGGTCATGATGACATCGTATTGCACAATCAATGTCAAATAGGAGCGCATGACGGGCGTATAGGGCCGCAGCGTGTCGCTCAGTTCCTTGAGGATGCGCCAGATTTCCCGCTTTTCCTCCTGCTCCAGGTCGAAGATGTCGTTGTTGATTTCAATGACGGGTTCCGGCTCGATGAAGGCCGTGCGCCCCGTAGCGCTCTCGTCGTGGATGATGCCCCGGATTTTACGCTTGTGCTCAACGGGGACGGAGAGTACCCGGCGGTTGTTCCGAATGGATTCCACGTTGTCGGTCAGCCAACCGGAGTTACGATAGCTGTTGATGAGGGTGCGGAAGACCTTGTCGAGTTCCCGCTGCTTGCTCCCGATTTCACGGCGGATGGTCAGCAGGGCAGGGGAGGCGTCCGGGCGAACGTCGCCGTTTTCGTCGAAGACTTTGCCGATGGCCTGGTGCAGCGCCGGGTCGAAATTGACGGGGCGGATGATGTCGTAGAGGCTGGGGTAAATCTTCTGGCGGTCGGGCGTAAAGAACCGGAAGATGCCCCCGAAAATGACCAGCACGGCGTTGATGCGCACGAAACCCTCCTGTGGCAGCACATAGCCTTCGATGTCGAGCATCTTGAGGTCGTCGGCGAGGTCTTCGTAGCTGGCAAGCGGGAAATGGTCGTTCTTGGAAAGGGACAGCTTGTATTCCGATACTTCTTTCAGCCGCCGCTCGATTTCGTCCACGTCGGTGAGGAAGGGCAGGTGGTGGATGGCCTCTCGGCCCAGTTCGCCGAGGCATTCTTTGTCCAACAGGGCGATTATTTTATCGAACTCCAGCTTTTCGAGGAGGTCTTTCGGCTCAAGGCGCATGTAACTTAGGTTTAGCGGGTTTAGCGGGTTTAGGGGGTTTAAGAGGTTTAAAACAGTTTCTAAACCTCCTAAACCCGCTAAACCATCTAAACCTCCCGCAAAAATACGTGCATGGTAACAAATGGGTGCGCTTACAGTTCCCCCCAAGCTGTTTAATTTTTGGCAAACGCACTTCCCGCATGTCGCCAACTTGTTTTGAGAACCACTGCCCCAAATATGAACCCAAGAAGTAGCGAGGGTAAAATGGAAGTTAACTTGCCATGCAGCAGACAGCTTGTTAAATTAATTTTTCGCACCCTGCCAGCACATCCCCCTTTTTGATTTACCTTCGCCACAGTTTAATGAAGAACTGGGATTTTTCCCAATGCGATGTTGGCAAGCTCCCGTGTTTCTTTGTTAGACGGTCTCCGTTTAAGCTGCTTTTGCTCACTGTACAAATTGGACGACAGCATTGCTGCACCCGCAAATGCTGATGGGTGCCGATTTTTCCACAAACCCGATTTGAGTTTATTTGCCTTGCAGATATTTTTTGGGTTCCTCCAAAATTCTTACAGAGGGAGCTTGCAAGCCAACCACATCAAATCAATTACATTTCAACCAAATTTTTTCATTCAAAATAGTACAAATGATTGGACATTTTCAAATCCAGAAATTGCTTTCTTTTCTTCTGTTGCTGTGCTTGCCCATGCTCGCCCAGACTCAGATTGAAGCTTGGGAGCTAAGTTCACAACCTGGTAATCAATCCAGTAATACTGCAACAACGGCTGCCCCCGGCGTTTCTGCGGGGATATTGAATCGTGGCGTAGGTCTAACGGCCTCTGCTGCAGGTGGGAGTATCAGCTCAAGTGGCTGGTTCAGCAGTTCTACTCCAACTACACTGGCAGACGCAATCGCCAACAACGATTATTATGAATTCACACTGCCAATTGATGCTGGTTTCGCCGCTTCGGTGACCAGCATTGGACTGGTGGTCAGAAGTTCCAACACAGGTCCTAATACGGGTACTTTGCGGAGCAGTGTGGATGGGTTTGCTTCAGACTTGGGTACCGTTCCCATTACAACCGCCTCCGTACTAAATACTATTTCAACCAGTTTGAATGGCCTAAGCGGTACAGTTACCTTTCGCTTTTATGGCTATGGAGGAGCTGCAAATTCAGGAAGCAGCCCCGGAAGTGGTGGCACTATGCGTATCGGGACTTCTGTGGTACCGACCAATGACGACCTAATCATCGCTGGCACCGTGGTCGCCCTCCCTCCCTGCGAGGTCACCAGCTACAGTTTCGGCACCCCCAGCGCTTGCAACGACAACGGTACGCCAGCTGACCCAGCCGACGATTATTTCACGGTAAATGTTGGTGTGCTTTATTCGAATTCCACCAATGGCGACAGCCTTGTGCTACAGGGCGGCGACCTGGTTTTTCGGCGGTCGCACCTTGCACAAGTCGGTACCAACTTGACTTATACCTTTTCCGCCGTGAGATTCCGAGCCGACGGTTCGCCCGTTGATTTTACAGGTCATATCGGTACCGGCCAAAACGTCAATTGTTCGCTGCCCGGCACTGGCCCGGCTGTGAGTTCCTGCTCCGGGCCTGTGGCCCCAGCCAACGACCTATGCGCCAATGCCACTCCCATCGCCTGTGGCGGAACCGCTACTGGTAGCACCGTCAATGCAACGATTGATGGGCCAGGCATGGGTTGCACGGAAGGTATATCAGGCCCTGATGTCTGGTACACCATTGTTGGCACAGGTGGTGACATCACGGCCAGCCTTTGCGCCTCCGACTTTGACACTAGAATTGACATTTATACGGGTCCATGCGGCGACCAAAGCTGCATAGACGGCAATGATGACTTCTGTGGCTTGCAGTCGCAAATTACGTGGAGTTCTACCCTGGGAGTTACTTACTACATCAGGGTACATGGTTTTGATGGTGCTGTTGGCAATTACACATTGAATATCACCTGCCCATCAACCGTGGAACTGACATGCCCAACAAACACGACCGTGGCTGCTTGTCAGACCCAGGCAGCGGTCAATGAGCAGTTTGCCAATTGGTTGGCCACGGCCACTGCCAGCGGCGGCTGTGAAGGCGTTTTGACCAACAACAGCGTGGCACAGGGCGGGGCGCCCTCCTTCTGCGGCGGCAGCACGACGGTGACCTTTACGTACACCAGCACCTGTGCGCCGTTGATGACCACATGCCAAGCCATTTTCACCGTGACGGCAGCACCGCCCCCACAGCTTACCTGCCCTATCGACCTCATTAGGCCGGTTTGCCAGACACGTGCCCAGGACAGCATCGCCTTGCAAAACTGGGTTTTTACCAGCAGCTTCAGCGGCGGCTGCAATGGTTCCATAAGCTTTAACGGCTTCAACGGCCAACCACCCAGCAGCTGCGGTGGCACCAAGACCTTGAACCTTACCTATACTTCCAGTTGCGCAGCACCGCTGAACTGCACGTCCACTTTTACCATACCGCCGCCAGCACCTGTCGTGCTTACCTGCCCGGTGAACACGACCACACCAGCTGGGCAAACTCAAGCACAGGTAAATGCTGCCTTTGCCACCTGGCTGGCAACGGCCAGCGGCAGCGGTGGTTGCAATGGCGTTTTTACCAACAACAGCGTGGCACAGGGCGGGGCACCACCTGCCACGGGAGGCTCAACGACGGTGACCTTTACCTATGCCCAATCCCCGCCATCAACGCCATGGAATGGGGCCTGCCCGTTCTCGACGCAGACCTGTCAGGCCACTTTCACGGTTTCAACAATACCGCCTGTGGTGCTGACCTGCCCGACCAATACCACCACCGCTGCCTGCCTGACACAAGCTGTTGTTAACCAACAGTTCAGTGATTGGTTGGCCACGGCCACTGCCAGCGGCGGCTGTGAAGGCGTTTTAACGAACAACAACACTGGCGCTCCATCTGCCTGTGGCGGCTTCACGACGGTGACCTTCACCTATACCAGTACCTGTGAACCATTTACGACGACCTGTCAAGCAACGTTCTCCGTGCCAGCAGCGCCTCCTGTGGTGCTTACCTGCCCGGGAAGCATAACTTTGGCAGCCTGCCTAACTCAGGATACCATCAATGCCCGTTTCAATACATGGCTGGCCACGGCCAGTGCCAGCGGCGGATGCAACGGTAGTTTGACCAACAACAACACGGGCGCACCATCCGCCTGTGGCGGCTCGACGACGGTGACGTTTACTTACACGAGCGCTTGTGCGCCTACGACGACCACCTGTCAGGCGACGTTTACCGTGACTGCTCCACCTACGGTGATACTGACCTGCCCAGTCATTAGAACTGAGCCAGCCTGCCTCACCCAGGACACCATCAATGCCCGTTTCAATTCATGGCTGACCACGGCCAGCGGCAGCGGCGGCTGTAATGGTAGTTTGACCAACAACAACCTGGGCGCACCATCCCGCTGCGGAGGTTCCACGACGGTGACGTTCACCTACACGAGCGCTTGTGCGCCCACGTCTTCTACCTGTCAGGCGACGTTTACCGTGACACCAGCGCCAACGGTGGTACTGAACTGTCCGGTGAACAAAACGGAGCCACCATGCTTGACGCAAGACACTATCAATGCCCGTTTCAATACATGGCTTGCCACAGCTTCGGCCAGCGGCGGCTGCAACGGCGTTTTGACGAACAACAATATCGGCGCACCATCGGCCAATGGCGGCTTTACGACGGTGACGTTCACGTACACCAGCTCCTGTGCACCAACGATCACTACTTGTCAGGCCACATTTACCGTCTCTGCCCCACCACCGGTGGTGCTTAACTGCCCAGTGCCCACCACCACGGCTGCTTGTCAAACACAGGCTGCGGTGAACGCTGCCTTCACTGTATGGTTGGCCACGGCCAATGCCAGCGGCGGTTGCAACGGTGTTTTGACGAACAACAACACTGGCGCACCAAGTGCCTGTGGCGGTTCCACGACCGTAATGTTTACCTATACCACCACCTCGACACCAACGACAACGACCTGTCAGGCTACCTTTACCGTGCCGAATGCCACGCAGGCCATTCTAACCTGCCCAGTGCCTACCACGGTCAGTGCTTGTCTAACGCAAGCGCAGTTGAACACGGCTTACGCCAACTGGCTTGCATCTGCTTCCGCAACGGGTGGCTGCGGTGGTGGCACCGTGACCAACAACGCCCCGGCAGCCCCGCTCATCTGCAACCCGAATAGCAACACCATCACGGTGACGTTCACTTATGCGGGTGGAACTTGCCAGACGGCACCAATTACTTGTACGTCCACCTTCACCGTACCTGCGTACCCAACCTTCACCGTTCCGGCAAACGGCGCAAATACGGTGGCCTGTCCTTCGCAAATCACACAGCCCACCCCGCCCGCCGTGGTGGACGGTTGTGGAAAGGCGCTGACACCGACCGGGCCGACAATCGTCAACAACCCGAACCCAATCATCTGTGAGGGTACGAGGACTTACACCTGGACTTACACCGACTGTGCTGGCTTGGTAAGGACATGGAGCCACGTCGTAACAGTCGAGCGCCAACCATTTGGCGTACCCGCTAACGGCGGAGCCACAGTGGCCTGCCCCGACCAGACCGACGCACAGCCGACGCCCCCCGTGGTCACGAGCAACTGCGGCGAGGTGCTCACCCCGGTCGTCACGTCCACCGCCAAGCCCGGCTGCGAGGGCAACCGCAACTGGAACTTCACCTACACCGACTGCGAGGGCAACACGGCCACGTGGACGTTCATCTATACGGTGGAGTACCTTGAGTTCAACGTGCCGCCGAGCGAGACCCTGACCGTCGAGTGCCCGCTTAACGCCATACAGCCCACCCCGCCAACGGTAAAGGACAACTGTGGCAAAACGCTCACGCCGACCGGCCCGACCATAGACAGCACCAACACTGCGGGCGGTTGCGAGGCCAGCCGCCGCTACACCTGGACCTACCAGGACTGCGAGGGCACAACAAAGACTTGGAGCAGGCGCTATAACTTCGGCTACACCGCCGACTTCTTCGTTTACCCGGACGGCGAGGACTTCGTGGGCTGCCTCCTCTACGCACAGCCTCCCGTGCCTCCAACGATTTATGACAACTGTGGATTGGAAATTAAGGTGACCGGCCCGACCGTCACGGGCAGCAACGACGGCTGCTCCGGCGTCCGCAAGTTCACCTTCGTCTATACCAACTGCGGCGGCTTCAGCCACACTTGGTCGCATACCTACTACGCCAACGACAACGAACCACCGGTGGGCAACTGCCCCGGCGGCTCTTCGACCAACAGCGTCAACGTCACGAACCTGTCCTGCCCAAGCGACGTGCCATGCCCTGACACCCACGACTTCAGCTCGAAGATTCAGGAGCTGTTGGCTGCCGGGGACATCTACGACGTGTGCAGCGGCGACGACCTCACGGTCGAATTGGACAGTTGGACGGCACTGTGGGACTGCGCCGACCCTGACGGGGACGGTCAGTACACCTTCGGCCGCACCTTCTACTTCCGCATCGCCGACCAGTGCGGCAACGAGATGCCGAGCCTCTGTGGCGTGACCTACTCCGGTGCTTGCCTGCCGCTGGAAACGTACCCGCAAAGTGCATGGGGCAATGAGGGCGGCGAGCCGGGCAGCACCCTGCCGGGCAACGACACGACCGACCTCCAGGTCATCTCGACCCTGCTGGGCCAAGGCCCGCTGACCATCGGCGGCACCGCCCGCTCGATGACGCTGACTAATGCGCAGTGCGTGGTGAACCTGCTGCCGGGCATCGGCAACCCGACGATATTGTCCAACTGCCAGCAAGTGAACTGCAGCGGCTGCAACCCTGCCGGCCCTATCGGGATGAAGAACATCCTTGCGGCGAACACCATCGCCCTGACGCTGAACATGCGCTTCAATGTGCAGTACAACGGCCTGACGATGAACGCCGTCCGCAACCAGGGACTCGGCTGCATCGAAATCAACCCGAATATCAAGTTCTGCGTGGAGGGCGCTGGCTGCAAGCTGCGCATCTTCGATTCCTTGGGCAATGCGATAGAGTACCCGTACACCATCGGCGGGCTGCTCGACCTTGCGAACCTGTACCTGAACGGCGGCCTGGTGCTGAGCGCAGCCCAGTCGAGCGTTTACGCAGCAGCGCTGAACTACAGCATCACGAACGTGAACGCCTACTGGCACAGCAGCGGCCCAACCATCGCCTGTGACGCAGGTGCTGGCGCAAACACCCAAGACGACAGCGTGGCGAAGTCATTGCCAACAGGCAAGCCTTCCATCAACAACGCCATGACGTTCAGCTTGGCACCGAACCCGGCTGGCAGCGAAGTGACGCTCAAGCTATCCGATATGGGTGGCGAGCAGGAGGTGTCCGTGGAGATATTTAACCAACTCGGCCAGCGGGTGCTGGTGCGCAAGCTCGGCCAAGTGGCCTCCGTGAACGAGCGCATCGACCTGAGCGGCATCGGCAGCGGCCTGTACATCGTCAGCGTGAGGGCTGGCGGCGAGCGGTTCGAGCAGAAGTTGGTGATTGGCAAGGACTAGAACTTGCCAATGCTCGACAATCAAAACGGAAGGCAGCAGCGGTAAACGCTGTTGCCTTCCGTTTTTTTTTTTGGGGTGGCTAAAGCAATGGGTCGGGTAGTTTTAGGATAATGGATTTTAAGGATTTGGGGAGCGGTTCTGGCAAAAGCATTTCCCATTTGGTTGAGAAAGTGACCAGTTGTTACAATACTGTTCCCAGCCCCTCCTTTTTAGTTATGGCAAGCTTGCAATTTGCCAGGCGCTGAATGAACGTTTCTATAGTCACTACTTTCAGCAAAAGTTTGCGCTTCAGGATTTGCTGAAAGCATTTCCAACTAAAGAAGTGCATGGCTCGGAATTGGAAGGCCGCACATATGGCAATAATGATGGACTGCTTCATGTGCTATGCTGTGCTAATTTTTTTGAAATGCTATTGCTCTAATGAAGGCATTGGGTTCAATGCTCCATCCTGTTTTACGCTTCGTTACACTTTAATTTTTAGGATTTTTAAGGCATTGAGCAAACGGTGGCTGCTAATTTGCCAAAAACGGGGATTGACTTGCCAATTTTTTGGAACTTGTCAGTTCTTGGCAAATCTCTACCCGTCCTTGCCATACCCATAGCCTGTCCATTGAAATTCTGGACGCTCAACATGAACTTCGCTCGTTGGCGGCTTGGATAGTGGCCAGCAGGGCCTTCCTCAAAGTCCGGCAGCAAACCGTGCACAGATTTGCACCATATCCACATCGCTTTTTGTGCCAGCTATGAAGCCACCACCGTGTACCATCATGAGCAGTGGCTCCGTCGCCAATTGGCTTGTACAGGTCGAGCAAGAGGGCTTTGGTGCCTCCGAGAAAAGTGGTTGCCAAGCTTTATGAGATATATTTTTCGACGAAAATGTTGAAGGATTTTTGGGTGTAGGGCAGTTGCGCCAGCAGACAGCTATGGCAGGGCGGCAACGCCAGAAGGAGGAGTGCTAATTTTTGGATAGCCAAAATCAGAGCGAGTTGGGGAATGCCAGATTTGTTTGGATTTTGGAAGCGCAAGCTACCAAATCATTTGGGTAAATCATTCTGGACATTCGGAAACTAAAAGCCACCCTTCAGAAATTAAAAGCTATCATTCAGACAAAAAACGCTATCATTCAGACAAAAAACGCCATCTTGTGGCGCATTATCAAGCTATCTTGTGCGCACGATATTCCGTGCAGGATAATCCAAATGCTTGCCGCAATCCTCACTCTTACTGGGTTTCTAAACTAAAAAAACACTCCGACGGGGTTGATTTTTTCATTGCCGAACGAGTCCCATGCTGAAACAATACCACTTTTCAATACCAACCAAAAATTGTTCATGAAAAAATCTACAAAACTATTTGCCTTGATTTGCTGGATGGGCCTGCTGGCTGCCTTCCTCTTTTTGCCGCAATGCCTGGTGGCCCAGACCTGTCCAGGCGGCCTGGGCACAACGGTCAACATCGCTTCTCTGCCCTACAACGGCACGGGCCTGACCACCTGCGGGGCCGGCAACGAAATCACGTCTTCCAATGCCACCATTTGCGGCAGCAGCAGCTATTACGGCGGCGAGGACCTGGTCTTCATTTTTACGCCCTCCGCCAGTGGAAGCATTACCATCTCCCTGACGAGCTCCAGCTCGTGGATAGGATTGATGCTGTACAGCGGCTGCCCGTTCACTGGCCAGGGCGGTATCTGTGTGGGGAGCACCCAGAGCAGTGCAGGCTCCAAGACGTTGACCGTTACGGTGACCTCAGGCGTGACTTACTACCTGGTGGTGGACACCTGGCCTGCTCCGACTTGTATCCCCAGTTTTAGTTTGTCCATACCCGCACCGGCAACAACAGATCCCTGCGCAAGCATCACGACGCTGACCTGCGGCACGGCGGTCAGTTCCACGCTGTCAGGCACAGGCGTTTGGGATGTGACCGCTTGCGGATTCAACACGCCGGGGCAGGAAAAGGTATTTAGCTTTACCCCAGCCACGACGGGGGCATACAGTCTTCAGGTCAATACCACGGCCGGAGCAGGCTATATTGACTATTTTTACAAAGCTGCTTCGGGCGGCTGTTCGTCCACAGGCTGGACTTGCATTGTCGACACCAACGACCCGGGCACTTTTCCGATAGGGACACTGACGGCCGGGGTGCAGTATTACATCCTTCTCGATCCGGAAGGGACGGCTTCGGTCACCCACAACTTCCAAATCAACTGCTTGGCGGCGAACCCCTGTGCAAGCATCACAACCTTAGCCTGCGCCACGCCTGCCACCGCCACGCTAGTGGGTACTGGTGTGTGGAACAGCAGCACCTGTTTTTTCAGCACACCTGGTCAGGAGAAGGTGTACAGCTTTACGCCGACCACCACCGGGACCCACACGCTCCAGGTCACCTCGGCCTCCGGGACGGGCTACATGGACTACCAGTACAAGGCTGCTTCTGGTGGCTGTTCAGCCACTGGCTGGACCTGCATTGACGATATCAATTTCACGACTTCGGTCAACTTCGGGCCGTTGACGGCCGGGGTGCAGTATTATATCCTGCTTGATGCGGAATCCACCACGTCCTCTACCCAAACATTCCAGATCAACTGCCCGACACCGTTCGATCCTTGTACGAGTATAACGCCGCTAGCCTGTGCCACTGCGGTCAGTGCTACACCATCGGGTACAGGGGTTTGGAACAATAATACCTGCCTTTTCAGCACCCCGGGACAAGAAAAAATATACAGTTTTACACCCTCTGTTACGGGGTCACATAGTATTCAGGTCAATTCCGTTGCCGGCGGCTATATAGACTATATGTACAAAGCAGCCTCCGGCGGTTGCAGCGCAACAGGCTGGACTTGTATTGACGACATAAATTTTACGGGAACATACCCCATTGGAACGCTGACGGCTGGGGTAGAATACTACATCCTGCTCGACCCAGAGTTTACAGGGTCCTATAACCATAATTTCCAGGTTGTCTGTGCGGCTCCACCCGTGGTACTTACCTGCCCCACAAACACAACAACGGCAGCCTGCCAGACCCAAGCGGCGGTGAACTCAGCTTTCGATGCTTGGTTGGCAACAGCAAGCGGCAGTGGCGGCTGCGGCGGCGTTTTGACCAACAACAACACGGGCGCACCACCTGCCTGTGGCGGTTCCACCACCGTGACCTTTACTTATACGAGCAGTTGCGCTCCTTTGACGACAACCTGCAATGCCACTTTCACCGTATCAGCGCCAGCATCCCCAACGCCTGTATTTGCAAACTGCACGAACAACACCGTCAACCTCGGCTGCAATCCGTTCAACCTGCCCACTTGCGCAGGCATTGCAGGAGGTGGTTTTGGTGGTGCCGTCACGGCCTCCAACTCCTGCGGGTCTGTCCCTGTTAGCTGTAGCGCAGGTTCCATCACCATCAATGGCTGCACCCGCACCCAGATATTCACCTTCGAAGCAACGGCCTGTGGGCAGACGGTAACCTGCACCCGCACCTTCACTTGGAATGTCGTAACCCCGCCCTCCTTCGGTGGCACTTGCGGTAACGGCGTTGTCAACCTTGGCTGCAACCCAACCACCCTACCAGCCTGCGACCCCAACATCACGGCCTCCAACGAATGTGGCAGCGTACCCGTGACCTGCAACGTTGGCGCCATCACTGTGAATGGTTGCAACCGCTCCCAGCAACTAACCTATACCGCCAATGCGGCGGGCTGCGGCACGTTCAGCACTTGTGTTAGGATTTTCAATTGGCAGGTGACAACCCCTCCAGTATTTTCCAATTGCGACAATACCATTGACCTTGGTTGCAACCCGGCCACGCTGCCTTCTTGTGCCAATATCAACCAAGCTGGCTTTGGCGGTGCCATTACGGCCACCAACGAATGCGGCAATTTATCTATCAATTGTTCAGCTGGGGCAATCACCACCAATGGCTGCAACCGCACCCAAGTGTTCACCCTGTCGGCCACGGGGTGTGGCCAGACGACCACCTGCACCCGCACCTTCACCTGGCAGGTAGTCACGGCGCCCGTTTTTTCCAATTGCACTTCGGATACCACAGACCTTGGTTGCAACCCCGCTGTATTGCCAAGCTGCGACCCAAGTATCACCGCTTCCAGCGAATGTGGCGCTGCAACAGTCATCTGTACGGCAGGAGCCATGACACAGAATGGTTGTGGCCGCACACAAGTGTTCACCTATGTTGCCACGGGTGGCTGCGGGTTGACGACCACCTGCTCCCGCACCTTCACTTGGACGGTTGACCCATCCGCAACCTTGAACTGCCCCTCCAACCAAACCGTTGCAGCCTGCCAGACTCAGGCAGCCGTTAACGGCCAGTTTGCGACTTGGTTGGCAACTGCAAGCTTTGGTGGCGGCTGCAATGCCGTATTAACCAACAATAACACAGGCGCACCGCCTTTTTGTGGTGGTTCTACGACTGTGACTTTTACGCTGACCACAGCCTGCCAAGCTCCGCAAACCTGCCAAGCCACTTTTACGGTGACAGCAGCGCCAACACCACAACTGACCTGCCCTAACCCACTTATAAGGCCAGTTTGCCAAACACGGGCACAGGACAGCATCGCCATGCAAAACTGGGTCAATACCAGTAGCTTCGGTGGCGGCTGCAATGGTTCCATCAACTTCAATGGGTTCGACGGTCGGCCACCCAGCAGTTGCGGGGGCACCAAGACCTTGACCCTGACCTATTTTTCCAGTTGTGCCGCTCCGCTGACTTGTACGTCCACTTTCACGATACCGGCACCGACAGCTCCCGTGCTGACTTGCCCGACGAACACGTCAGTGCCTTTTGGGCAAACACAAGCACAAGTAAATGCGGCCTTTGCCACCTGGCTGGCCACGGCCAGTGGCACCGGAGGTTGCAATGGTGTTTTGAGCAACAACAACACTGGGGCCCCACCTGCCACGGGCGGCTCCACGACCGTTACCTTTACCTATTCCCAAAATCCGCCATCAACACCATTCAATGGAGCCTGTCCGTTCTCAACACTGACCTGTCAGGCAACTTTCACGGTTTCTGCAACGCCACCCGCTGTGCTGACCTGCCCCGTGAACACCACGACAGCGGCCTGCCAAACACAGGCGGCCGTGAACGCAGCTTTTAGTACCTGGCTCGCTACGGCAAGTGGTACAGGTGGTTGCAACGGTGTTTTGACCAACAACAACACGGGAGCACCACCCGCTTGCGGCGGTTCCACGACCGTGACCTTTACTTATACGAGCACCTGTGCGCCACTGACAACCAACTGCCAGGCGACCTTCACGGTGGCAGCAGCACCGACAGTCGTACTGACTTGTCCGACAAATACAACGGCAGCCGCCTGCCAGACACAGGCAGCGGTGAACTCGGCCTTTGCCACTTGGCTCGCAACTGCATCGGCCAGCGGCGGCTGCAACGGCGTACTGACCAACAACAACACGGGCGCACCATCGGCCTGTGGCGGCAGCACGACCGTGACCTTCACTTATACCAGCAGCTGTGCGCCATTGACGACGACCTGCCAGGCCACCTTCACGGTGGCAGCAGCGCCAACCGTGGTGCTCACTTGCCCGGTAAACACCACGACTGCCGCCTGCCAGACCCAAGATGCGGTGAACACGGCCTTCGCCACTTGGCTGTCCACTGCCAGCGCCAGCGGCGGCTGCAACGGCGTACTGACCAACAACAACACGGGCGCACCATCGGCCTGTGGCGGCAGCACGACCGTGACCTTCACTTATACCAGCAGCTGTGCGCCATTGACGACGACCTGCCAGGCCACCTTCACGGTGGCAGCAGCGCCAACCGTGGTGCTCACTTGCCCGGTAAACACCACGACTGCCGCCTGCCAGACCCAAGATGCGGTGAACACTGCCTTCGCCACTTGGCTGGTAACTGCCTCGGCCAGCGGCGGCTGC
>DIUC01000001.1 GCA_002435785.1 Saprospiraceae bacterium UBA6168 | reverse complement strand
ATAACCAACTTCTTCGTAGTTGCCGTAAAAAACGATGTATTCAGGAGAATTTAGAGGCCGTGTATCAAGGGAACCTCTCAGAGGGTGACCTGTTGGAAACTTCGGAAAACATGCTCATGCTGTACCTTGACAAGGTACTGACGGTCGAAAAAAGTCTGTGGATTAACGTCGGGGAGGGGTTCAAAACCTCCCCGACGTTGTGTTAACCTCTCCAACATTATTCATTTGACAAACCCACTAACCTTACTGCTTCACGAACCGCAGCACCTCAAACACCTGCCCATTCTGCACCCTGACAAGGTACTGTCCATTTGGCAGGTCGTGAGTAGGGAGGGTCAAGCCATCCATTTCCGATTCAAAGGCCAATTGTTTCACCAACCTGCCATTCAGGTCAAAGACTTGAACGAAGCCCGCTGCCTCGGTGGGCGATGGGAAGCGTATTTGCACCTCGCTGCTGGCCACGGTAGGGTAGAGCAGCACCTCGCCCTTGCCGCCACTGAAGTGCACGGACACAACCTTGCTGTACTCGAACTGTCCATCGAAGTCCACTTGCCTGAGGCGGTAGTAGTTGATGCCGGGGGCTGGCTTCTCGTCCACGAAACCATAGTCGTTGATTTCATAACTGAACCCCTTGCCCTCCACTTGTCCGAGTTCACTGTACCGCTTGCCATCTGTGCTTTTTTCGATGGAGAAGTAGGCATTGTTCGTTTCGGAGTAGGTGCGCCAATCGAGTAGCGTTTTACCATCGGCGGGGGTGGCACGGAAGTAGGCTAAATCTACAGGAAGGGCGCTTTCTGCACCGACGGTGAAGCCGGAGCAGCAGGAGATACCCGTAAAACTTGCGACCAATGGGCCATTCCCAGGCACCGTAGCCATAACCGGTCCGGCTACTTTTGACCATACCATATCATCGGTGTCATACTTATAGAGGTTGGTAGTAGTGCCGAATACATCGGAGGGCCATTGATAGTCCATGTTCAAGGTACCTGAACCTGAAATATTCCATTGTGTGGGCAACGCCAGCGATGGAATGGAAAGGCCAGTGCTGGTGGCTGAAAGATGAACGCCATACACCCCTGTGCCCGACAACCGACAAGGCAAATATTGGGTAGCTGTACCGACTGGATACAAGGTTGTTGCTGGATCAATAGTAGATAAACTTCCCGTAGTGGCGATGATGTATTTAGCGGAAATATTTCCCCAAGCTGGTAGCCCACCAATCTGGCCCGTGAAAGTTAACGTGAACCCATTCAAATTCAACCTACCAGCGGTCAAGGTGGTAGTGCCGGAAACCGTGAGGGTTTGCGCCAACGAAACATCACCCCCTGTCCTGTTGATGGTGAGGTTGTTTATCGTGGTGCCAAGTGGGGTAGTGGTGAAGACACCAGTGGAAGCACCTTGGAATTCGTAGTTGGCGGCACTGTCAAAGTTCTTGGTGGTTGTTTGTATGCTGCCCTTATCATCGGGTGTAAATATTCCATCAGGGTTTGCAGTAATGAGGGTGGCACCTGATGTGAGGGTGAAAGCGCCGGTACCAGTTATGACGCTTGTCCCAACATCGAGAGTCGAGCTACTATTTACAGTGAAATTGATAGTATTGCTTATCGTCCCTCCTGTTTTTGTGAAGGTTTGGTTGCTTCCGTTAAATACGATTGAACCACTTCCTGATGAAGATTCATTTATGGTGCCACCAGTTTGATTAAAATTGCCTGAAATATTGATTGTGCCATTTCCATCTCCTGCGGCACAATTAAGTGTACCACCTGTTTGTTCATAATTTACGGTATTGATGGTTCCGTTGGAATTAGTGCCCAACCTTAATTCTGCCGACCCTGTTGAGGCCAAGGTAAAAGTACCGGAAACATTTATTGTTCCGCCACTCAAATTTGGAGATTGGGATAAACTGGGTGTATTCCATTTGAAATTGCTAAAAGATTGTCCTATTCCAGTTGGGAATCCACCTGCGGTTGGAATGGTAAAACCAACAATTTCACAAGTTGACCCGGCCTCCCATGTTAAGGTTGGAATTACCCCGTAGGTGGTTGTATAATTATGCTGATACACCCCACCATCCTTCACCACCCTCGTCCCTGCACCCGAAACCGTCCCCGCATTCCTCAAAATCCCAAATACCACCAAGTCCTCCTCACCAGGGCCGTTGGATATGGACAATGTTGCTCCAGCACTAACATCCAGCACTTGACCAGCGGCAATGGTCAATTGGTCAATCGTCACCGTTCCAGAAGGAATGGAGACGAGGTGTTCTACCGTGATGTCAAGGTCATCAATATCCGGGGCGGCGCTTGCATCTGTCCAGTCCGTATTGTTCGTGGAAACCTGCCAAGTAGTTGCATCTCCCCAATTTCCATCCTGCTTTGAACGAAAATATAGCGGTGGTACTGGGCTTGTCACGCATATCGTAAACGTCCCAAACCCGTTACCATTCCCATATCCATAAACCCTCACGTAGTAAGTGTTCCCGCTGGTCAAACCTGTGGCGTTAATAATTTCGATTCCTGCGCCCGCGGTAGCATCTACACAGGTAACATGGGCGCCATTGCAAGCACCTGACCGCAAGTCAACCACAGCATCCAAAGGACTGGCCCCTACGACCGTAATAGTGTGTTCTGCTTGCGTTGCAACAAACGAAAACCAGACATCATCATCGGGATTCCCTAATGAAAAAGCACCGCACTGCATAGTACCGAATCCAGAACTCGTTGCCCCCACGGTGGTTCCGCTGGTGGCGCCCCCACAAGTTTCTGACCCATAAACGGTCAGGGCAGTGGCCCCACTGCAGTTGTCATTGGCCAATAGGCCGACCCCTGTAAAGTTTACAGTGCAAGGGTTTTCGTTGCCGTCGGTATTTGATATGGAAATATTGGCCGTCCGTGTTCCCGTGGTCGTTGGCATGAACTGAACGACCATATCCGAGAATCCCCCCGGAGCTATTGGGCTGGTAGGCTGGGTGGTGATGCTGTAATCGCCGGGATGCGAGCCACCAAGGGTCAATGGCAAATTGGTGAGGTTCAGGTCGCCTGAACCATCGTTCCTTATGCGGACCGTGATGCTGTTATTGTTGCCTATCGTCACGCTCCCGAAACTCAAGGCAGCCGCTCCGCAATTGATATTCGTGCCAACGGGCGACTGCAATTGTATCTCAGCAGTGCCAACGATGGTCATCAAATTCGCTGCCGCAAAACTGCTGCTCGAATAGGTGGGCGCCACGCTGTACGTGAAATCCCCGTCCGCATCCACAAAAGCAGCGACCGTATTGCCAACAGTGGCCCCTGCCGCCACATCGCAGGTAATGAACAAATATCTCGTGCCAATCGGGAAGGCTTGGTTTGGTGTGACCGTGAACGTGATATTGCCGGGACCTGGGCTATCTGCTGAGGCAATCATATTATCACTTCCGAAAGTCCCATCTGTCGAAAACCAAAGTTTGAAGTTAGAAATATCGCCTGATGCCCATGTACCGCCGGAGGTGGCTATCACCTCAGTCAGCGTGGCGGCGGTAGTCGCCACATCTACCTGTGCACGGTATAGGACGTTGTTGGTAGAACCTTGATTTAAATTGGCTGACACGGGCGATGTGCCGGTATGGGTGATGGCGGGGGGAGGGATGGTCGTAATGGCATTACCCGTCAGTTCTTCCAGATTATAGCAGACATCTGTATTCAAGTATTCATAAATGGCATAGTGGTAAGTTGTATTTGCCATAAGCCCCGTCACGGTTACCCCAGTTCCCGTCCCGTTATACACGACCCAATTACCTGTACCAATCTGGTCGCCACTTCCAAACGCTGCATTGGCAGCATAGGATGTTCCGCTCATCGGGTCGGCATTGACAGCGCTGCCTTGCCGGGCCACGACGAGTACGTTGTCACCATTGCCACGGGTCCAGCCGATGTCCATTTGGGTGGGTTGGAGGTTGGAAGGAGTGAAAGTGTGGGCTTGGGTGTTAGGCGGGGTGCAGCCTACTGTTGTGGTGCCATTTCCTATCAGTTCTGTTAAGTTATAGCACGTTCCAGAAGTATTGTATTCGTAAATTGCATAATGGTAAGTTGTACTCGCAGTCAAAGCAGTAACCGTCACATTTGTTCCTGTGCCATTGTAAACGACGTAATTGCCTGTTCCGATTTGAGCGCCACTACCAAAAGCGGCATTGGCAGTATAGGAAGTTCCACTTGAAGGGTCCGCATTAACTGCACTTCCTTCACGAGCTACAACTAGAACACCTCCTGTGCCATTACCTCGCACCCAGTTGGCCTGCATTTGGTTGGCTTGAAGGTTCGATGAAGAAAAAGTGTGTGCTTGAGTGGAGGGAAAATTGCAAACAGTTCCAGAAATTACAATATCATTTCCAGTTCCATCCCCAGGTCCCCAAGTGCCAGCGGCTCCTTCAGCACTATAACCAAATATCCTAAATGTGATTGCTGATGAAAAATTCTGGAGACTTGGCACTCCTGAGGTTGTTACTGTATTTGTCTGTGTGGTCGTTACGTCAGGAATAGTAAAAGGATTTCCTGTACCGATGCTTGTGCCATAGGAATCTGAACTTGTTCGTACAGAAAATTGAACAGGGCCTGTTCCTGATCTTTGATGTAGTAGTAAAACACTAGAGATAGAGACTGTATATCCACTTTGGGGAGTAATAGTGAATTCTACATAATCGTTGGTAGAAATTGATGACGCAGTTGTCCACCCATCAGAATTAAATCTATCTGCGTTGTTTAGGGGAGCAACACCACTGCCACGAGTTATTGTGGAGGATTGAACACCAGTTGCATTTGAATTGGAATTAACGGAAATTTCATTTCCAGCGATTCCAGCAAAATCAAAACTTAAAAGTGTTTGTCCCCATCCCTCTTCCCAGTACCCAATTACTAAAAAGATTAACCCTACCTTCAAAAACAAATTCCATTTACTCATACCAAAGTTTTAAGTGTTTGTTTAAATCCCCCAAAGCAACCCGCTTCAAGGCAGCATCCAGCATACCACAAGCATTTGGCCTCCGCCAAGTGCAGCAGCAATTATTTTCAACTGTGAAAGCGAAAAAGCTCGCTCGAACAGTACGTGTCCCAAGTAGTTGATGTGAAATGTGAATGAGCCAGAAAACGAAGAAAAAATCCTAAGCGCAAATGTACCTGCCAACCTTTTGTTTCCGGGTTTTTGTAGATTAATTTAAGATTAAAAAACGGGTAGGAAACGCACTCCATGCAGTTGCCCACCCTTAGCTTCCTGTTCAGGATTCCTAAACCTCGAAGGTTTAGGAATCCTTCTGTCCAAATTGCGTTACTCCGGATGAAAATTTCAGCTACGAGGCCCGGTACCACTTTTGAGGGCCTGTTGCTTAGATTTTTTTACCCTAGTTAAGGGCGTTAAGGAAAAATTAATATGTCTGCATCTCCGCAAAACATCCCCCTAATCCGCCTTTGGCGGAGGAATTAGTCTCTGCTAAATTTGGCAAATAAAAGGATTTAGCAGGCTTTAATTCCTCCGCCAAAGGCGGATTAGGGGGATGTCTTAGCGAAAAAGCTGACGATTTCCATTACTTCCGCTTTCTATGGGTAATTAACAGGGTTCACAACCTCCCCGACGTTCTGTTAGCCGTGAATTTATTTCAAAATATCCCTCGCAATCACCACCTTTTGAATTTCGCTCGTGCCCTCGCCGATGGTGCAGAGCTTGGCATCCCGGTAGAACTTCTCCACGGGGAAGTCCTTCGTGTACCCGTAGCCGCCGAAAATCTGCACGGCGTCATTGGCCACTTGGCAGGCAATCTCGGAGGCGTAATACTTGGCCATTGCCGATTCCTTGGTGCATTTTTTTCCGGCGTTCTTTAGCACGGCGGCTTGGCGGGTCAGCAACTCCGCTGCCTCGATTTTTGTGGCCATGTCCGCCAGCTTAAAGCTGATGGCCTGGAAGCTGGCGATGGGCTTCCCAAACTGTTCCCGCTCCTGGGCGTACTTCACGGACGCCTCGTAAGCGCCTTTGGCGATGGCCAAGGATACGGCGGCAATGGAGATGCGGCCCCCGTCCAATATTTTCAAGGATTGAATGAAGCCGTCGCCGACTTTTCCAAGTACTTGGCTTTTGTGCAAGCGACAATTGTCGAACACCATTTCGGCGGTTTCGCTGGCCCTCATGCCGAGCTTGTTCTCCTTTTTTCCACCAGAAAAGCCGGGCGTGCCACGCTCCACCACGAAGGCCGTCATGCCGTGGCTGTCTAACAGTTCGCCCGTGCGGGCAATGACCACCGCCACATGTCCGGACTTGCCGTGGGTGATGAAGTTTTTGGTGCCGTTCAGCACAAAGTAGTCGCTGTCCTGCGTGGCCACGCACTTCATGCGGCCCGCATCGCTGCCGGTGTTGGGTTCGGTGAGGCCCCATGCGCCAATCCATTCGCCGGAGGCCAATTTGGGCAGGTACTGCTGTTTCTGCTCCTCGTTCCCGAAGCTGAGGATATGGTTGGTGCAAAGGGAATTGTGTGCCGCCACCGATAGGCAAACCGAGCCGCAAACCTTGCCGATCTCCGTCAGCACGGTGATGTATTCCTGGTAGCCGAGGCCCACGCCGCCGTACTGCTCCGGCACTAGGATGCCGAGAAAGCCGAGTTCGCCCATTTTTTGGAGCGTTTCCATCGGGAAGTGCTGGGATTCGTCCCATTCCATCACGTGTGGCAGGATATGGAGCGCTGCAAAGTCCTTGGCGCTCTGCTCAATCATCGTCAGGTTGTCAATCAATTCTGATGTCATGCTTTTAGTTGAATATTTTGGTTAGGAATATTTGCTGGCCTGTAAGTTCAAACCAAGATATGGGCATACGGTTTCACTTTTGGTTCAATTTTCTGAAAAGCCGAACGCTGCCCTCATTTTATGGTAAATGTCGGTATTGTCATAAATGCCCCTGAACAGCTCGGACTGAGGCCCATAAGCAAACACCGGCACCATGGCGGCGGTATGGCCATTGGTGGTGAACTTAGGGCTGAGCATCTTGGCCGTCCCCCCGTTCAGGCCCAGCCCCCCGGTTTCGTGGTCGGCGGTGACAATGACGAGGGTCTCGCCATTCTTGCTGGCAAACTGGATGACCTGCTCGATTGTCTTGTTGAAATCCTGCATTTCGCTGTAAAGCGGCTCTATCTGGTTGGCATGGCAGGACCAATCAATTTGCGAGCCTTCCACCATGAGGAAAAATCCTTTGTCGCTGCGTTTTTCAAGGAAGTTTGCCGCCAGTTTAGTGGCCATCGGCAGGTAGTCACGCCCTTGGAAAGCTGGCAGGGGTTGGTTGTTGGCGGTAAAAAAAGCAAATTTTTGGGAGACATCCGGCTTGACGGTGCTCAGTTCATTGTTGAAATAGTCATAGACATTGTAACCCTTGCGCCGGAGCGAATCCAACAGGTTGCGGTCGTCCCTTTCCCGGCGGTCGAAGAACTGTTTGCCACCACCGATAAAAAGGTCTATGTTGGAATAAAGGAGGTCCTCGGTGATTTCCTCGTAGAGGTTTCGGGCTACCCGGTGTGCCACGAAAGCACCTGGGGTGGCATGTTGGATGGAGGAGGTAACGACCATGCCAGTGGCGTAGCCGTTTTCAAGGGCTTCTTCGAGGATGGATTTGCAGGGCACCCCATTTACGTCCAAGCCCAGGACGTTGTTGTTGGTTTTCACGCCACAGCCCATAGCAGTAGCACCTGCTGCGGAGTCTGTCACGAGGTTGTTGGCGGCAATTGTTTTTTGGAAACCGACCACTGGGAAGCTTTCTAAGCTGTATTTCCAGCCATTGTTGGCAAACCCGACGGAAACCTGCGCAAGGCCCATGCCGTCGCCAATCATCAGGATGATGTTTTTGGGTCTGCCTTCCATTGCTTGAGAAGTGGTGGCTGGATTTTTTTTCCAGTAAAAACCACCGATAACCAATAAAATGGCTGAAAAAGCTAATATCCTCACTGTGGCTTGATGAATTTTGAAGAGAATCGTAACGAGGGTAAAGGTAGTGCTTGTTGCCTATTATTGTATGCCAAGTAGGAGTGGAAATAGGTGCAGGGAGCCGAAATAGGTGGTCAGGCCATTTTATTCCACATTTCGGGGCGTACTTGGATGGAGGTATTCATTCGCCTATACCTGTTGGCGGCATGAATTCCGCCCTCCTACAAAGTGTCGAATAACTGAAAAGCGCTATTTACTTACCAAATAATAACTTCTACCACCTCAACAGTTTGGTAGAGCATGCTTTTGATATTTTTTTTACAAAAAACATCCAGTGGAAATACCAGTAAATACTGGGCTTTTGAAAAATTTGACAATCCTGGCGAGATTTTTTTTAAAAAAGATTGAAAAAAACTTGGAATAGTTCACATAAAGTTCTTTTCTTTGCATCGTTGATTTAATCAAACTACGGTTGCACAGGCAACTACACAGAAATGAAACTTCTTTCAACATAAAGATATAAAGCAAAGCAATTTGCTTAAAGATTTGGTTTTTTGGGGTTAAATAAGCTGGCTTCCTTCATTGGAAGTCGGCTTTTTTGTTTTTACAACTTTCCAATTTTATGCCCAAGCTCTCCGCCAATCCTGATGCTATCTTCCGTTCCTTTGAGGCCCAGCGAATCATGGTGGTGGGCGACGTGATGCTCGACCGCTACGTTACGGGCCGTGCCAACCGGATTTCTCCCGAAGCACCTGTTCCGGTGCTCGATTTTGAGCAGGAAGAGAACAGGTTAGGGGGTGCTGCCAATGTGGCGTTGAACCTACAAGCCCTTGGCGCCACCCCTGTTTTGTGCGGATTGGTGGGAAACGATTCGGCGGGCCAGGTTTTTTTGGAAAAGCTCGAAGCGGTTGGCATCTCCACCCAAGGAATATTAGGCAGTGCTGACCGGATGACCACGGTTAAAACGAGAATCATCGCTGGCAAACAGCAGCTCCTTCGTTTGGACCAAGAAAATACCCATGACCTCTCCGAAACAGAGGCTGCGAAGTTTTTGGCAAGGACGATGGGATTACTGGAATCGGAATCGGTCACTGGGCTGGTGTTTCAAGACTATAATAAAGGTGTGCTGTCGCAACAGGTCATTCAAGCTTTGATTTTAGAAGCAAAAAAACGGGGCATCCCCATCTCGGTGGACCCCAAGCAGCGCAATTTTTGGAGTTACCAGGGTGTGGACTTGTTCAAGCCCAATTTGAAGGAGGTGAGGGATGCGCTCCGAACCGATGTACAACCGAACAATGCCGCACTTCAAAAAGCAGCCCAATCCATCCGGGAAAGGAACCATTGCCCCATCATCCTGATTACGCTCTCGGAACACGGCGTCTTTTTGGACGATGGGGAGGCCTCCAATATTTATCCGACCAAGGCCCGCACCGTGGCGGACGTGTGTGGTGCGGGCGATACGGTCATCAGCGTGGCGGCCTTGGCCCTGTCGGCGGGACTTTCCGCTCCCGATATTGCCCTATTGGCCAATCTTGCTGGCGGACAAGTGGTGGAAAAGAATGGCGTTGTTTCGGTGCAGAAGGAGCAACTGCAAAGGGAGTTGGTTCAAGTATTGGTGGAGGCATGAGATAACTGACGCTTTTTTTCAACTCATTTGACCAACTACCAATAAATTATCGGTGGTGGCCACCCTTTTCTTTGGCATTTTGAATTTCCCCAACTACATTTGTCGCCAAGTTCATTGAGCCGCAACACTTATCAAGAAAGGCTGAGGGATATGGCCCTACGACGCCTTGACAACCTGTCTTCGACCACCCGTCGGGATAAGGTGTCAATTCCAACCTTGCGCAAACAGCAAGGGCAGATAGGTCGCTGTGAGTGTTTAATCCACTGAAAATTCCTTTTTTCAATACATTAAAGCTCATCCGGTGACTTGCCGGATGAGCTTTTTTCATTTCGGTGAGCGCTACCACCAGCGCATTCTTTTTTGGTAAATGTTCGGTGCAGGGACGCCAGTTCAACCAATACATTTATCAAACATGTCCTATCAAAAAAGCCTGAACATTGGCCTAATCGGCTACGGGGTGGTCGGCAGTGCCGTATTTGAAGTGCTGACCCATACGCCTTCCCTCCAAGCCAGTGTTGCAAAAATTTGCATCAAGCACCCCGACAAGCAGCGGAATATTCCCGCCGAATTTTTTACGACCGACAAAATGGAACTCCTTGACAACGAGGCGATTAACGTCATCGTTGAAATGACGGACGACCCAGGCGCAGCCATTGAAATCGTGCGGGAAAGCCTCAAAAGGGGCAAGGCCGTCATTACTGCCAACAAGAAAATGGTGGCCGAGAACCTGGCGGAGTTGGTGGAACTCCAGCAGCGTTATGGTACGCCGCTGCTCTACGAATCGGCTTGTTGTGCGAGCATCCCAGTTATCCGCAATTTGGAAGAGTATTACGACAACGACCTGCTGCATGGCTTGGAGGGCATCATCAACGGCAGCACCAATTTCATCCTGACCAAGATTTTTGAGGAAAAACTGCCTTACCTCGATGCGTTGAAGCTGGCGCAAACATTGGGTTTTGCGGAAAGCGACCCCTCGCTCGACGTGGAGGGACATGATGCGTTGAACAAATTGTGCCTGTTGTTGGCACATGCCTACGGCATCGTCGTGCACCCGTCCAGGTTGCTATGCCACGGCATCCATCGCTTGAACGCCATTGACAGCGAAGTGGCGGCAGCGCAGGGTGCCCAAATAAAGTTAGTGGCAAAAGCCACAAAGCAGCAAAATGGCGAAATAGCAGCGTTCGTGTTGCCACAGTTTATCAAGCCACCGCACCTGTTGCACACGGTCCGCAATGAGTACAATGGCGTGGTGCTGACCAGTGCCTTGGCAGATGAGCAGTTTTTTTATGGGAAAGGAGCTGGTGGTTTCCCGACGGCTTCTGCCATCCTTGCCGACCTTTCTGCTTTGCGCTACGACTACCGCTACGAGTACAAAAAGCTGTTGCTACAAGCGCCATCCGTGCTTTGCTCAGAGGTGAAACTCAACGTCTATGTCAGTTTTCAGGATTGGCAGATGCTGCCTGTGGACGCTTTCGAGGAGATACACGAATTCTATTCTGGCCGGGCATTTCACTATCGAAAGGGGGTTGTTTCCCTGCAAAAGCTGTTGAAGAATGATTGGTGGAAACAGCCTGGGGTGTCGCTGGTGCTGCTGGAGGAGGGGATTGCTGTTTGAAATTGTTTGAGGTGGCTTGAATTGCTGTAACCAATTGAAAATCAATAATTTTTGCAGTAAAAAATTCAATTGGTAACCTAAACAAACGCTTTCTTATAAACAAACGCTAAAGCCATTTTTTGTCGCTCTAAGTCGCTTTTGTCATGGCCGAAGGCCACCTGCAACGTCATATTTGACGTCATGCGTGACGTCGCAGATGGCCTTTGGCCATGTCAAAAGCGGCAAATTAGGGTTTCGCATAGGAACCCAAAGCATGTCCCCGTCTAACTTTGCATTCCTTTGCGAGACCGTTGCGCCCTTTGCGGGAAACATCCAGTAGTATGGCCGCTTAAATCAACACCCGGCTCCTCGCTATTTTGTCTTTCACGACTGGTTTCAAGAGTTCGGCGGCCTGTAAAATCAATGCCTCACTGGAAGGGAATGGCCGTGGCTGGTTGCCTATTTTCTTTTTTGAGTCCTCCGACAAAGCCCGTTTATCGCCGTCGAAACGGGCAGCATAGTTCTCAAAAATAGCCTCCACGGCCAATGGCTCGGTATGGACTATTTCACGGTCGGTGTTGTCAAAAAACTCCAATCTGCCAGCAACTCGGGCATCTTTGCGTTGGTAGGATTCGAAGACCCGTGCTTTAATCAAGACCTTTTTTGGGATTTTGATGTCGTTGCCAGCGCTGTCCTTGCGCACGTTGCCTTTCTCGTCCAGCACGTACTCCCAGCCTTCCTCGATGGTGCGGTCGTCAATGTATTCCCGCTCTTTTATCAAGTCCGGTGAGACTGCAATTTCGGTCAACCGCATGACGATATTATAGTCGTATTTGTAGTTGCCCTCTGGGTTCAGGTGGACGGTGCGCCAGTCCCGATTGAGGTCACGGACGCTGATGCGCTTGATTTCCCGCTCAAAATCCCTCGGTAAAATGGTCCTGCTGTCATTCTCCATTTTGAATAGGACATAGATGGTGCCGAGCTCCTTTGCCCGAATTTTGAGCCGCTCCTCGTCCTTGTAGCTTTTGTAGTAGCGCTGGATGTCCTCGAAATTGTCGTAGGCTTTCCTGGCCGCCACTTTGTCGCCACGCTCGGCTTCGGCCAAGTACCGCTTGCCCTCGGCGTAATAGAAGTCTGCTGCTTTTTGCTTGGACTCCAATTCGAGGTCTTCGATTTTCACGAATTGGAATTCGGCCTTGTAGCCATCTTTGGAATACAAGGGGAGCAGTGGTTCTATCAATTGTTGACGAAGTTGAATCCGGCGGTGGAGGCGGTTGATTTCCACCCAGTTTTCCTGCCTGCCTTCCTTTTCCAACACCTTAATTTCCCGCATGTCCGAATGGGTGGCCCTCCGAAATGATTCCTCCAATGCCTTTACGTGCTTGGTTTTTTTGTTCTTTTTCCCGGAAAGTTTTTTGACGCTTGCGGAAACGGCGCTTTCGTACTGGCCCCTTTCCAGCAATTTCTCAGGACGTGTACATGCGCCGAGGGCCAACAATGCGGCGAGCGCAAACAGGACGGATTTTGATGATGGTGACAACATGGCCTAATCGTTTTGATGGAAAAATCTGGATTCTTTGGGGCAAGGTAGCGGGGCATTTTCCCATTGCCTACCAATAACTGGTTAAAAAAATGCGCCTGACTGTTAAGAATCGCTAAAGCCTATTGGCAATTGTTAATTGCGGTTATTTCAGCGATTTGGTGTAACAAAATTGAAGGTTATTTGCCGTGTTGGCGTGGAGGCTGGCTCCTTGGGTTACAGCAATTTTTCCCAAAACGCCAACCACCCAATTACCCTTTCTCTTCCCAAATCATTGCCAGATGCACGATGGTTCGCACTGCCGCCTCCATGTCCTGGACGGAAACCCATTCGAGTTTGGAGTGGAACGCATGTTCGCCAGCGAAGATGTTCGGGCAGGGCAGCCCCATGAACGACAGCCTTGACCCATCGGTGCCTCCTCGAATGCTCGACCGCTCTGGCAACAGTCCTGCCCGTCGGATGGCCTCCAGGGCATGGTTCGTCACTTCTGGGTGCAGGTCCAACACTTTTTTCATGTTGCGGTATTGTTCCGTGACCTTGAACTCGGCGGTGCAGTTGGGGTAGTTTTTCAGCACCTTGTTCATGGTCTTGCGGAGTACCTCCTCATGTTCCGCCAATTTCTCGTCGGTGAAATCCCGAACGATAAACTTGACGGTGGCTTTTTCAACCATGCCCTCCATTACTACTGGATGCAGGAAGCCCTCTTTACCCTCAGTGCTCTCTGGAGATAGGCCGTTTTTGGGCAGTGCAGCCACTATTTCGCTGGCAATCTTGATGGCGCTTTCCATTTTGCCCTTGGCAAAACCGGGGTGGGCGCTCACGCCGTGAATGGTGATGAGGACGCCGTCCGCCGAAAAGGTTTCGTCCTCGATGGAGCCAGCCTTCTCCCCATCAATCGTGTAACCGAACTTGGCGCCGAGTTTTTTCACATCCAATTTGTCCACGCCCCGGCCAATTTCTTCATCTGGCGTAAACAGAATTTTTATTTCACCATGCTTTACTTCCGGATGTGACATGAGGAAGTTGGCGGCATCCATGATTTCGGCGAGGCCAGCTTTGTTGTCAGCACCGAGTAGGGTCGTTCCGCTTGCGGTTATGATGTCGTTGCCAATTTGGTCGGCGAGGTGGGGGTGGTCTTTTGGGCGCAGGACTTGGGTTGGGTCATCTGGCAATACGATGTCCCCACCATTATAGTTATGGTGTACGATGGGCTTGACGTTTTCGCCACTACAGTCAGGCGAGGTGTCAACATGGGAGCAAAAGCAGATAACAGGCACCTCTTTGGCGGAATTGGAGGGGATCGTGCCAATCACATAGCCGTATTTGTTCAACTTGGCATCCAAGATGCCGATGGCTTTCAGTTCCTTGACCAATAATTTTGAGAGGTTTTTTTGCTTCTCGGTGGATGGGATGGTTTTTGATTCGGGGTCGGATTGGGTGTCAATCTTAACATAGCGCAGGAAGCGGTCAAGAACGGTGTGCTCAATTTTTAAGGACATGGTATTTTTTTTAGTGTTGATAATCAGTGAGTTGTAAATAGTCATCGTGAAATAAACCGCAAATTAAATACATTGAGCAGACATATTCTCGTGACAAAATACAGTTGATTAATTGCAGTATTTTCCCCAATGCCGTTTTTTTGCGGCAGCCTTAACAAAATATTAATCTCTTTGCAAGCATCATTACGTCCATTGCAATCGTTTCACCAGCGAAATTTAACAGCCCCGCAAAATTTTCACACAAAAAAAGTGAACAAAACACAATTTCAACCTCTTTACATATTATCAACCTTGAATTCAATATAGTTTGAACAGGTTCAAAAATTTGGCCCAAGGTTTATTTCTCAATATGCTTTGTAGCCAGAC
The DNA here is from genome assembly GCA_002435785.1 of Saprospiraceae bacterium UBA6168. GTDB lineage: Bacteria > Bacteroidota > Bacteroidia > Chitinophagales > Saprospiraceae > UBA6168. Next base: position 19,412 of record DIUC01000001.1, on the reverse strand, counting down.
TCAAGAAACTTTCAAGCTCTAAGCAATATCATTTAACTAAATTTTCAATTCAACATGAAAAAAATTCTTTGGATTTTCTCTAGCGCACTTTTGCTCTCAGTTGCTGTTTTCACCACTGGTTGTGGCGAAGACGACACTACTACCGACCTCTCACCAATAATTTCTATCACAGCTGGCCCTACACCCCAATCGGTTGTTGCCGGCGTTGGCACTACGGTAAATGTTTCCGTTGAGGCTACAAAAGGCACCAAAGCCCTCAAATCTCTAACTGTTTATGAAGGAAACACTAAACTTCCACTTAATGATGTTACCCTTGATGGCAACCCACTGCTAATCACTACCCCAACAGATGTAATGTCTTGGAATATTGGCATCAATGTAAAGGCTAGCTCAGGCAAAGCAACTTACAGGATAGTAATTGAAGACGAAGGTGGCCTGACTGACGAAGCCAGTTTCGACATAACCGTTCAGCAAGCTATCAGCGAAACTATCACAGGTGTAAACATCAATCTTTGGAACCAAGCTGGTCCTGCTGGCAAAGGTGCCATTGACCTTGACAACGGTGCAAGCACAGGTACTTCTGACCTCGCCGCTGAACTCCGTGACATGGGTATTGACTCATTGGCTGGCTCTGGCGACAACTGGCGCCGTCGTATTGGTGGCATCAACGGTACGGAAGTACGCTACGTTGGTAACACCAGTGGCAGCGCAGACTTTGGTGCAGTTGCTTCCAAAGAAGCCATCGAAGCATTGTTCGATGGTGCTGAGTCCCTGATTACTGCCAACACCATCTCTACTCAAGGGCTGGGCGTTTGGGGCAACTTTAAGGTGAGTGATGTTGTAGCACAAGGCGATGTCTTTGCTGTTTACAAAAGCTCAAATAACACCTACTATCTTGTAGTCGTGAACAATGTCATCGAGACCACAACCCTTGGTGATAATGAGGATCGCTACAACGTGTCCATCAAGTATTGATGATTTACCAATCAATAATTTGATATTCAAAACGCCCAGCATGAACTTGCCGGGCGTTTTGTCGTTTTTAACAACCCGTTAACATACGTTGGGTAGCCATTGTATTAAGCTGGGCATGAGTTTGGCTTAATTTTGCAGGGCAATTGGAAGTAGTAGTTTCTTTGAGGAAATTCGCTAATTTTGCGCCGCAAATTTCAACCGCACTAAAAATTTCATCACAAAAAAATTAAGAAAATGTTGAAGCAAATCAAAATTGGTTTTCTCACACTTATGACGGTAGCCGCTCTTACAAGCTGCAAAAACGATGCAGCCGATACCGCTGCTGCTACTACTGGCGCTGCAACCGACGCAACAGGACAGCCTAGTGCAGTTCCAAACGTGACTCCAAACGCTGACCCTAATGCAGCCGCTGAACCAGCCGCACCAACTGGCCCTACGACGGTCATGAGCTTCACTGAGACCGAGTTCAACTTCGGAAAAGTAAAGGCAGGTGAGCAAGTAATGCACGAGTACACCTTCAAAAACACGGGCAAAGAACCTTTGGTCATTAGCAATGCAAAAGGAAGCTGTGGTTGCACGGTTCCTGAATGGCCCAAGGAGCCCATCGCACCAGGTGGCTCTGGCAAAATCAAGGTTGCATTTGACAGCAAAGGCAAGAGTGGCCCGCAAACCAAGCAGGTTACCATCACGGCCAACACTGACCCAGTTCAGTCCATTATCTACATCAAGGGCGAGGTAATCGGTGACCCGGCTACTGCTGCTCCGGCTCAATAAGCCAAAGAAGCTGAAACTACAAGCCTGCACAGCAAACTGTTGTGCAGGCTTTTTTTTTGACCAAAATGGCAACCCATTTTTACCGGCCTTGTTTTTTTCCTAACCTTGCCGACAAAATCCTTTGTCTTGAAAAAATATCTTTCCCTCATCAAGTTTAGCCATACCATTTTTGCGATGCCGTTTGCCTTGCTGGGCTTTATTTTAGGCACATTGGACAGTGGCTTGGGCATTAGTTGGAGGATACTTTTCTTGGTTGTGCTGTGCATGGTTTTCGCCCGAAGTGCGGCCATGGCCTTCAATCGTTATCTCGACCGTGAAATTGACTCCAAAAACCCAAGGACGGCAGTAAGGGAAATACCTGCTGGGGTTATATCACCATCATCGGCGCTGCTGTTCACGGTTGCCAGTGCTGGTTTGTTCATCGCTACTACCTGGTTTTTGAACTTCACCTGTTTCCTGTTGAGCTGGGTGGCATTGGCGGTGGTGCTGGGGTACAGTTACACCAAGCGATTTACCCCCTTGTGCCATTTTGTTTTGGGCCTTGGCTTGGCGCTTGCGCCCGTTGGTGGGTACTTGGCGGTGACGGGCCAATTTGACTTACAACCGATTTTGTTCTCGATCGCCGTTTTTCTTTGGGTATCTGGGTTCGACATCATTTATGCGCTTCAGGATGAGGAGTTTGACCGGGAGCACAGGCTCAAATCGGTGCCTGCCTATCTGGGGAAGGTCAAGGCGCTCCGGCTTTCGGAACTGCTGCACCTTGTTTGTTCGATGGTCATGATTTTTGCGACTTGGCGCTTGGGTGAAGAAAATGAGCAGCTTGGGTGGGTGAGCCTGGCTTCTGTCGGCCTGTTTTGCACTTTGCTTTTTTACCAGCATACTTTGGTCAAGCCGGATGACCTGCGAAGGGTAAACCTTGCTTTTTTTACGACAAATGGGGTGGCGAGCTTGATATTTTGCGGAGCAGTCATCTTGGATTTTTTTGTTTGACTATTCTCCACATCCTCAAAACGGATAACCTATCGCCAACTGGTATCGGATGTTGTTGTTGAATTTTCTTAAAACATCCCCAACACGGTTGATTTCCCAAAGCTTTGGGTCAATGAAATAGGTGTTGCCTCTCGCAGGGTCGGGGTAGTTGTTCCGAATCGGGGTGCCAAAATCGAGGCGGAGCACGAAATAGGTGAAGTCTATTCGGGTGCCAAAGCCAGTGGACAAGCCCATTTCCCGAAAAAAAACATCGTTTGTGATAATGCCCTTCTCGTCTGTTTTCCGTTTAAACGAAAACTGCGAACCAGGCCGAGCGGGGTCGAATTCTTTTGTCCAGACATTCCCACCGTCAAAAAACAATGCTCCGAACAAATTGAACAAACCAAACGGGCGGGTCAACAAGAATCGGTATTCGAGGTTGAATTCCAGCTTAATGTCGCCAGCCTGGTAGAACAAGTTCCGGTTGCTGGTATTGACGGTCACAGAGTCCTTGTAGAGGCCAGGCCCAAGTTCACGGGTGTACCAGCCCCGGATACCATACGGCCCACCCACATAAAACTGCTTCACATAAGGGATGGATTTGGACTTGAAATAGGGTAGGGCCATCCCGCCGTTGAACCTTGTAATCAAGCTGCGGTTGATGCCGACCTGCAAATATCTCCTGACATCCATTTCCAATTTTGCATAATGGGAAAATTCAACCCCGTTCAAGTTGAACGCCTTTGAGCTTCCTGACACCGCATTGTAAATGGCATTGGCGGTCATCACTTCCATGCCCGACAGGTCAAAATACCCCCTGAAATACCAAGAGCCACCCGTTGGTTTTGGGGGACTGGTGTAGATGAAATTGATGTCACGGAAGACAAGGCCCGTAATAAATTGCTTGTCAAAACTGGTGCGAAGGGCAGGGTTGTTGACCAACAAAAAATCGAATGCGGAGCCGGGCACAATCTCCGGCAGCACCAGGTCCACCCCAAAATGGTTGACGGAAACCCGGTGGTTGACGGAAACAGGCACATCATAGCCATAAGAAAGGTTGACGAATTGCAACTTGTAGTTGCCCAACAGGTTCAACAGGTTATAGCCAGCGGAGGCCCTGCTGGTGGCCTTTTGCCGCAGGTTTTTATTGAAGGTCGGCCCTGTTATGTTCCATTTTTGCAATCGGCCCCAAATGCCGAAATAATCGGTGAAACGTGGGAAGTACAGGTCGTTTTGCCACCTGAAATCCAGCGAGTTTACGAGGTCTTTTCGCCCACTAAAAAAGCTGAACTCGGCGCCAAAGTTCAGGTTGCCGACCAATAACTCCGCTCCTTTCATAAAATTCCTGTTGCGAAGCGAAGGATTGAAGGAAAGGCCAATCAGGTTTTTGTTCCCAAGCACAGGCCGCTCGGTGGTACTGAACCCACCTTCCCACCCGATTTCCCATTTTTGGTTGGCAGTGAGGAAAATGTACATGTTCACAGTGCCGGGGTGGAGGGTGTCCTCCTGAATCCGCAAGGTGGGCGGGCGGAACACGCCCAGTGCGCCAAGTTGCCGAATGGAGTTGTCAAGTGCGTCCTGGCTGTAAACCTCGCCGGTGCGGATAAAAATGGAATTGGCCAACGTGCGTGGTTTCACCCGAAATTCCTTGCCACCTGTCCCAAAAAACAAGCCATCAACGAGCGTGTCAGGCACAATCCTCGCCATGCTTGGGTCAAAGTCGGGAAAGATATAAATGTTGCCGATGGTGTATCGCACATGTTTTTCCTGCTTTGGTGGGGTCAGCACTTTCATGCGAATGCTCACGGTTTTTTTGACATTGGAACTGTCAAAACCCTCCAACGTGGTGATGTACTGTGGGTAAAAATAGGCGTACCCATTGTCCCGGAGGTGCTTGGTAATCCGGGCAACTTCTTGGTCGTACAGCTTGACATCCACGGGATTGCCCACCTTGAGGAGTGACGATGGGGCAATTTTCTTGATTAATTCCAATATGGCAGTGTCCCTGGTTTGCACGTCCAGGGAGTCTATGGTATATCGGCCATCGGGATGCACGTTGTAGGTGACGGTGGCCTTAGTGTTTTGTTTGTTGAACCCGACCTCGTAATCCACCGAACTGAGAAAATAGCCACGGGTTTTGAGGTAGGTTTCCATCACCTCTGCCGTTTCCTGGGTGGAGAGGGAGTCGAAGAACACGGGTGGTTCGCCCCGTTTGGCCAGCCAGCGAGAAAAGGCAAGCCCAAATTTTGACTTGTCAAAAGTGTCTTGTGAAACGAAATAGTGGTACTGCCTGGGCACCCCGAACATCTTCCGGTTTTCCTGCTTGAGGTACAGCTTCGATAGCTCCGAAGCCATGTTGGCCTTGTTCTTCACCTTCCCGGTTGATTCGTCAATTTTGATAACGTTTTTGCTCAGGTAGCGCTCACCTTTCGATTTATCCAAAAACTGGGTAGTATTGCAGCTGCAAAGCGCTGCTAATAGTAACAAGGAAATTAAATAGTTGAAAGAAAGCTTCATAAAATTTGATAACACCTGATTGTCGCTGGCCCCCTCAACTCATCAGCCATTTAAACCCGCTACCACTGCATGAAATTATCCATCAATCAGTTGAAGTACCTTAAATCCCTGCACGAGCGGAAGTACCGCCAAAAGTATCACAATTTCATTGTGGAGGGCGTGAAATTGGCGAATGAAGTGCTTGCATCCGCCACCCACCCGGTGGAAACGGTGGTGGCTGTGCCCGAATGGCTGGAAGCCAACAAGGCTTTGCTCCGCAATGTGGAAACCATCATCCCCGTTGCCGAAGGCGAACTAAAAAAAATCTCCCTGCTCACCACTCCAAACCAGGTGTTCTTGGTGGTGAAGGAGCCAGCCCTTTCTTTCGATGAAAAAACGGTGGCCAATGGGCTTTCCCTTTTCCTTGACGACATCCGTGACCCCGGCAACCTCGGCACCATCCTGCGCATCGCCGATTGGTTTGGCATTGGCTGGGTCTTCTGCTCACCGGGAAGTGTGGAGGCCCACAACCCCAAGGTCGTGCAGGCGGGCATGGGCGCTTTCCTTCGGGTGAAATGTATGGAAATGGACTTCGAAGAGCTGGCGGCCAACTTGCCCAACTTGCCAATCTACGGCACGGTGCTGGATGGCGAGTCCATTTACACCCAAAAGCTGGAACGCCCCGCCATCATTGCCATCGGCAACGAAAGCAGGGGACTCTCCCCGACAATCCAGTCCCGGCTGACCCATAGCATCGCCATCCCGAAGGGAGCCGGTGGCGGTGCCGAGTCCCTCAATGCAGGGGTCGCCACGGGGATTGTTTGCTCCTGTTTTGCCGCAGGTCAGTGAGGCGGCAAAAATTGGAATCCAAGGACTTCATTTTCACTCGTCAATAGTTCATTTTTGATTGATTACAAATGAACTATTAGACACATAAAATGAACTATTAGACACATAAAATGAACTATTGGAAACATAAAATGGCATATTGACGACGAAAAATGAACTATTGGAAACATAAAATGGCATATTGACGACGAAAAATGAACTATTGACGATAGAAAATGAAATATTGGTGATAGGAAATGAAATATTTGCAAAAGAAAAAGAATTATTGGGGACAATAAATGTAATTTTATGAATAAAAAATTAAGTTTTTAGTAAAAAATGAGTGGTTTTGGTGCTTGACTACCAGTTTTCATTAAAAAACAATATTTTGGTTGAAACAATACGTTTTTTATTGCCAACCCATGTTCTGCCCCCACAAGCATCGGGGTTGAAAAATCAACATCCATTCTTACCCAATTTGCCATCCGTGCAGGCAGCAAGTACAATCAAAGGGCTAAAAAAGTACATTTGCAAGCGCAGCGATAGGGTAGTAGGGCAATAGTCTCGGCCCGTGCTGCTCCGTGTTTTTATGCTTTGCTAAATTTCTCTCACCAATTATTCGCCGATGAAACTCAAGTGCATTGCCGTTGACGACGAAAGCCTCGCCCGCAAACTGCTGGAAGAGAACATTCAACAACTCCCGTTTTTGGAGCTGGTGGCGACCTGCAAAAACCCATTTGAGGCTATGGAAGTGCTGCAACGGGAACAGGTGGATTTGATGTTCCTCGATATCCAGATGCCGGGTATGTTGGGCACCAAGTTCTTGACCAGTTTGCTGGACAAACCAATGGTCATCTTTGTCACTGCCTATTCCAACTATGCCGTGGAGAGCTACGACTTGGAGGTGGTGGACTACCTGTTGAAGCCTGTGAGCATGGAGCGCTTCACCAAGGCATCCCTGAAGGCGTATGAAAACTGGCAGCTTCGCCAACGGACGCCGCCCATTGCGGAGCAAACCGCCTCCACCAATCCTGCCCATTTTTTTGTCAACGTGGAGTATTCGTTGGTGAAAATAGTGGTGGATGACATCACGCATATTGAGGGCATGAAGGACTATGTGAAGATTTTTTTGGTCAATGTCAAGCGGCCAATCCTGACCAAATCAACCTTGAAGGGCATTGAAGAGAAATTGCCCGATGGGCGTTTTTTCAGGGTGCATAAGTCCTATATCGTCAATGTGGAAAGGGTCGAATCCATCCGTAGCCATCAGCTAATGATTGGATCCCATGAGATTCCCGTTAGCGAGTCGAACCTGGAAGAATTGATGCGCCTATTGAATCATCAACGATGACAGGGGCTGTATGAGAAATTTACAATCTAATAAAAACAATAGACTCCCAATCTGAACAATTCCCCATATTTGGCCCTTTAACAAACATTTTTACAAAAAAGTATCCAAATGAGCAGCATTACCTTGCGCCTTGGCAAAGTTGACCAAGGGGCCATTCCAACCGACAAAAAAGGCTTCTTTGCACGCTTTCACGCTGCACTGGCCCCAGCCCTACAAAGCAAACTGTCATTCCGGGATGAACCGGATGGGGTCTGGCAGCCATTTTCGGAAGTGCCCGGTACGACCATCAAATCGCTCCAACAGTTCCTCAAGGACGCAGGTTTCCTGCCAAAAGCCAATATTGACGGCATATTTGGCTATGCCACACAGGCGGGTGTCCGCCTGTTTCAGGAGTACATCCGAACGGTGGAGGGCGATGCCACTATCGGTACGCCCGATGGGGTGGCCGGGCCAAATACCATTCGTTTTATGGAGAAATGGAAGGCCGAAAAGCAGGGAACCCCTGATTTTATTTGCAAGTGGGGGCAAGCCTCCTCCCAGTCTGGTTCACCAGAATTCAACAAATGGATTTCCCTATTGCAAAAGGCAAAGGAGCAATATGCCGCTACCCCCAACCCGATTCTCCAATTTTCGGAGAAATACACCCGACCGTCGGACACGCTAAAAATCAAAGACTGGAATACATCGCCTGATGCAGTCCACCTCATCGGCATACGCCGAAACGAGGGGGCCGCCTCCGCAAAAAGACAAAATGACGACCTCTTCGTGTTGCTCATCAAAGGAATGGTCTTCAAGTTTTGGGGGTCAACCGATCCCAGCCAAGCGATGACTGGCAAGCGGTTGGATGAACCGTTCTTGATTGAAGGGCAGCACGTTTACAAATTTGGTTGGCACAAGGTATCGGATGCCCAACAGGTCTATCGGGCGCTGCGGCCAGCCAACCACGGCGTTTTGGTGTTCCGTGACCGCAACAACGACAACTCCCTCACTGAATTTGACATTGCCAAGGGGCTGGACCCAACCCCCAATAAAATCATCAATATCCACTGGTCGGGCAAGGGCGAACTCAACCACTCCGCTGGCTGTCAGGTGATTGCGGGGCAGAGTTACAGCAACCATGAAGGCAAAGTCATCAACTGCACAGCTTATGCTTCGCCAGGCTATGCCGACCTAAAAAACGGGAAGACCCGTGGCGCTTACAATGTTTTCACCGACTTGGTTTTGAGCTATTCGCCGGAGGGTGTCCAAACCATAGCCTATACCCTCGCCCGTGACGAGTCGTTTTTGTTGGCCGATGACATTGACGAAAACACTTTGGCGAATTGGGAAGGGATATTGAAGGGCAACGAAGGGGTGGTCTAAGCAAACCGGTGGTGCAGACTGGCATTGGGTTTGCCGTTGGCGGGGAGTCGGGGTGGGATTCAAAAATTGGCCGGATTATGGGCTTGTTTCCCCGATACAATACTTCAACCTTCAACCATTGCCTGATGCGAAATTTCTTTTTTCTACTGTGTTTGGTCAACCTCTTGACCGCTTGCGAGCAAAAACCTGCCACACCGCAAGACCTTGATTTAGAGGGCTTTACCATCATTGACATTCCCGGCTCGGACATCAAACGGGCCATCCTGTCGGACGTGAAGGGGAAAATAAAGGAGGAAGGAACCATCCGCAATGGCAGGAAACATGGGGTTTGGGTGGTTTACCACAAAGAGCGTGACGTGCCGTCAGCCATTGGGAGCTATGTGGATGGAGTGCCTAACGGCCCATTTTTCGAGTTTGGTCAGTACGGCCACATGGAACACCTTTACAGTTACACCAACAACGTACTAAATGGCCGTTTTGCGAAGCTAAAGAATATTCGAAAAACGGAGGAAGGCACCTACGTGAACGGCCAGCTTGAGGGCAATTTAAAAAAATACTACGATGGTCGTGAGTCCGTCCAACAGGAGCTGAACTACAAGCAAAACAAGCTCGACGGCGAGATTGTCTATTACAATGAAAAAGGCGAGGCGACCATGAAATATATCTATAAAGAAGGCGAGAAAGTCAGCGGTGGTATCGTGAATGGCGGCCAAGAAAACCAGTAAAAAAAGAACCCGGTCAAGATTTACAACCTGACCGGGTTCTTTTTTTCTGCGAAATTGCTATCGAATCAACACCACATCTCCTCGGTAAAGATTAATCTTCCCATCCAAAAATTCTATTTCAGCGAACCACGCAAAGACGGCGGGCTGCATTGGCTTGCCCCGGAACTCGCCGTTCCAGCCAGTGTCGGGCTGGTTTGGCGTCATGTTTTTTCCATCAAAAACTTGGTTTCCCTGTCGGTCAAATACCCGGAAAGACCGGATGATGCTCACAGAGGCACCCGTAAATGGCATGAACACATCGTTCAGGCCATCGTTGTTTGGGCTAAAAGCATTAGGGACGAAGACGTTCTGCACGTTTATGACCTCCACAAAAATTTCATCCGTGGCGCTGCAACCATCAGCAGTGGTTACGACAACCGTGTAGCTGCCAGAAAGTATGGGCGTGGCCACTGGGTTAGCACATTCGGTGCAGGATAGCCCTTCGGCTGGTGACCAAAGATAGGATTGAACGGCCTGGTTGGCGGAAACCTGCAGGTTGGTGCTTTCGCCCAAGTTGATGCGTTTGTTGTTGCCGAGGTCAATGACCAAGGGTGTTGGCCCTAAAATCGTTTCTTCAAATTTGGCGATACAGCCATTGGCATCCCTGACAAAATACGCATTCAACCCAGCGAAATATCCCGTCAAATTTTCGTTCGAGGCAAACGAAATACCATTCGTTGAATACTCATAAGGCGGCTGCCCACCCGTGACTTGGTCCACCGAGATGATACCAGCGTCGGGAAGGTCGAGGCAGGTGATTTCGTTTGGGGTGGCGGTGGCGGTTATGCTGGTCGGCTCCGATAACGAGGCGCTGGCCGTTGCGGAGCAGCCATTTTCATTGCTCACCGTCACGGTGTAATCACCTACAAGAAGGTTGGTGGCGCTGGCTTGTCCACTGCCATTGCTCCATGTAAAGGTGAAATTGGTGCCTGGGCCACTCGGGACAGCTTGTAGTACCCCAGTGCTGTTGCCTTGGCAGGCAATTCCTTGAACTTGATTTATCGAAACGGAAACGGGTGCATCAGGCGTGGTGACGACAATGCTGGCCGATGCGGTGCAGCCTGCTGAATTTGTGGTCGTCACAGTATAAGTGCCTCCCGGCAACCCTGAAATGGTCGAGGTAGTCATGCCATTGCTCCATAAGATGGAGGCTGCATTTTGGCTTGTTGTGACGGTGGCCGTCCCATCGTTTCCCTGAAAACAGGAAACGGGTTGTGCAAAGGTGGCGTCTATCGTGAACTGTGGTGGTTGTTGGATATTTTGACTTAGCAAAGTGGTGCAACCATTGGCATCCGTCACGGTGGCTTGGTAGCTGCCAGCGCATAGCCCGGTCAGGTTTGGCGTGGTATTGCCGTTGGACCAATTGACAAGGTAGGGTGGGATGCCGCCAGCGATGGTGAGTCCGATGGCACCATTGCAGTCGGCAAAGCAGGTCACGTCCACGACCGAATTGGCGATGGCGGTTAGTTCAGTTGGCTCAAAAATTTGCGCCATAACAGTGGTGTCAAAAGCGATGTCAGAGATGTGGATGGTGTATTGGCCACCGGGCAAACCTGTCAACACCATGATTTGCCCATCTGTCGGAATGAAGCCGGAGCCGCTCACGGAGTTGTCTTGGTTGGCCCAATCAAACTGGTAGGGCGGTGCGCCGCCAAGGGCCGTGAACTCGATGGTCCCATTTTGGTCGCCATGACAGGCAAGACTGCTGCCCGTTGCCGAAGGCAAAAAATTAAGGTAATACGGCATCAACAAGCAGTTGCTGTTTTGGCAGCCATTTTGGTCGGTCACTGTTACGCAGTAGGTGTCACCGCCAACAAGGTTGGAGGCAGTGCTGCCAGTTTGGCCGTTTGACCAGAGAAAGCTGTATCCACCAGCACCGCCGCTTGGACTTGCTTGCATTTGCCCGGTGGTGTTGCCAAGTCCCACACCTTGGTTGGTGACTTGCATGTTCGGTTGGATTTGGGAGAGCACCGTTAGGTTCGTGACCACGATGCTGTCGCAGCCGCCGGGCAGTTGGAGCGTGTCGGCATAAGTGCCTGTTTGCGAATACACGTTGCCACCTGCGGTGAAAGTCTGCCCAAAACACACCACGGGATTCAGGACGGTTGTGGGCGTTTCGTTGCCAGCATCGGTGACGGTCAGGCTGAAAATCCCGGTGTTCAAGTCGCCCACAGCGCCGTCAATCATGATGTAATAAGTGGTGTTTGGGTCAAGACAGTGTAGTTCGATGAGTTCGTCAAGGTCGGCCACGGTGTGCTGGCTCACCAGCTCTATCATCGTGCCATTGCAGTTGCCATTGGAGGACTGGTAAATGGCCATTTGGATGCCGATGGGGTCGAGGTTGGAACTAAAAGCTTCTACAAGGACATGCCCGGTAGGCGGCGGGCTGAACGTGAACCACACCGATTTTTGTACCCCAAATGCAGTGGCGGGAGATGCGTTGGTGTTGTTCGTGCAGGTGTTGGTACTTAGCCCGGAACTCACGGAGCCACCCAATGGCACTGCCCCAAGGTACTCGGCACCACAGCGAAATTCGGAGCCAGCGGTCACGTTCAACTGGGTGACGCTCAGCCCAAACCATCCCTCCACCTCACTGGTATTGGTATCGCTGATATATACCCCGTCCACCAAGATGAAATAAGTGGTGTTCGGTTTGGCGCAACTAAAAACCAAAGTTTCATCAAAACTGGAGGTGTTGTAAGCGGCACTTCTTAAGGAAAAAATGCCGTTGCAAGTGTTGTCGCTGCTTTCGTAAACGGCTACTTGGAGGTTCACGGGGTCTCCCAAGTTGGAGGGGTCGCTATTGGCCTGTATCAAAATGGCATCCGTCGGGTTGGCGGTGGTTGTAAAGGTGAACCAAACGCCTTGGTTATTGAACCACCCAGCGCCAACGGTGCCGGGGTCTGGCTCGTTGAGGGCGGTTGCACAAAAATTGTTGAAAATGCTCGTATCTGGGAAGCCCAATTCAATACCGGTTTGAAGAACACCAAAAGGTATGGCATTGCAGAGCAGGTCATTGATGCCGCCGGGTACACCGCTCACGGCGATGTTCATATTTACGCTGCCTGCGGAGGGCCCGCCTGCGGGCAAGGTGATGTTGAACGGCACGGTGCCCATGTTAGGCACTGGTACGTCAATGCAAAGTTCCGCTTGGCAACTATAAACGGGGCTGCAAGGATTCAGGATGGTTGCATCGTTTTCATAAGCTCGAAAGCAGACAGGGATGGTGGCTGGGATGCTGGGCAAGCAGGTATAGGTCTGGTTGAATTGCTGGTTTGGGAAGTTCGTGAAACACAGCCCGTTGGAAGGGTAGGAGACCCACGGGCCGTTGTTGATGCGCACGGCCCACTGGGGGTCTGGTGCGCCAACGGGGTCTGTGCAAGTGGTGGTGGAGGCCCCGTTCAGTACATTTATCCTAACGTTGAACTGGCCAAAAGTCGGATGGGCCCCGACTAAAAAAAAGATGAAAACGGCAATTGGGTAAAAATTCAGTTTGTTCATTAACAATGGTTTATGTGAGTAAGTGTAGTTTTGGTAAAACGGCGGGCAAGTCCCATCCATTGCTCAAAGCTACTTTCCCAGAGTTTTATCTCACGGGATTTTCATATTCAATGCTACAATTTGACAAATATTTGCCGTATCCAAATCCGCCACCCGCAATCCGCAATCGCAATCAAACCACCTCCACCACGCTCGTCCCACCGCCTTTTTTCACCACTCGAATTTGCGTGGTGATGCGCTCTTTCAGCTCCTTCACATGCGAGATGATACCTATGGTCTTGCCCTTCGCTTGCAAATTTTCCAAAGTACAAATGGCCAAGTCCAGCGTCTGGTCGTCCAGTGTGCCAAAGCCCTCGTCAATGAAAAGGGAGCGGATGTTGGCGTTTCGCCCCGCAAGGTCGCTTAAGCCGAGTGCCAGCGACAGGCTCACCAGAAAGCTCTCGCCCCCGGATAAGGTCATCATTGAGCGAGTGTTGTCGGCTTGGTAAGTGTCCACGATGTCAAGTTCCAAATCATCGCCAGGCCGCTTCACGACGATGTAGCGACCGTAGAGGTTTTCGAGGTGGACATTGGCCAATTGGACGAGCTTTTGGAGCGTCAGCCCCTGCGCAAACTTGCGGAACTTCGACCCGTCGTGCGAGCCAATCAAGTCTTGCATGGCCGCCCATTGGTTATAGACAATCCGTTGATGGTCAATTTGTTGCAAAATGATTTCTCCTTCCGCCCTTCTGGTTTCGTTATCTTTCAGTTGCTGATTGAGGGCCCCGACCGATTGTTGAAATTCCTGCAATTCGGCTTCGAGCGTTGCCACTTTCACCTCAATGGCGGGCACTTCTTCTGAGGTCAAAGGCGCAGCCAGTGCCGATTCCAGCGCCGCTTGTGCGGTCTTTGCCACTTGCCGCACTTCCAACTCCCGCAGTTTCATTTGCTCAACCATAGCTTCGATGCGCTCGGCCTCCTCCGTGGGCAACGTTGCGCTCCGCAATGCTTCCAACGACTCGAAACCAGACTTTGCCAAGCCAGCTTCCAGGTTCGCTTCGAGTTCAGCCACCATTACTTGATTGGCGGCCAATTGTGCTTGGCTGCCCTCCAATCGCTGCCGGGTCAGCGCCAATTGCTCCTTGGATTCCGCCTGGTTCGCACGAGCGGCAGCCAGTGCTTGCTCCGCAATGTCGAGGTCGTGCAGCAGTTTTTCCCGTTCGACCACCACGTTTTTTTCGCCAAATAAAGCAGTCCGTTGACCCGATAACCCGTCAAACTCGGTTTGTAGAATAGTCAGCTCCTCCTTTAATTGCTGGTGTTTTTGGGCTAATTCGGATTGCATGACGGCCAATTGGGTAAGTGACTGTCGGGTCAGCTCCAATTGCCGTTCGTGGTCTTCCCGGTCAGCTTTTTTGAAGGAGTAGTCGCCTTCCTTTGCCTTGAGTTCGCTGAACATTTGTTTGGCCGATTCCATCGAAAAGCGATAGTTGTATTTGCTAACCAACTTGTCGAGTTCCGCCGTGCAAGCCTTGAATTTTTCCTCCAAATCCAAAACGGAAGCCTCCCGGTCCAACATGCTGCGCTCGTTTTGTTGCTGCGCAAATTGGGCGTCCTTCAATTGGCTTTCGAGCATTCGTACTTGTTCCTCCCTCGTTGAAATCAGGCTGTTCAATATCGCCAAGTCTGAACGCATGGCCTTTTTGTTGGCAAGCTCCAATTCAAAATTGTCCAATTTTTTCAGTAGCCAATCCCCATGCGACCTGCTGAAATCGTCGCCATCAAGGCCAGGGAGGAAAGTGGCCAATCGCCCTTCGAGCTCGTCAATCCGGGTTTCCAGAATGGCCTTTTCACCCGTGCCTATCCTCTCGATTTGCTGGATTTGGGAGTTTATTGCGATATGCCTTTTCAGCAGGGCGCTGCGTTTCTGCTGCTGTTCCCGTTGCACCCTTTCGGCAACATGGAGGTCGTTGCGTGCCTCGTCCACAAAGGGTTTCACCTCGTGCAGCCGGAACGGGTGATGGGTGCTTAGGCAGAGTGGGCACGGGTCGCCTTCCTTTAAGTTTGTCCGGTCTTTTTCATAGTTTACCAGTAGTAGTTGCTGGTTGTACACCTCCCGGCGATAGTTCAACTGCTGCTCCCATTCCTCTGCTTCTTCGTAGGCCGATAGCAGCGATTTATCCAACCAAAGCTCCTGCTGACGAAGCTCGGCGAGGCGGAGTTCCAGTTGGGACAATTGTTCCAGTGCTGTTCTATATTCAGCGTTGAAGCCATTTAGCTTGGCGAAATGCTGGTGTTGCGCTCCCAACTGTTCAATCTCCCGAGTCAATTTTTCGAGCAGGTCCTGCCGATTCGGCGCAAAGTTGTCAGGTGCAGTGTTTTCAAATGATTCCAGCAACCCGGCCAGCGCATTTTTTTCTTCGGTCAAATGGCCGGCGAGTTTTTCCGCTTCCATCGTTGCTTTTTCAACGTTTTGGCGAAAGGTTTTTACTTCTTCCGCAAGTCTGTTCCTGCTGATTAGGTTGTCCCGCAACGTTCCCTCGTGTAGGTTGATGAGTGATAAATCATTCGGCAATTCGGCCCATACTGCATTGGTTGTCAACCATTTGTCCAAATCCTTCAAAGCGCCCACATGCAGGTTTTTCTTTTTTAATTGCTCCGCAATTTGGCTTTCGATGGATTGTTTTCGCTGGTCGGTGGTATTCCACTCCGTGGAAGTTTTGGTGAGGGACTCGGTCAGGGAGGCCAAACGACCGTCCATTTTGCCGATCTCGTCAAATAGCCGCATGGCGTCGTTTTGGCCAGCTTTCAAGGCATGGAGCAAAGCCGTTTTTTCAAAGAAAACGGTTTGTGCCCGTTCGGCAACCTGCTCCCCGTTGATTTGCTGTTGCGTCAATTGGGCAACCAAGTCCGTCAAGGATGACACTTCCCCTAACTTTTCGTCGAGCCGCACGAGGGTAGGGTGGAGTGGCTGCGTTTTCCGGTGCTGGGACAAACGGGCCTCAGAAGCTTGTAGCCCCTGCTTTTCTGCTTCCAGCACTTGGATGGCGGAAGTGGCGGCGGCATTTTCCTGGCGCAATTGCTCCAAGTGGCGCACCCATTGCAGGGCGATTTTTGCATTTTCGAGGTCAGTGCGAGTGGACTTGGCGGCTTGTTCTTTTTCCATCAGATTGGCTTTGAGCTCCTTTACCTGCTCTTTGGAAAAAACCTGCAACGATTCCCTTTTTGTCACCAAGTCTGCCAATTTTCCCTTTTCCGAGTTGTGCCGCTCGTGAGCTGCGATGCCCAAGGCAGAGTAAATTTCCGTGCCGGTGATGCGCTCCAACAGCTCGCTGCGCTCCCGTGGTGCCGCTTTCAGGAACGCTGCGAAATCACCCTGCGCCAACATTGCGGAGCGGGTAAACCGCTCAAAGTCAAGCCCTGATACTTCTTCCACAAATGCGCCCACTTCTTTGAGTTTCCGCTCCGCAACGACCAGAAATTCCTGTTTTTCCTCGTCCCATTCTGCTACCGATCGCTCAGTTTTTGGGCCAGTCGCCTTTTTGGAGTTGGGTATCCAGCAGCGCCATTGACAACGGATAAGCCGCCCGCCCGCCTCAAAATCGCAGGATGCTATCCCCTCCACCGCCCCGTGTGACAGCACTTCCTCTGGCCTTGATTTCCTGCAAACCCTGCCATAAAGCGCCAGCGTCACCGCATCGAGAATGGTGGTTTTGCCTGCCCCGGTGTCCCCGGTGATGGCGAACAGCCCAGTGTCCAACAGCGGGCTGGCCCGGAAATCAATCTCGACCTCGGAGCGAATGGAGTGCAGGTTGCGGAGTAGGATGCGGCGAATTTGCATTATCTAAAAAAAGGAAAAAGTAGGTTTTATGATGCTGTCTGCGCTTTCTTTAAGACATCCAAGATGTTGCCATAGACCTCTTTTGGAGCTGCCAAAAAGGCATCCAAATCGTCCCAAACCGCTTGTTCGATGTCCTCTTCTGCTTGGGGAACCAGTTGATGGTCAGTGGTTTGCATCTTGTACCAATGCGTGGTTTTTAGCACTCGTTTGCCCTTGTGCTCGTAGGTGTGCCAAGTATCGAGCAGGTGTGGCCCCAAGGTGATGTTATTCAGGCCTGTCTCTTCCTGAACCTCCCGGACAGCGGTCTGTTCAGGGGTTTCGCCGGGGTCCATTTTACCCTTGGGCAGGTCCCAACTTCCCCGTCGGTGTATCAGAAGGACCTTCCCTTCTGGGTTGAAGACTGCTCCGCCAGCGGCGCTAATGGGTTCGTAGATTTTTTGAAAATCTGACCAAATCCGGTCCAAGTCGGTGTCAAAGACCACGATGCTGTCAAACCGGTCACTGGATTCCAATTGATGGACGATGTTGACCAAAAATTTTTTCTTTCCAGCGTGGCGAAGCACTAATTTTTTTTCGCTGGAGGCTCCAAAGCTTTTCACTTCTTCGGAAGAAACAAGGTACAATGGCGTACCGTTAATGTAAATTTTATACATTTGCTGCCCATTTTGAGGTGACATTGAAATTTAATTTTAACGCCATAACCGTTCAAAAAAAACTCCAACGGAACCAATTGAACGGCAAAGAAAGCAAAGGATGAACATTGCATCGGAAGTCGCAAAGCGATTGCTGCAAATAAAAGCAATAAAACTAAGCCCACAAAAGCCTTTCACATGGGCTTCGGGCATCCTGTCGCCAATTTACTGCGACAATCGGCTGGTGCTGTCCCACCCCGACGTTCGGGATTTTGTGAAACAGTGCTTGGTCGAAAAATCCAAGGATTTCGGTGGGTTTAACGCCGTGGCAGGCGTGGCAACGGCGGGCATTGCCCACGGGATGCTATTGGCCGATGCACTTGGTTTGCCATACGCCTACGTTCGCAGCAAGCCCAAAGAACATGGTCGCCAAAACTTGATTGAAGGTGAATTGCCCGATAAAGCAAATGTGCTGGTGATTGAAGACCTGATTTCGACAGGGGGGAGCAGCCTCCAAGCCGTACAGGCCGTGCGGGAAGCAGGCCACAAAGTGGTTGGTGTGTTGGCCATTTTCAGCTACAATTTTGAAAAGGCAATCACTGCTTTTGAAAACGCCGGATGTCCATTGGAGACTTTGTCCAATTACGATGTGCTGCTGCGGGAAGCATTGGGCATCAAGTACATCAATTTGAACGACGTGGACATGCTGACCACTTGGCGAAAAAAAACGGGGAGCTGAGGAGCGCTCGCTTTTGATTTGACCATTTCAAACAAAGCATCTTTACCTATTTGACCGAAACATCCCCCCATTCAATGATAAACTGATTTTCAAATACGCAACAAAAAATGTCACTAATCACTACCCATTCAGAAGAATTTTTAAAAACCTATCTCAACAACGCCTCGCCCACAGGCTTTGAGTCCAAGGGCCAACAGCTTTGGTTGGAGTACCTCAAGCCTTATATTGATGACTGGGGGCTTGACAATTACGGCACTGCTTACGGTATCATCAATCCAGGAACGGATTTCAGGGTCGTCATTGAAGGTCATGCAGACGAGATTTCCTGGTTCGTCAATTTCATCTCCGAAGAAGGTTTCATCCACGTGATTCGCAATGGCGGCAGCGACCACCAGATTGCGCCATCCATGCGGGTCAACATCCATACGCCAAAGGGCGTCATAAAGGGTGTGTTTGGGTGGCCGGCCATCCATACCCGCAACGGCGAGGACAAAGTCACGCCCAAGCTCGACAATATTTTCATTGACGTAGGCGCAAAAGACAAAAAGGAAGTGCTCGAAATGGGCATTCATGTTGGCTGCGTCATCACCTACGAGGACGAATTCATGGTGCTCAATGACAGGTATTACGTGGGAAGGGGCCTCGACAACCGCATGGGCGGGTTCTGTGTGGCGGAAGTTGCACGGTTGCTAAAGGAGAACAACATTAAGTTGCCCTATACGCTTTATATCGTCAATTCAGTTCAGGAGGAAATCGGCTTGCGAGGCGCCCAAATGGTGGCCGATAACATCAAACCCCATGTGGCCATTGTGACGGACGTGACCCACGACACCCACACCCCGATGATTGAGAAAAAGACCATCGGCGACGTGAAATCAGGTGAGGGGCCATCCGTGACCTATGCCCCTGCGGTACACAACAAGCTGCTCCAACTCATCCTCGATACTGCTGCCGAAAAGGAAATTCCCGTGCAACGGGAAGCTGCTTCCCGCTCGACGGGCACCGATACTGATGCATTTGCTTACAGCAATGGTGGCGTGCCTTCTGCGCTTATTTCCTTGCCACTTCGCTACATGCACACGACGGTTGAAATGGCTCACAAAGCAGACGTGGAAAACGTCGTTAAGCTGATTTATGAGGCGCTGCAAAAAATAGAGAACGGTCATAATTTCAAGTATTTTGATGTGCGCCCTAAAGTTAT
>DIUC01000006.1 GCA_002435785.1 Saprospiraceae bacterium UBA6168 | reverse complement strand
GGGGGGACTTTTTTCACAATCTGACATTTGTGTTCACGCATTGCGCTTTATTTCACCCGCATTGCCGTCCATTGAAACGCAGCGGCGAAAAGTATTGTTTATCAGTGCATTGCATCTTTGCGCCTTTGCGTTAAATATCAAGTTCACGCATAGGCAACCATAATCCTTTCCCTCAACACTGCCTTCCGCTCCTCCGAAATGAACGCATGTTCAATTGCTTCCAAATTGCAGCGCAAGAAATGCGATTTCCCCCAATCAAAATGATTTTGCAAAATCCCGTACTCCTTCGCCAAGGTCGTGTCGGAGATGGTGCGGGCGTCCGTGTTCACGCTCATCGAAATGCCGTGGCGGTAAATCTGGTCGGCGGGGTGAGTTTCGAGGTTGTCCACAACGTTGGTCTGCACATTGCTGGTGGGGCAGACTTCGAGGTGGATGTTTTCCTTTTTCAAAAAATCCAAGAGTTTGTGGTCCTCCACGCAGCGCACCCCGTGGCCAATTCTGGTGGGGTGAAAATGTTGCAGCGTTTCCCAAATACTCTCGGCGCCTTTCGCCTCTCCGGCGTGGGCGGTGACGTTCAGGCCGTGTTTTTTTGCATAAGCAAAAGCCTGTAGATGCTGGTCAATCGGGAAGCCTGCTTCGTCACCAGCGATGTCGAAACCCACGATGTTGGTGCCTCGAAACTGCTCCACCAGTTGCACGGTTTCCATGCTTTGTGCCTCATCAAAATGCCGCAGGGTGCAGAGGATGATGCCTGCTTCGATTCCAGTCTCGGCTGCACCCGTCGCCGCCGCCTCACTCACGGTTTGCACGACTTGCGCTGGCGTCAAGCCATTTTGCACATGCAGCAGCGGCGCAAAGCGGATTTCCGCATAAATCACGTGGTCGGCCTTTAATTGTTGGAACAAATCGAGGGTGACGAGGCGAAGCTGCTCCTGGGTTTGCATCAGTTCAAAGCCGTTCACGGCTCTGCTGAGGTAATCGGCCAAGTCGGTGCATTTTGCTGGCGCAACGAATGATTCCCGGTAGGTTTCGTAGCTGATGCTTGGCTCGATTTTTTGAACAACTTCGTAGCTCAACGAGCAGTCGAGGTGCAAGTGGAGTTCGATTTTGGGCAAATTGGCAAATGAAGGATTCACGAGGAAGGGATTAAGTTTGAAATTGGGCAAAAGTACCAAAGGCAGCTGTTGTTAACTGATAAACTGTTTGATGTTTGTACTTCACAATGGGGCAAGGGGGCAAGCCCCCTTGGAAACAGTGCATTTCCAAGGGGGCTTGCCCCCTTGATACATTCACCAATCAGTTTATCAAGGAACAATAATCAGGTCGCACTATATTTGCTCGAACGCTGGACAACGATAAATCATGCAACAACTAACGCCAACCGCCGCCAATTACCTCCGGGACATCCAATCCCACTGGAAACTCCGGCTTTATTTCTTCAAAAACCTGCCCTCCGCCCTCTGGTGGGGCCTACGGGTAAAACGGGCTTCCGTTGAATCCACAGAAGTCACCATTCCTTACAATTGGCGCACACGCAACCCCTTCAAGTCCATCTATTTTGCGGCATTGGCGGGGGCTGGCGAGCTTTCCACAGGCGTGATTGCCAATCTGGCCCGCATGTCTGGCGGCGATGTGTCCATGCTGGTACTGGAACAGCGGGCCGAGTTCGTAAAAAAGGCAACGGGCACTATCACCTTCACTTGCGAGGATGGGGCCAAGGTTTTTGAGACTGTCAAATCCGCCACCGACTCCCGCCAACCTCAGACCCTCACGATGCTCGGCACGGGCCGCAATGTCCAAGGCGAAGTGGTGGCAAGGGTCTTTATCACGTGGACGTTCAAAATGAGGACATGAGGGCGTGAGGGTTTGAGTGGGTGAGGACGTGAGCGCTTAGTGTGTTGCTCACTCGCTCACGCTCTCAAACCCTCAATCTCTCAAACCCTCAAAACCCTTTGACATCTAAGTTTAGCTTTCCTTTCAGCCCGATGCGCACCCGGATGGCGTTGGTGGCAATGTAAACATTGGAGACGGATATATCGTCAAGCAGTCCGTGCATGTGGATGCCGGGGGCAAGCTCGTAATCGTTAAGGGCTTCTTGGATAGACTTTTTGGAGTCCTCCAAATTGTATTTTAAATAAAAATCGAGGTTCTCCTGAATCTGCTTTTTCATCGGGCCTTTGAAGAGCCAACTGGCACTTTTCATCAGGGCCTTCTGGCTGCTGAAGTCGAAGTCCACGTCTTTTAGTTTGACCTGGTTGGACTTGGCGTCGTATTCTGGCTGCGCAATTAGAAATACATCGCCATTGTAGCTGCCCGACAGTTTGGTGCGAATAACGAGCTTGTTGCCTTGGCCGTAAAGGCCGATGTCCTCCACTTTCACTTGCTTGTTTTTGTAGGTATAGACCTCGCCAATCATGCTCTGTTTCGACATTTTTTCGGCTTCTTTGAACGGAACTTCCGTGTCGAGATAGAGGGAGAAATTGTCGGCACCAGGGGTCGCATAGCCGAACTGTGGGAGCTTCGCCACAGTTGATGCAACTGGTTTTTCACCCAAAAAAATCCTTGGCTTCGTGACCACCACCACGGTGCTTTCCACCATGTTGCCGTTCGAATTCAGTGGGGTCATGCTCACCGATTGGGGGTTGAGCAGCAGCCATGTGGCGTACTCTTCCGAAAGTTGGAAAGGGTCGTGCATTTCCTTCCAAGTGCGTTCCATTTCCTTTTTCAGGTCAAAGAGGTTTTTCACCTCGTTGTCAATGGACTTGGCGAATGTCTTGCGGCTCTGGTTGATGACGATGTTGGCGATGGACGTGACGGGCAGGTCCGCAAATCCGAGCTTCACGATGGGTTCTTTGAGCCATTTGTGGCCGGAAAGTTCGGTCTGGGTTTCCAATGACCAGTCCGGTTTGATGTTGTACCGGGTCGTGAACTCCAATGCCAGCGAGCCTTCCGCCTCCACGGTGGAGAGCACCACGTCCTTTTTTATCCAAAGGTCCACGGGCACCCGGTACTTGATTTGGGTAGCATCAATGTCAATCGTGATGTTTTCCCGTTTTTTTGCCCGCATGGCCAGGCCATCGTCCTTAAGGTTGTTGTCCTCGTAGAGCATGTCCCCGATTTGGTTGTTGATGCTTTTCAGCAATTCGGATTTGTAAAATTTAAGGGGGATGTTGATGACCGACGGCTCCGGTTCGAGGTTGACGTTGTTGTAAAATTCCTCCGGCTTGGCGGGCTTGGTGGACTTGCAGGCGGCGAGGAAAAGAACGATTAAAAGAAAAATGGCCTTTTTTGCGTTCGGGCAGGGGGACTTGCAGTTTTTTAGCATCTCAAATAGGATTGAATTTTTTTGGCAAAAATACACAGCACTTGGGCTTTGTGGTATGCAACATTTGCGTTGGAAAACTGTCACTCCCTTTTGTTGGTTCATATGCCGAAATGCCGACGGACATTCGGGATGTTGTGCAAAACAACTTATCCTTCACAAGTACCTTAATCCTTTAAATATTGGTGATGAAAAACTTATTCGCTACCTCACTTTTAATCTTTTTGTTGGTAAATGGCGTTGCTGCCCAAGCTGGCGGCACCCGCATTGAACGCAGGGCAGAGAGCTTTGCCGATAGGTTGGAGCGCCTTGCACAAAAGGTGGAAGCAAGGGCTGAGGCCACTGCTGAGACTTGGGAGGCCCGCTCCGAGCGCATTGCCCTTCAAGCCGAACTTTTTGCCGAGGATTTTGAGCGGGATTGGGATAAAAATTGGTCGGTCAAATTCGACAAACTCGGCAGGGCGATTGACTTTTCGCTTTGCCCAATGGTTTCTTTTCTTGGCATAGAAACCAACGAGGTTTCCATAGAAAAAGCAAGAAAGCTTGGGTTCGAGAACCGTTATGGCAGCTATGTGTCCAAGGTCATGGCAAAATCCGCTGGCGAAAAGGGCGGCTTGCAAGCCTTCGACTATATATATGGTGTGGACGAACAGCGCACCAGCAACAACCAAAGCCTCTCCGATATTTTGGAAGATTATAACCCAGGCGATGAGGTCACATTGTACATCGTCAGAAAAGGGGAAAAGATGACCGCCAAGGTTCAACTCGCCAATTACGAATACGATTTTGAGGAAACAGCAAACGAAAAACCCTTCCTTGGCGTGAGTCCAGCAGATGTGGATGACCTCAACGCAATGAACGGTGTCCCGGTGGAGGTAGTGCAAAAGTCCACAGCGGAGGAGATGGGGCTGAAAGTTGGGGACGTCATCACGTCCATCAACGGCTATCCGGTGCTGGATTGGGACGATGTGACCACGGCCATCCAGAACACCAAGCCGGGGGCGGAAATCGAGGTTGGCTTTACCCGGGCCGAGGAAAACCTGACCGCCAAAGGCACCATCAAATCCCAAGCGGAGGTTTTTTCGTCAGGGGGGGAAGGTGCGTGGAATTTTGACGTGGATTGGGACGAAATGGGCAATGTCACCATCCTCAATGCAGACGACTGGGACCAAGAAGAAGAACAAGACGAGAACCGGGCGTTCATCGGTATCTATACCGAAATGATTACGAAGGAAAAAGCCAAAATGCTCGGCTTTGACAACCAATTTGGTGCATATATCACTGGCACGCTTCCCAATTCCGGCGCAGAAAAGGCCGGACTCATGCCCTTCGACTATATTTATGGATTTGATGAGTACCGGGTAGGCGATGGGCAGCACCTCGGAATCATTGTTAAAAAATACAAGCCGGGCCAAACAGCCACCGTTCATTTCATCAGAAAGGGCAAAGCATCAAAAGCATCACTGACTTTCACAAAACCGTTCACCGCCGAAAAGAAAATCCAGAACAGTTGCGAGGACCCTTTTCTTGGCATCATCCAACTCAACGATGGCAGCAACCAGACGAGGGTGGTCATTTCGCCCGTGAAAGGTTCTACCGCTTCCGAGCTTTCCTTGAAGGAAGGGGACGTAATCACGCACATCAATGGTCACCAAATGGTTGATTGGCTGGACGTAACCACTGCCATTGACATGCTCAAGCCGGGCGAGACCATTGCGGTGGAATTTCAGAGGGACGGCAAATCCATGAAAGCATCCAAGCCCATCATGAGCTATGCACAAGCCAAGAATTGTTCGGATTGTGACTGCGGCAGCAAGGCAACCGTGGTTATTTCTGCCCCGATTAGCATAGGAACTGGGAGGGGGTGGGTAGGCCAGCCAGCCCCAAAAGCAACTACCCCACGGGTGGACGTTGCGGACATTAAACCTGCCTTTTCGGCCATCAGCGCCGATGAAACCTCCAGCTTGCGCAGCAAAGGCATACAACTTTCAAATGCCAGCACTTTGACAGTTGACAACTTGCGGCTTACGCCAAATATGGACAACGGCCTGTTCGATTTGAGCTTCAACTTGCCATCCAATGGCAATACCGTCGTTCGCATCTACAACACCGCTGGCAGGGTGCTTTATGAATACGATTTGGGCAGTTTCAGTGGAAAGTTCAATGACAGTGTGGACATTTCGCAAAATGGGGCGGGCAGCTACTTCCTTGAAATTTCGCAAGGCGGAAAAATATTTACAAAGAAAATCTCGCTTTCAAAGGATTGAAAACAAGGGCCCTGATGGCTGGAATTGCCTGAATGCCTGATGATTTAGGCAGCAATTTCAGCCATCAGGCCACTTCCGTGCCTGCTAATCCCAACAATCCTCAAATTTCTCCCACCTAAAGATTTTGAAATCACCCGGAACTATAATTACCTTTGCCCCGCTTTAAGAAAATGTACCTGATTTAGTTGGTACATCAACATCAAGCACCCCTTGTAGCTCAGTTGGTTAGAGCGCCGGATTGTGGTTCCGGAGGTCAGCGGTTCGAACCCACTCGAGGGGACACAAAAGCATTACTTCTTCGGGGTAATGCTTTTTTTGTTTTATTCAATAAGGATTGAAGGATTGAAGGATTGAAGGAAGAAAGGTTGCTGGCCTGGGTTCTCTTCAATCCTTCAATCCTCCTCTCCTTCAATCCTTCAACCCATGGAAAGAGGTAATATTCCACGCAAAATCAAGGGCTTTCGGGACATAGACGCCGATATGAACGAGCTGCGGCAGACCATCATCCGGCAAGCCTCGAAGGTCTATCGTGCTTACGGTTTCGAGCATTGGGACACGCCAGTGCTAGAGTACGCCGATGCACTTGGCAAGTACATGCCCGACGAGGACACCGTGGACAAGGGCGTTTACAGCTTTCGCAACCCAGAGGAAGAGCCGATTCTTCTCACCGACGGCTCCGAAATGCGGGACGCCGACCGCAAGGTCGTGATGGACTACCATCCGCTGGCCCTGCGGTACGACCTGACTGCACCGCTGGCACGGGTATATTCCGAGCGGCTTTTCATGGACGTGAAACGAGGGCAAATCATGGAATCCAATGCCCCGCTCTTCCGCCGTTTCCAGTATGGCCCGGTTTATCGCTACGAGTTGAAACTGCTGCCCGGCCGCTTCCGGGAGTTCTGGCAAATAGACTTCGACACGGTAGGTACCTCCGATGTGGCCGCTGATGCTGAGGCTTGCATGATACTCTCCGATGCCCTCGAAGCCATTGGTTTGGAGCGCAGCACCTATATCGTAAAGGTCAACAACCGCAAGGTATTGAAGGGCTTTTTGGAGTCCGTCGGCATAGCGAACGAGGAGCGGGAAGGCGCAGTGCTGCGGGTCATTGACAAGTTAGACAAAATCGGTTGGGACGACGTGAAGCTCGAACTCGGAAAGGGTAGGGAGGACGCCTCCGGCTCAAAAATTGACGGCCTCGGCCTCGCCGATGCGGTGATTGACAAAATTGTTTCGTTCCTGAAATTGGCGACAGGTGTTTCCTCCCGCACCGATGTTTTGCAAAAGTTCGAGGAAGTAGCTGGCGCAAATGCGACGGCTGCGGAGGGCATTGCGGAGCTGAAGAAAATGGACGCCCTCTGGGCAAAACTTGGTTTCGACGAGTCCCGAATCGTGCTTGACCCCTCGCTGATGCGGGGCATGGCCTATTACACGGGGCCCGTTTTTGAGGTGGAATCGTTCCTGCAAGTGAAGGACGAAAAGGGCCGGGAGCGTCGATTTGGCTCCATCTGCGGCGGGGGGCGTTACGATGGCCTGGTGGAAAAACTGCTCGGCCTCAAAGTGCCAGCCACGGGCGCTTCCATCGGCGTTGACCGATTGGCGGAACTGCTGCGCATGGCAAAGCCGGGTGCGGTGACAGCCCAAGGCCCCGTTTTCATTGCTTATTTCGACGATAATTTGCAGGAAGAATACTATCGCATCGCAAGGCTTTTGCGGGAGGCAGGCGTAAATGTCGAGGTCTATGTGGGCAATGCCAAGGGCTTCAAAGGCATGAAAAAACAGATGGCTTATGCTGACAAGAAGAACTGCCCGCTGGCCATTTTGATTGGTACTGACGAAGCAGCAAAAGGCGTTGCCACCGTGAAAAACCTCATGCTCGGCAAGGAACTCGAAAGCACCACGACCGACAAACAAACCTGGATTAACCAAGTGCAACAGGAGGTTGCTTTGGACGATTTGGTGGAATACGTTCAAAAACAACTTGCCCAATGAAGTCAGCCATCAAGACCATCCTGCTCGACAGCATCTCCATGAAGCAGGCGATGCTGCACGACGATAGGTTGCTGACCATCGTGCAAGGCGTTGTGATTCAAATCATTGCGACATTCAATGCAGGTGGAAAGGTGCTTTTCTGTGGCAATGGTGGCAGCGCCGCCGATGCACAGCACTTAGCAGCCGAGTTGTCGGGCAGGTTCTACCAAGACCGCAAGGCGCTATTTGCGGAGGCACTTCATGTCAACTCTTCGTTCGTTACTGCCGTCAGCAACGACTTCGGATTCGAAGCCGTGTATGAACGAGCGGTGGAGGCAATGGGGCGTCCCGGAGATTTGCTGGTGGCCATGTCCACTTCCGGCAGCTCGCCAAACGTTTTGAAAGCCATTGAAAAAGCGCATGAAATCGGGATGAAAGTAGTGGGAATGACGGGTGCCGTGGGTGGCAAAATGGACGGAAACTGCGATTTTTTCATCAAGGTGCCGTCAACAGATACCCCACGAGTACAGGAGGGGCATATTTTGCTGGGGCATATTATTTGTGCGTTGGTGGAAGGGAAGATTTTTGGGGAAAAGAATTAGTTCACGCAGTGGCATACCCCGAATATGGGCGAGCGTATTCAGGTTGAAACCCAAGCACGATGTCTGATTTTGGAACACCAAGGTCTTCCAATTCGGCAGCTACATCTGTATCCGTCCAATTGGCCTGCAGCCAGATTTTTCCGTTTGGCTTGATGTCAAAATGGAAAACTACGGAATGCACATACCGTTTTCCGTCCCAACCAAGTGTCACCAACTGGAAATGATTACGCTCTTTATCGGCAATTACTTGATTCTCAACATTTTGCATATTATACGGCAAAACAGCTGCGTGTTTTTCCAACAAGTTAACTATCAACTTTTGGTATAGCTTTATTTTATCCATTTTGTGACTGTTTCTGTTATTGGCTACTTCAACCACACTGATTTACACAGTCGGATATTCTCCCTCAAACACCCTCCTCGCAGGCCCACAAAGCCAAATATTCTCAAACCCACCATCCGCTTTTTTCTCAAACCGAACCTTCAGTTTGCCACCTTTGGTAGAAACGCCGACCTCGCCCAAGTTCAAGTCCGGGCTTAACAAACTGAACGAAATTGCAGCAGCCGTCACGCCGGTCCCGCAGGAAAGCGTCTCGTCCTCCACGCCTCGCTCGTAAGTGGCCACTTCAATGCCCTCGGTGGTTTTTTCCACGAAGTTCACGTTGATGCCCTCCCCTCGGAAGCGGTCGGAGTAGCGGATGACCTGCCCGCTTTCCACAATGTTCATGTCCGAGAGGTCTTCGACGAAGACGACATAGTGCGGTGAGCCTGTGTTGAGGATAAAGCTGCCATCGCCGATTTCCACGTCGGTCACGTCGCCCATTTTTAGCTCGACCCAATCGGCGTTGATGTTGGCTTCATGTGGCCCGTCAATGGCAAGGAAGCGGCAATGCTCGCCCACCACCCCGAGGCTGTGCGCAAAGGCGGCGATGCAGCGCCCACCGTTGCCGCACATGGTGCTTTCCCTGCCATCGGAGTTGAAATAGACCATTTCAAAGTCGTAGCCCTCGATGCTTTGTAGCAAGATGAGGCCATCCGCCCCGATGCCGAAGCGGCGGTCGCACATGCGTTCAATGAGCGCAGTGTCCTGCCGGGTGAGGTATTGGAGTTGGCGTTGGTCAACCATCACGAAGTCGTTGCCGGTGCCCTCGTATTTGTGAAACGGTATTTTTTTCATCGCTTTAAAAGCAAGCAAACGGAATTGGTTTGCGTTTGCAAAAGTATTTCACTCCAACAAAATGGTCGTCCAAAATGATTTTCTTTTCAAATTCATTTTTTTGCCATCCAAAATATGGAACTTGCGGCCTAAATGAAAAACCTGACAAGACAGGTTTGCGTTAAAGGGCAATTCATCTCGTGTTGTGGATTGGGACTTTCAGTGCTACAATTGCCAGTTTGCGACTAATTTCAAAAAAGGAATCCCGACTTTCATGAAAAAAATACTTCCAATTGCTTTGTCATCGTTTTGCAGCGCCTTGATCGCCGTCTTCTTGTTCAATTATTTTCAACAGCCGAAAACGATTTTTGTCAACAGGGCGGACGGGGCTGCGATGTACGCCAATTATGACGGCACGGACTTGAATTACAGCAATGTGCAGCGGACTTTCCTGTCTTCTGCGCCGACCGACTTCATTGCGGCAGCAGAAAAGGTCACGAGCGCAGTGGTCAACATCCGTGCGATGGAGCAATCCGCTTATGGTTGGTGGGGCAGCAATTCGCATGGAGCATCATCTGGCTCTGGGGTCATCATCTCCAACGATGGCTATATCGTGACCAACAACCACGTGATAGAGGATGGGAACAAGTACCAAGTGACCATGAACGACCACCGGGAATACGAGGCCAAGCTCATTGCCACCGACCCTTTCACGGACATAGCACTGCTAAAGATTGATGCCAAAAACCTGCCTACCATCGTTTTTGGCAACTCGGACTCCCTGCGGGTAGGGGAGTGGGTATTGGCCGTTGGCAATCCCTTCAACCTCGAAAGCACCGTGACGGCGGGCATTGTGAGCGCAAAGGGGCGCAGCATTGACATTTTGGAGGGCGAGTATACCATTGAGTCCTTTATACAAACGGATGCAGCAGTGAACCCCGGCAACAGCGGGGGTGCCTTGGTAAATACCAATGGAGAGCTGGTCGGCATCAATACCGCCATCATCACCCGTTCGGGCAAATACGAGGGGTATTCCTTTGCCATTCCGGCAACATTGGTTCAAAAAATCATCCGGGACCTGCGGGATTACGGGGAGGTCAAAAGGGGGCTGCTCGGCGTGAAGATTGGGCCAGTGGACGGGCGCATCGCCCAAGAATTAAAATTGCCAGCGGTGGAAGGCGTGTACATCAGCAGCGTGACACCGGGCGGCGGGGCTGAAGAGGCGGGCCTTAAATCAGATGACGTTATTGTAGGAATCAATGGCATGAGAATTCGGTCCATCCCTGAATTGCAGGAGCAGGTGGGAAGGATGCACCCCGGGGCTTTGATAAAATTGGAATACATCAGGTCGGGCAAGCGCTCCGTGATTGATGTGACCTTGAAGGACAAAGACATGGCCTCCAAAATCGTGGTGAAAAGCGACGACAATACCGTGCTGGGGGCAATGGGTTTCTCGCTACGAGAACTCACTACCGACGAACGCAGAAAACTTCGGGTGTCCGGTGTGTACGTTGAAAGCATAAAAGTGGGCAGCATCATCGAAAAAACGGAAATGGACCCCGGCTATATTATCACCAAAGTGGGTGAGGTAAAAGTAGGCTCCATACAAGAAGTGGTGAACGAACTGAAAAAGAAACGTGGTTCAGAAGTTTATTTGGAGGGTTTTTACGAAAATTATCCTGGGGAGTACTACTACACATTTATGGTAAAATAGGTCGGTTTTGACCGCAAACCCATTTGCTCAAAAAACATCGGGTGCTGGTAATTTATTGATTGTCAGTAGGTAAGCTGCTTAATTTACAGCAGGTAACAGTTTCAGCTTTTCAAGTTCAAACCGTTGGGTTGGTTTTCCCTGCCTCGGTTAAGACAAGGCTAATTTCTCACCAAATAGAAATTGACTTCCGCAAGTCCTTTCTTCCAGTACTATCCTTTTATATTTGCGCCCGAATTGCGGCAATTTTTCCGCAAAGCCTAAACATTTCTTTGGAACAGGTTATGAAAAAACATCTACTGGTTATTAGCACGCTCATCATTTTCGCATGTTCATCGGCGTTAGCACAAAAGGGCGGTGCTGTCCGAGGCAACGTCTATGACAAGAACACAGGGGCACCCATGATATTCAGCACGGTGCTGCTTCAGGGCACCACCATCGGCACCACCACCGACGTAGATGGGTTCTTCAGCATCGGCAACATTCCTGTGGGAACCTACAACATGGTGGTCAGTTCCATTGGTTATGACAGCATGGCCGTGGCAATCACCATCCGGGAAGGCAGCATCAGCAACCAACGGGTGATGCTGACGGAAAGCAGTGTGCAACTCGGCACCGTCGAGATTTCATCTCGGCGGGAACAAGCCCGATCGGATGTCTCCATCTCCAAGGTGACCGTCACTGCCAATCAAATCAAAGCGCTGCCCGGTACGGGTGGCCAAGCCGATATTGCGCAATACCTGCCAGTATTGCCCGGCATCATTTCCACAGGTGACCAAGGCGGCCAGATTTATATTCGGGGCGGCTCGCCCATCCAAAACAGGATTTTACTGGATGGCATGACCATCTTCAACCCCTTCCACAGCATTGGTTTTTATTCTGTTTTTGAAACGGAGACCATCAAAACCGTGGACGTGCTCACGGCGGGCTTCAATGCCGAGTACGGCGGAAGGGTTTCAGCCGTCGTGGACCTCAAGACCAGGGAAGGAAACAAAAAACGGATTGCCGGACTCGTGAGCGCCAACCCTTTTCAGGCAAAGGCCGTGCTGGAAGGGCCACTGAAAAAGTTCCAAGAGGGAAGCGGGAGCACCTCGTTCTTGCTAACCGCCAAGCACAGCTATATCAACGAAACTTCCCCGCTGCTGTATTCCTATGCTGTGGATACCACTTTTTACCCAACATCGGATGCGGGGCTTTCTGATAAGGACCGCAAGCGCTTGCCCTTTTCTTTTACCGATTTTTACGGGAAACTGTCCTTTTTGGCGAACAACGGCAGCAAGCTGAACCTCTTTGGCTTCAATTTCAACGACAACGTCAACTATATAGGTGTGGCAAAATTGGGCTGGCAGAACGTGGGCGGCGGGGCTAATTTCACCCTTATTCCACCCAACTCAAACCTTGTGGTCGGTGGCACCATTGCCTATTCCGATTACAGCATTGAGTTGCAGGAGGCAGGCGAGCAGCCACGCACCAGCGGCATTTCCAACTACAACGTGCGGCTTGATTTCACCTATTTTGGGCTTCGCAATGAAATCAAATACGGCTTTGAAATCATCGGGCTTGATACCAAGTTCAAGTTCCGCAACTATGTCGGAAACACCATCAGCCAAAACGACAACACCACCGAGCTTGGCGCATTTGTGAAATACAAGGGCAGACTTGGCGACTTCATCTTTGAGCCAAGCCTTCGTATGCAGTTGTACGCATCTCAATCCACTTCCACCCTTGAGCCTCGCCTTGGCATGAAATACAATGTGACGGATAGGTTCAGGCTGAAAGCGGCGGGTGGGTTCTACTCCCAAAACCTTATCAGCAGCGTGAACGAGCTGGATGTGGTCAACTTGTTCGTTGGGTTCCTCACCGGGCCGGAGGAGCGGGTCACCTTGCCCAACAGCAATACCCAAGCACCCCACCGCCTCCAGAAAGCCATCCATGCCGTGGTGGGTACCGAGATTGACCTGACAAAACGGATAGAAATGAACGTGGAGCCATACATCAAGGACTTCAAGCAGCTCATCCAAATCAACCGCAACAAGCTGAACCCCACCGACCCGAATTTCGTGACCGAAAGGGGCTTGGCCTATGGTGTTGATTGGACCCTGCGGTACGAGACCAAAAAGGTTTATCTCTGGGCAACCTACTCCTTGGCCTATGTCAACAGGGACGATGGCGAACAGGAGTACCCGACCATTTTTGACCGTAGGCACAACGTGAACCTGCTCGGCACTTACAAATTCGGGGAGAAAATGGAATGGGAAGCTGCACTCCGCTGGAACATGGGTTCCGGGTTTCCATTTACCCAAACCCAAGGCTTCTATGGCAACATCAATTTCAACGATGGCCTGAACTCTGACCCCCTCACCGGCAATGGCGACCTCGGCATCGTGCTGGACACCAAGCGGAATGGCGGTCGGCTTCCCTACTACCACCGTCTGGATGGCTCCTTGAAGCGGGTGTTCAAGTTTGGCAAATACACCAGCTTGGAGGTCGTGGCAAGCGCCACCAACATGTACAACCGGGAAAATATTTTCTATTTTGACCGGGTGAGGAACAAGCGCATCAACCAATTGCCCATCATGCCTAACCTGGGCGTAACATTTATATTCTGATAAACAAAAGGGCAAATGGTTTGGAGTAAGTCATACCTCCTTCATTCCTAAAGCCCACAAATATTCTCATCAATGAATCTTCACGAATACCAAGGGAAAGAACTGCTGAAAAAGTTTGGCGTAGCCATCCAAGAGGGCATTGTTGCCACCAACGTTGACGAAGCGGTGGAAGCCTGGAAAAATATCCGGGAAACGACCGGTACGGACTTCGTCGTGGTCAAGGCGCAGATACACGCTGGCGGCAGGGGCAAGGGCGGCGGCGTAAAACTCGCCAAAGACCTCGACCAACTAAAAGAACACGCCGGAAACATCATCGGCATGATGCTAAAGACCCCGCAAACGCCGGGCGGCATGGAAGGGGATGGCAAGCTCGTGCGCAAAGTGCTGGTCACCGAGGATAGCTACCGCCCCGACTTCAATGCCTGCAAAGAATACTACATGTCCATACTCATGGACAGGGAGCAGAAGTGCAACGTCATCATCTACTCCACGGAAGGTGGCATGGACATCGAAAAAGTGGCAGAGGAAACCCCGGACCTCGTCCACACGGAATACATTGACCCAGAGCAGGGCCTGCAAGCTTTCCAATGCCGCAAAATCGCTTTCAACCTTGGCCTGAGCGGCGCTGCCTTTAAGAACATGGTCGGCTTTGTGGAGAAACTGTACGCCGCTTTTGTTGGCTCCGACGCCTCCCTCTTTGAGATAAACCCGGTGCTGAAAACTGCTGACGACCGCATCCTTGCCGTAGACAGCAAGGTGTCCATTGACGACAATGCCCTCTACCGCCATCCCGACCTCGAAGCCATGCACGACTCAGACGAGGACGACCCAACAGAGGTAGAAGCAAAGGCATTTGACCTAAACTACGTGAAGCTCGACGGCAACGTGGGCTGTATGGTGAACGGTGCGGGCCTCGCCATGGCCACGATGGACATCATCAAGCTGTCCGGTGGCGAACCTGCCAACTTCCTCGACGTCGGCGGTACTGCCGATGCCAACCGGGTGGAAAAAGCTTTTCACATCATCCTGAAAGACCCAGCGGTGAAGGCCATCCTCATCAACATCTTTGGGGGGATTGTGCGCTGCGACCGGGTGGCGCAGGGCGTGGTGGATGCCTACAAAAACATGGGCAACATCAACGTGCCCATCATCGTGCGGCTGCAAGGCACCAATGCCGACCTTGCCAAGAAAATCATTGACGAGTCGGGCTTGAAGGTTCAATCGGCCATCTTGTTGCAGGAAGCTGCGGACAAGGTGCGGGCCGTGTTGGCTGCGTAAGCGATACTCAACTAAAGACAAAAAAAGCTGCCAATTCATTTGGTGGCTTTTTTTGTTTGGAGGGTTTCTTGGGAGAATCGTCAAGAACTACCATGATAAATGACAGAACCACCAACTGACCCAATAAGAAAAGCCCTTGCAACGCTAATCGCAAGGGCTTTTTCTTAGTACCCCGTACGGGATTTGAACCCGTGTTAACGCCGTGAAAGGGCGCCGTCCTAGACCCCTAGACGAACGGGGCGTACTGTTTGTGAAACATGCTTCCTTCAAAAGCGGGGCAAAGATAGGACTGTTTTCCTAAAACCAAAGCCTTGGTAAATATTTTTTTCTCGAAGGTCATTTGCCTGCTGAAACAATGCAATAAATACACGCAGGTGTTTACCTTTGCCATGCTTCGAAAAACCAAGGGACTAACCTAAAAGCGGCTACAAATCGTTCCGCAACTTGCCAAATTATCCGCAGTACAATCGAGGCTGCATCCCTCAGACTTATTGACCTATATTTTTTCCGTAAATAAACTTAAACCAGTAATCAACTATGTCAATCAAAATTGCAATCAACGGTTTCGGTCGCATTGGCCGCATCACCATGCGCAACTTGCTCAAAAAAGAAGGCGTGGAGGTCGTGGCTATCAATGACCTGACCGATAACCACACCCTTGCACACCTTTTCAAGTACGACACGATGCAGGGCAAGTTCGAAGGCGAAGTATCCGCCGACAACGACCACCTTTACTTCAATGGCAAAAAAATCGTGGGCAGCGCCATCAAGAACCCCGCAGAGTTGCCGTGGAAGGAACTTGGCGTGGATGTCGTGATTGAGTGCACAGGCATCTTCCTCGACAAAGAGAAGGCTGGCCTCCACATCCAAGCCGGTGCCAAGCGGGTCGTGCTTTCTGCCCCTCCAAAGACCGACGACGTGCCTACCTTCGTCATCGGTGCCAACCACCAGGACATGAAGGCATCTGACCTCATCGTTTCCAACGCAAGCTGCACCACCAACTGCCTCGTGCCGATGGTGCTCGTGCTCGATAAAGCCTTCGGGGTGGAGCAGTTCTTCCTGAACACCATCCACGCCTACACCTCCGACCAGAACATCCAGGATGCGCCGCACCGTGACCTGCGCCGTGCTCGTGCCGCCGCACAAAATATCGTGCCGACCAGCACTGGTGCTGCCAAAGCGGTCGTGCTCGTAGCGCCGCACCTCAAGGGCAAAATCGCTGCACACTCCCTGCGGGTGCCTGTGGCCACCGGCTCTGTGACGGACTTGGTCTGCACCATCAAGAACACCGCTACGGTGGAGGAAATCAACGCCAAGTTCGAGGAGGCCGCAAAGGGCAGCCTCAAAGGCATCCTCGAATATTGCACCGATGAAATCGTATCGAGCGACATCGTGCGCAACACCCACTCCTGCGTCTATGATGCGGGCCTGACCCAAGTGAACGGAAATACCTGCCGTATCGTCGGCTGGTACGACAACGAAGCTGGCTATTCCGCCCGTTTGGCCGACATGGCTGAAATGGTGGGCTTGCAGCAATAAGATTCGAATTAGTATGATAGGAAGGCACTACCCGGTCTCGTTGATGTGGTAGTGTCTTTTTTTTTGATAAACCAGTCATTGTAGTCATTGGTCATTAGTCATTGGGTAAGGCTCAATGACCAATGACAAATGACGAATGACCAATGAATTCCCAACATGAAAGACATCAATTTCAAAGACAAAAAAGCCATCATGCGGGTGGACTTCAACGTGCCGCTCGACAAGCAGTACAACATCACCGATGACACCCGGATGCGGGAAGCATTGCCCACCATCAAGCATGTGCTGGACGGGGGCGGGAGCGTCGTGCTGATGTCGCACCTCGGTAGGCCGTTAGACAAGCTCAAGGAGGACGGCACGGTGAACGTCGAAAAGTTTACCCTCAACCACCTCACGAAACACTTGGCCGAAATGCTGGGCACCACCGTGAAGTTCTGCCCGGAGACCGTGGGAGCGACTGCCACCAAAATGGCTGCTGACCTCCAACCCGGCGAGGTGCTGCTGCTGGAAAACACCCGATTCCAAAAGGTGGAGGAAAAGGGCGACCTCGACTTCTCCAAACAGTTGGCGGCCCTCGGCGACATCTATGTGAACGACGCCTTCGGCACGGCCCACCGTGCGCACGCCAGCACGACTGTCATGGCGCAGTTTTTCCCGAAGGAAAACCGCACGTTCGGGTTCTTGATGGAAAGCGAAATCAAGCATGCCGACAAGGTGCTGAACAACCCGGAGCGCCCGTTCACCGCCATCACTGGCGGTGCCAAGGTGAGCGACAAAATCGTTTTGCTGGAGCGCTTCCTCGACCTCGTGGACAATATCATCATCGGGGGGGGCATGGCCTATACCTTCGTGAAGGCGCAGGGCGGCAGCGTCGGCAACTCGCTGGTGGAAGAGGACAAAGTGCCCGTGGCCATTGACCTACTGGCAAAGGCTGC
Organism: Saprospiraceae bacterium UBA6168; assembly: GCA_002435785.1. Lineage (GTDB taxonomy): Bacteria > Bacteroidota > Bacteroidia > Chitinophagales > Saprospiraceae > UBA6168. The sequence goes on along the minus strand of DIUC01000006.1, from coordinate 6,054 downwards.
CGCAAAAGGGGTGCGCATTTACCTGCCATCGGACAGCATCGCAGCCGATAAGTTTGATGCGGAGGCCAATTTCCAAAACGTAGCAAGCAACACCATCCCCGATGGTTGGATGGGGCTTGACATCGGCGAGGAGGCCCGCACCGCCTTCAAGGAGGTGATCGCCAACTCCAAGACCATCATCTGGAACGGCCCGATGGGCGTTTTTGAGATGCCAAACTTTGCCAACGGCACCAAAGCCATTGCACTTGCCGTGGCGGAAGCTACCAAGAACGGTGCTTTCTCTTTGGTGGGGGGGGGCGATAGCGTGGCCGCCGTGAACCAATTGGGCCTCGCCGACGAGGTGAGCTTCGTGAGCACGGGCGGCGGCGCCATGCTGGAAATGCTGGAAGGGAAGGAATTGCCGGGGATTAAAGCGATTAATGATTAATGATGAAATATGGAGAGCGGAATTAATTCCGCCCTCCACTACCAAGGGTTACTAAACCATTAAGGTTTAGTAACCCTTTTTTCTTTTTGCCCCACATTATACCCCTTCCACCATTGGTGACAACTTCACATTTAGCCTGCTCACCGTACCTACCTCCACCACCATACCTTCCATTGTATGGCTATTATAGCCGGGCTTGCCGACCGTGACGGTATAAGTGCCAGATGGACAGTTCACGATATAATCGCCGTCCCCATTCGTCATGGTGGTATATTCCGTCTCTGGATTATCGGGAAGAAAAAGTTTTATAAGCGCACCAGGTATTGGCAGGTTCGTCACACTATCTATCACCTTGCCATCAAAGCCTGCCTGGCCGTGGCCGCCCACCCTTGCCAGCACATCGGCGAAGACGAACTGGGTGTACACGGCGGGGTTGTCCTTAAAGATATCTTGTCCAATTTTCATCATGGGCATGAAGCGTTTGTGCACGCTGTTCAGTGCGGCAATGCGGTCCTGGCTCTCCACCATGATGACCTCCCTAAAATCCTGATAGGTGGCAAGGCTTGCCCTAAAATCAGCGATGACAGTATCAAATTCCGTTGGAAAAGTCGGGGGCATCTCGTCGTTGGCGAGGAGTGCGGCCAGGTTGGCAGCAATAAACCTTTGGGCCATGCCCAGCATCGTCATCAGGGAAGGCCAATTGTTCGCTTTCTCGTAAAGCCCTTGGCCAGCGGCCTTTAGCTTGATGTCCACCAGGTTGGCGGGAAAGGAATTGGTGATATGGCCCTTTAGTCGTTGGTAGTAATTGCGGCCCAAATCTGCCTTGTTGTCTAAGTCGTCTGCCAATAACTGTGATTCGGCATCCCGTTCCGCTTCGGTGGGCATGGCCTCCGCAGCATCTATGTCGGTGCGCATGGTGGTTTCCCAGGCCAATGTAAATTTGGGGCTGCGGGGCGGAAACAAGGGCTGATGTTCAAGAAAGGAGTTGAGGCCCGTGTTCACCACGAGGATAAAATCGGCTTGTGAACAGTTGAAAAGTGGCTTCATGAATTAAATGAGTTTAAATAGTGAGAAAATAAGGTTTAACACGAGTCACCTGTAGCAGCTTGCGGTGCATATAAAAACTATAGCCATTGGCCTATTGCCTATAGCATATAATATATACTCATTGGCCAAAGGCCAAAGGCCGATTGCCAATTTCATATTCCAAATTGCTTAGCGTAATTGGATATTTACCAGCCGACAATGGGGCTTACAATGGCCCATAAAGCCATTATATAGCCAAGCAAAACCTTCTGCGAAACACTTCGAAATAGATTTCCTTCGGTTGGAAATAAAGCGAGGCCGTTCCGCTTTTCATTATGCTTGCACCGACATCGTTGCCAGTCGTTTAGATAACCAGGTTGGTTCTATAGCCATAGCCTAACGTTCTTTCGACATGGAGGCCGCTCGCTTAGTGCAAAATCTTATTCGTTTCGCAATCGAATTTAGGCGTTTAGATATTGAGTTCGGTCGCCTAGAAATAGATTTCGGTCGCTTAGAAATAGAATTTGCTTAGCTTTTGGTAGCTGAACACTGGCTGATGCTGGTAAAAATTGTTTGAGTTGAAACTGTAACTAGCTGTTTTTCAAAGGTTTAGGTTAGTGTTGAGGGTGAATGAAGCCCATGGCAGGGCCTTTATCGCTATTTTGGTAAGTTTTCCCCTAATTGTTTGTAGTAATCTGCCTTCGCTACCCTGCTTTGCTGCACTGTTTCTGATGAAGGTCAGGCAAATATAAAAGCAAAGTTTTTTATCGTCAAAGCATCTTTTCAAAAAATCACAATTTTTTTTCATGTGCCAAGAAATTGGCCATTTTTTCTGCGGAAAAGGTAGGCAAAAGGGTAGGAGGGGGCTTGGAATTACGAAAGGTTGGGGTAGATTTGCGGGGAAAGCCAAATTTTAATAAGAACTGTAATGAACCGAAACCCATTCAATGCCATTCTCGCCAATTACTGCAGCCTTGCTTTTACCGAAAGGGCCAAGGGCGAGTGCTTTGCCTCACAAGGGGTTCAACCTATCGTTTCAGCTATCCATCTTATCCAGCACATCCAGTAACCTAAAAAAGACATGGCAAAGGAATTGAAAAATCCAAAGGACATTGCTATTCAGCAAACAGGGCTAAAGCTCAAATTCAAAACGGATGGCGTGGTAGCTTCCCTTATCCGCTCGTATGCAGATTGGCTCAAAAAGAAGCCCTCGGAAGCCACGTTCGCAGAATGGGCCAAGGCAATCTCCTTTACCACCGATAAGCACCAACAAGCTTTCAACCTCGTTTCCTTGAGCCTGATGAAAGCGATAGAATACCAATTAGGCCAGCGCTTGGATGATATTGAACCCGATGAGGATGATAACGATGTCTTTCTGAAAACAAAAATCCGCTACGAAGTCTTTGCAAAACTAAACGAAAAGGAATACAACTTCGACTGCAACCACCTTAGCAACCCCGCTGCCATGCCCTTATTGGCCGACTTCAAGCCTGCCTACCAGCAATGGCTGATGTATAGCTTCCAGATGGCAGCAGCCCAAGCCGCCGACTTTGCCAGCGATTTCCCCGATTATTTCGCCTACGAGTTCAGCATGTTGCTCAATGCCAAAAAAAGCGACTTTCAAAATCTTTTGGATTGGTGCAAAAATGACTTCAATGAACAGGCACAGCAAATGCTTGCCCGGAAAAAATACAAGGCAGAACTAAAAAAGAAATACCACCAACCCGCCCTTGGCGAAAAACTGGTGGCGCTGTCCGACATCTATATCGAGCCGGGCTTTTTGGTCTTTGAAAAAGCAATAGGCAAAGAGCGGCTGAAGGAAATGAGAGAAGACCCAGAATGGCAGCCACAAGAACATTTTTATAAAATTGACTCCCTTGGTAATATCCACGATTACCTATTGCAGCATTTCATTCCAAAAAAGCCTAGCAACGAAATAAATTCAAAGTTGGAAGAGGGAAAATTGATGGTGCTGCTTGGCCAGCCAGGGCATGGCAAGTCCTCGTTTTGTTACCGTAGTATCCATGATTTGCTAAAAGACCCCAATTTCAACGGCAATGCCTTCTTCCTGCGCTTGCAGGATGCCGACAAAACGATTTTGGATGCCGACATCGAACAGTTTGCCAAGCTCTTGCCAGATAACGAAGCCATCGGCTTTACAGATTGGGTGGACAAAAAGCACGGCCAGCCCAATTTGCTCTTCCTGGATGGCCTTGATGAATTCTACATGGCCCAAAGCCCCACTGACGAGGAGGTGGTGCGTTTCCTTCGCAATTGCAAAAAACTGGTAGAGCGGAACGAACACCTATATATAATAGTGACCTCCCGGTTCAACTACATGGAGACCAACAAACTGCACCAAGAAGAATGCTTGGTGTTCAGTTTGGATGTATTGAGCGAGGAACAGCAAAAGACCCTCGTTCAAAACTTCACAGCCAAATGGCAGGAGGACGGGTGTACGCTCACGGAAGAACAAATTGAGCACATCAACCAAGATGAAAGCCAACAACATATCAAGGAACTGATAGAATTACCTATCATGTTGCAAATGGTGCTAATGGCCAAAGTGCCTTTGGAGGCAACCGCTTCAAGGGCGACCATCGACGACCAGCTTTTCGACCAAGTGCTGCAACGCAAATGGGACAACAACAAGCGCCTGAAAAAATACCTACAGGATGATTCTGTTTTTACCAAGGAGGATTTGCGGGAATACCTTGCCTTCCTTGCCTTTAAGACCTTTCAGGGCAAGAAAGGCTATCTGCGCAAATCACAGATGGCCGAATACAAGGAAACAAAGCAGTTTGCCAAGAACTTTCTCCGAACGACCGAAGATGGACAAAGCATGAAGCAGGTGCTAAAGGACATCCTTACTTCCTTCTACCTCCAAGAATCACAGAAGCAGCCCGGCGACCAACCAGAAGCGGACAAGGAATACAATTATGTGATAGAGTTCATGCATAAATCGCTCTATGAATACCTTGCCTGCGAGCATATCTGGCAGAACACCCTTGATTTTTTCTTGGAAACGGACAACAGAAGGGGCAAAATTAAGACCCGTTCTTTGGAGGAAGTGCAAAAACAAATGCAGGAAACCTACGCCACCATCCGGCATACCAGCGAGACGATGGAGTACATGAAGGAAATCATCGCCAACAAGACGGCGCAACACCGGGAACTAGCCGAGCAAATGGGCATCTACTTCTCCGGCCTATTAGAGGATGGGTTTATTTTTAGCTACCAAGCCAATGTCCTAGCCGATGAAATCCGTTTCAAACCGGAGCAGTTGGTTTTGAATGGTTTTCATACCTATTGGTTGATTTTTGGGAGTTTGTGTTTGCATGAGGTGGAGGTGGATCAGATCATGGGGATGGACTGGGAAGAGTTATTAAAAAGGAAATTGGATAATGAAAAATTTAGTGAGACACTTGAGTTTTACTGGGATGTTAAAGGGGTATTGGATATTGACTTTCCTACCTATAATAAAAGTAAAGAAGAAGTTGAGTTAGCAAAAGTTGATTTTTTGGCAAGGATGATGGACATGAAAACAAAGATACAAGCTAATTTGTCGGCTAAAGAAATAGATGTTACTATTTGGATTCGCAAATCTTTAATCATTGAACAAGGTAATAATTTAATGGAGCGCCAGAGAAGGGCTATCGGTGTCAATGAAGATGAATTTACACGTTATCTCCGCTTAATAGCAGGAGAGAGAATGGAGATGGGATTAAATTGTTGTTTTATTTCACTATTTGTAGAAGATTTGCTGGGCATTCAATGTAATAATATAAATCTACTTGGTGCAAACCTTGATAGAATTGAACTAGCACTATCAAATCTAAGTTATGCAAATTTGGCATTTGCCCACCTTGAACATGCTGAGCTTGATATTGCCGTTTTAGAGGGGACTAACTTTGCACTTGCAAATCTTTCTGAAGCTAGCCTTGTACAAGCTTATATAGCAGATGCCAATTTTTGGCGAGCTGACCTTACAAATGCTGAAATTATGAATGCTCAAATATTAAATTCAGTTTTTGAGTATGCTATAATGGATGGAGTCGATATTACAAATACTAAAATTGAAGGTTCAAATTTTGAGAATGCTAGTTTTGAAAATGCTATTCTCAAAAATACAATTTTTAAAAGAACAAATCTAAAAAACATCAACATAGCATATGCCAGAGTAGAGTCAATTGATTGGCTAGCAAGTTTGTCAAATAATGGAGTAGAAGGTGCTGAAGATTTACAAAGAAGATTTAGAGTAAATCCTAAAAAGCAGTTGTTTAAAGAAACCGATAAAGAAAGTTGGGAAGGATATGAAATAGAGGAGCGAGGAAAACTAGATGATGAAACAAATCGGGAAAATGTTTTTAACCTTTAAAAATAAAGCGGTATGGCGAATGCGGAACATTTGGAGATATTGAAGCAGGGGGTGGAGGTGTGGAATGCGTCTGAATCACGGATTGGAGGGATTCAAGGATTTCGCTGAACGTGGCATCCGTGCAATCCTTCAATCCGTCCAATCCGTGATTCAGACTATAAGTTTCATAAAGATTAAGATAAAACACAATGACTATGAATGGCGTTGTTGCATGAATCGGCCA